>DAOTYI010000131.1:0-2253 GCA_034434895.1 Anaerolineae bacterium
GGAAGGGGGTTGGGGGAAGGGGTGAGGTCTGAGAGGTTCCGAGTATAACACAAGGACCGGCAACCGGCAAAATTGTAGGACAACTGCGAGCAGTTGTCCTACAGAGGCCAACTTGCACGCAGGCGCGGCCCGTGGTACAATCAAAACCGGTGATTGACCGATGAACGATCCGATGAACCCGATGGCTGTTGTCGTAGACACATCCCGCAGTCCCTATGCCCGCCTGCGCCCCGTGCCTCTGACCGCCGTCACCCTGACCGACCCCTTCTGGGCACCGCGCCGCAACCTCAACCGCCAGGTGACCCTCCCCACCCAGTACCGCCTCCTGGAGGAAACCGGCCGCCTGGACAACTTTCGCCGCGCTGCCGGCCAGACCGACCTCCCCTTCCAGGGCCACTGCTACAACGACTCGGACGTGTACAAGTGGCTGGAGGCTGTGGCCTGGACGCTGGCAACCGGACCCGATCCCCACCTGAGCGACATGGCCGATACCGCCATCGGCCTCATCGCTGCCGCCCAACAGCCTGATGGCTACCTCAACACCTACTTTGCCCGTGAACGAGCCGCCGAACGATGGACCAACCTGCGCGACATGCACGAGCTGTACTGCGCCGGCCACCTGATCCAGGCAGCAGTGGCCCATCACCGCGCCACCGGCAATGACCGGCTGCTCCAGATAGCCCGTCGCCTGGCCGACCATCTTTGCAACCTCTTTGCTCAGCGCCCGGCCACCCCCGGCCATCCCGAAATCGAGATGGCCCTGGTGGAGTTGAGCCGTGAAACCGGCGAGATGAAATACCGCCGGCAGGCCCAACAGTTCCTGGACCATCGCGGCCGGGGACTCATCAGTGGCCGGGAGTACTACCAGGATCATCGCCCCTTCCGCGAGATGGAGCGGCTGGTCGGCCATGCCGTGCGCGCCCTCTACCTGTGCGCCGGCGCGACCGACCTCTATGCCGAGACGGGGGAGCCGGCCCTGCGCGTCGCCCTCGACCGGCTGTGGACCCACCTGACGGCGCGGCAGACCTACCTCAGCGGCGGCCTGGGCTCACGCCACGAGGGCGAGGCCCTGGGCCAGGACTATGAGCTGCCCAACGGGCGCGCCTATGCCGAAACGTGCGCCGCCATCGCCAGTGTGATGTGGAACTGGCGGTTACTGATGCTGGAGGGCCAGGCTCGCTACGCCGATGCAATGGAAACGGCGCTCTACAACGCCTTTCTGGCAGGCATTTCACTGGACGGCCAGGCCTACTTTTACGACAACCCCCTGGCGGATGACGGGAGCCATCGCCGCCAGCCCTGGTTCGATTGCGCCTGCTGCCCGCCCAACATCGCCCGCCTGCTGGCCTCACTGCCGGGCTACTTTTACAGCCTGTCGTCAGAGGGGGTGTGGGTGCACCTCTACGCCGAAAACAGGGCTCAGATGCCCTGGACAGATGGCCGAACCATCTGCCTCGCCCAGCACAGCCGCTATCCGTGGGACGGCGCCATCACCATCCAGGTCGAAGGGGAGGGGGTTTTCAGCCTGTTCCTGCGCATTCCTGCCTGGTGCGAGGAGGGGGCCTCCCTCGACCTCAACGGGCAACCGCTGCCAGGCCCCCTCACCCCCGGCCGCTATGTCGAAATCCGCCGTGACTGGCGACCGGGCGATGCCGTACATCTGGAGCTGCCCATGCCGGTCTGCCGCATAGAGTGCCACCCCTACGTCGCCGAAAACAGCGGCCGGGTCGCCCTGAAGCGCGGACCACTGCTGTACTGTGTCGAGGGAGCCGACCACCCCGGCCTGGACCTCCGCGACCTGCTCCTGCCGGCCGGGGAGAGCCTGGCGGCTGAATTCCACCCTGAGCTGCTGGGTGGGGTAGTTGCCCTGCACGGCCTGGCCCGCCTGGTCCCGCCCGATGACGGCTGGCAGGGCCGCCTTTACCGCACAGTGCCATCGCGCAGCCCAGGCTCAAGCCCGGGCTACGCCCATAACGTGACTGCCATCCCCTACTACGCCTGGGCCAACCGCCAGCCCGGTCCAATGGCGGTGTGGTTGAGGAGTGAAGCATGACACCAGACACCCCCTCCGATCTGTTTGACCGCCTTTGCCTTCGCGGTCAGCCGGTTGCCCACCCCGATAGCGTGGTGGTGAGCGGCAAGGCCCGCTTCACCCTGCTCACCCCCCGCCTGATCCGGCTGGAATGGTCGGAAACAGGCGAGTTTGAAGACCGCAGCACCTTCGCCTTCCCCACCCGCCACGCCCCTCCGCCC
>DAOTYI010000132.1:0-2366 GCA_034434895.1 Anaerolineae bacterium
TCTGTGACCCGGCGGCCCTCCCACTGGCGGGGGTCACAGACCCCCGCCGAGCAGTGGGGTGCCCCACCCTGGCGTTCTACTACGAACACCCGGTCCGAGGTGCTTTCCTTCCGGGTAGCAAAGTGTAGTATAATTGTTGCGGAGGCGGTTGCTCTATCGCTGGCTGATTGGCAGGTCGATGCAATCGCCGACAGCATATGCCGGATGGGTCGAGCAAACGACGACGGCACACTCCAGTGACGGCTGGTAGACAGCGATCCAGGGGGCAGCACGATAGGTGATTGCCAGGCTGGTGTAGAGCCAGAGGGGCAACTTGCCGCTCAAGATGATGCCCGCTTGTGGGGGCACAGGCGGCACGGTCAGCGTCCTGATCTGTCCATAGTCCAGGTACGTGGCAGGCAAGGAGCCGTGGATATGGATGAAATCGGGGGAGAGGCTGGATTGGATTTGGAGAGGAGAGTGGGGATCGGGCAACCCGACACGCAGGGGAATGGCCTCTACCCAGCCCAATCGCGCGTCGAATTGGGCAAAGAGAGCCGGCGCGGCCAGTAAAGCCAGGGCTGTATAGAGCCAGTTTGGTCCCCTCCCGTAAACGCCCAGAGGGACCGCTTTGGGCAAATAGTCCAATACGTCGGGTATGTGGTGCGGTTCCCAGACGGCCTGTTCTGCCCGGTGGGGCACCCCAAGAACCCGTGCCAGGCGATCCAGGTCAATGACCGTTTCAACAGGTGCAGAACTCAGGTGAGAGCGGCGCAGCTCCTCAGGGTCGTAAGCAAAGAGGCGGGCAAAGCGCTCCACCAGAGCCTGAAAAGCTGGGCCGCTGATCGGGCGGCCTCGCTCCAGGCCGACGATGACACCTTGCAGGACAGGCTGTTCGGTTGTTACCCTCTCGACTCCCTGAAGTGTCGAGTGCAGGTCCGCAAGCAGCGTCAGGTTGTGGCGGGCGATGAGCTCCAGCCATGCCAGGCGGGAAGATTCATCTGGCGTCAGCAGGACAGCGTGGGTGCAATGATCCAGGATCGTTTCCTGCCAGGGGGCAGGGCGCCCGCCCATGTCTACAATGAGAGGCAGATGAGGGCGGACCAGGCTCTGACAGATGTGCTCTACAAAGGCGGGCGTCCAGGCTCTGGGGACCAGGATTGTGCGCACCAGGGACTGGTCGGCTTCGCTGGTCCAATCCCCTTCGCCGTCGGGGGTGGCTCTCAGGACATAGTGTTGGACGCCTCGTTCTCGCAGCGTTTGGCTGACGTTATAAGCCAGGACCGATTTGCCGCTGTTGGGCGGGCCTCCGATCAATACAGCCGGAAAGAGCTTTATGACCATGGCTCGTTCTCCGTAATGCGAGAGGCGCGGGCGACAGCGGCCAGAACTTTTGCCTGGGGGGAGGAATGATGCCAAGAGCGACACCTGGCACGCTGGTAGCCACCATGGCGGGGGGGGCCGCAGATTGTGACCTTTGCCCTGGACGAGCTCCTGGAGCGGGGCCAGGTCATTCACGAGGTGATCGTCATTCACCTTTCTCCCCGGGATGATCCGCTGGTGGGGCAGGCTTTGGTCAAACTGGCCGCCGAGTTCGTCGATGATTGCTATGGAGGGCAGGTTTGCCGATTGCGCTTTTTTCCTGTTCGCCGGGGCGCAGAGCGGCTGGAGGACATTACTGACGAGGGGGCAGCCGAGGCGGTTTGGAGCGCCGTTCACGAGTTGATCGCTGGCCTGAAGGCGCAGGGGGAGCGTCTGCATGTTTGCATTGCCGGTGGACGTCGGCTGTTGGCATTGCTGACCATGTCGGCGGCGATGTTGCATTTCGATCACCATGATCGGCTGTGGCACATGTACACGCCGGCTGCTTTTCTGGAGCGGGCTCGCAACGGCGCCATCATGCACGCGCGGCCGGAGGATGGGGTGCGGCTGATCCAGGTGCCGATAGTGCCGTGGGGGGCCTATTTTCCGGCCTTGCGGGTGTTGGCCCAGGCGACGCCAGCGCAGGTGATTTCCGCTCAGACCCGCTGGTTGGATCAGGGCGAGCGGGCGCGGTGTCGGGCGGTGGTGGAGCAATTGACGCCGCGCCAGAGGGAGGTGTTGCAGGCACTGGCTGCCGGCTGCACCCTGCAGGAGGTGGCCGAGCAGTTGTGCGTGACGGTGAAAACGGTCCATGCTCACAAGACAGTTATTCTGGATGTGTGCCGCAATGTCTGGGAACTGCCAGACGATCAGCGGCTGAGCTATTATTTCCTGCGCGAAAAGTTCGGGCATTATTTTGGCGAATAGCTGTCTTGATGGTATCACAGAAGGGGGGAGGAGGCATTGGAACAGATTCCAGGATTTGTGGGCAGGGATTCTATTGCGAGGGGGGGCAGGGGTGGTAT
>DAOTYI010000133.1:0-4308 GCA_034434895.1 Anaerolineae bacterium
TTGGAGCATTGGGTAGCCGACGGCTTGGAGCATTGGGTAGCCGACGGCTTGGAGCATTGGGTAGCCGACGGCAATGCCGTCGGCCACCCAGGAGGGAGAGGATGAAGATTATCGGTGAGAAAATAAACGGCACGCGCCGGCGCGTGGCCCAGGCCATTGAGGAGCGGGATGGGGCCTTTATCCAGGACCTGGCCATCAAACAGGCCCAGGCCGGTGCAGCCTGGCTGGATGTCAATGCCGGCACCCATCCAGACAGAGAGGTGGACGATCTGATCTGGCTGGTGGAGGTCGTCCAGCCTGTGGTGCAGGTGCCACTTTGTCTGGATAGCGCCAACCCGCTGGCCCTGGCGGCTGCCCTGAAGGTGGTCGCTCAGACGCCGATGATCAACTCGATCAGCGGTGAGCCGAAGCGGCTGGAGGAGATCTTGCCGTTGGTGGCAGAGCATGGCTGCCCGGTCATCGCTCTGGCTATGGATGACAAAGGGATTCCGGAGAGGTGCGAACAGCGCCTGGAGGTGGCGCGCCATCTGATAGCTGCCACCCGCGCTGCCGGCGTGCCCGACGACCGGGTCTATCTCGATCCGCTGGCTATGACTCTGGCCACCAACACCAGGAGCGCCCTGATCACGCTGGACACGATGCGGGCCATCCGCAACGAGTTCCCCGACGCGCACCTGACCCTTGGCCTGAGCAATATCTCCTTCGGGCTGCCGGCGCGGTCGTATGTCAACCGGGCTTTTCTGACGCTGGCGCTGGCCGCCGGGCTGGACAGCGCCATTCTTGACCCGCTCGATCGGGAGATGAGGGCAACGCTGGCCGCTGCCCGGCTGGTGCTGGGGCACGATCCCCATTGTCTCGGCTACACCCGTGCCTACCGCGCCGGGCTGTTCAGCAGGCCAGGCGATTCAAGTTGACATAATAGTGGACGGCTTCAGGCTCATGGCCCAGGCAAAGATCTGGCTGAACTGAGGATCGGCAGCCAGCTCGATATAGTGCACCCGACCGGCTATGGCCTGCGCTTCAGCACGCCGGGTTCGAGATAGCAGAGCCAGTCTGGCTCCCATGCCGGCTGCATTGCCAACCTGGCGGAAGCGATCCGGCGGCAACGCGGGCAACAGGCCGATTGCCCGCGCACTGGCCAGGTCCAGGTAGGTGCCAAAGGCGCCGGCAACGATCACCCGGTCAATGTCGTCGGCAGCCAGTCCGTTTTTCCTCAAAAGCACCTCAATACCGGTGCGGATGGCACCTTTGGCCAGTTGCAACTCGCGTACATCTTTTTGGGTAAAGGTGATGGCCGGGCGGTTGCCCTCCTGTTCGACCAGGATAAATTCGCGGATGCGGCCATCATCGTGCACCCGGGGGTGGAGGCCCATCCTGCCCCGGCCGTCAACCACCCCGGCCTGGACAAGCTGAGCCAGCGTATCCAGGATGCCCGAGCCGCACAATCCCACTGCCGGCACGCCGCCGATGGTCTGATACTCGATCCGGTCGCCGACCAGCCGCAGATGCTCGATGGCGCCGTTCGCTGCCCGCATCCCATACCTGATGTGGGCCCCTTCAAAAGCCGGGCCGGAAGCACAGGAGAGGCTGGTCAACCTGCCCCGATTGGACAGGCAGACCTCGGTATTGGTGCCGATGTCCAGGGCCAGCACCACCCCTTCCGCCTGGGCGATTTCGGTGGCCAGCAACATGGCCACATGGTCGGCCCCCACATAGCCGGCGATGTTGGGCAGCAGATGGACATAGGCCCCCGGTGCGATCTGGAGCCCCAGGTCGCGGGCCTTGATGTCCAACGCCGAGGTGACGGCCGGGACATAGGGAGCGGTCGCCAGTTGCTGGACCGGCAGCCGCAAAAAGAGGTGATGCATGGCCGTGTTGCCCACAACCACCATCTCGACGATCTGGGCCGGTTCGGCGCCGATCTGAGCGCACATCCTGGCGGCTGTCTCGTTCAACAGATCGGTGACCATCGTTTGCAGGCGCAGGGCCTCAGCCGGGCCTCGCTGGGCAAAGGCGATGCGGGTGATGACATCCTCGCCGCAGGCGATCTGGGGGTTCATCACCCCCTCCGTTGCCAGCGTTTTCCCGGTTTCCAGGTCAATCCCGTAGATGGCGATCTTGGTCGTGCCCAGGTCCACCGCCAGGCCCAGGGGGTGAGCCGGCGGGGGGAGCAGGGCTACGATCTCTCCATCGCGCACCACCACGTGAACCTGCCACTCCTGGCTCCTCAACCAGGGCGAGAGGTCACGCAAGACAGTCAGGTCCACCCGGCTCACCCGGATCCCGTGTTGCTGCTCCAGCGCCTCCAGAAGCCGCCCGGCATCGGCGCGCAGGTCGTCCAGCGAGGGGACAGGGAGTGTGAGCCGGTATGTTTTGACCGGCGGGTCGAGGCTGACAGGCACCTCTACCCCCTCAACCTGGGTGCGCTGTGGGGTGGTGAGCGATTCGGGGGGGACCCGCACCCGACACCGGCCCAAAGGGATGGCCAGGCAGGCCAGGCGGTAGCCCTGGGTCAGCTCTGTGGGACTGAGGTGCGCACTCTCACCCGCTCCCGGTTCTGACACCTCCCCATCCAGAACCTGCACCCGGCAGCGGCCACAACTTCCCGCTCCACCACACGGGCTGACCAGTTCCACACCCAGATGACGGGCGCAATCCAGCAACGATTGTCCAGAGGGGCACTCGCCCCGCCGCCCCACCGGTTCCAAGTCAACATGAACCGACTTCACCTGCCTCCTGCCTCCTGCTCCCTACCTCCTGACCGCCTCGGCGAGCATATTCAGCAACGCCTGGCGCTTTTCGGCATGCTGAGGCTCATCAAACAGAGGGATGCACTCCTTCGCTTCTGCTTCGCCAACGGTAAGCTGGCCGGCAAAAACAAAGCAGGAAGGCCGGCCGCACGCCTTGCAGTTGGTCTGGGGCAGGAGCCTGTAGATTTCCATCGCCACCAGGCGCCTGCGGGCCGTGTGCAGCGGCGTCAGATTCTCACGATCCATCCAGATGCGGTTGATGGCGGCGATGATCTTTTCCAGTTGAATGGTCGCCGTGTCGCGGTCCGGCAGGTTGCTGATGGTGATCTCGTGTGGTTTCAGGGCCACGGCATGGTCTTCAAAGCGGAAGGTGATCTGCCCGGCAGCGGGGTTATAAATGGCATCCTTCCACTGAGCGTTCAGGTAGGGAAAGACGGCGCTGATCTCCTCCTCAAAGCGGGCTGTGGCATTCCAATACTCGGCGCCAGGTTCACAGGCCGGCGCCTCCAGGTGCAGGTCATAATCTTTGGCAATAAACATGGCTATTTCTCCTTCTATCTTTCAGACAGGCTCCCCGACGGGGCACAGTGTACCATGCTCTGGCACAGAAGTCAATCCGGCATCCATCTGGAACAGGGTGTCCAGGTCAAGGCTGGAAGGCCGTAAAAGGCAAAGATTTCCTGGTCATTCTTTGTGTCCTGGTGCCTTTATGGGACACGGATAAACACGGATGAGACGGATCAACACGGATTTTACCTTCAATCATCCGTGTCCTATAAAATTCTCGCAATGACAGGTCACGGCTTTGACAGGGCCTTCATGCTCGTTCAGGTCGGGTTGACAAGATTCCCATCATCTGGTAGAATGGTAATATCTCCATGATTCCATCAGCGGACCAGGCATATTGAGAGGTTGATTAACAATTCACCTCCAGGACCCAAAGATGTGCAGCACAGGCACAAGATTGAACAGGTGAGGCGGTGCCTCGCCCCCTCTTGTCCTTTGAGTCCTGGCACCCTTGAGGAGTTTGGCATAGATCACCTGGGACAGGAAGTTACCACGAAGGACGAAAAGGAGACGGTTGAAGTATTAGTAACAGGACTTGTTGCTCTCGCCTGGGACACGGACCATCATGGATGAGAGGATAGCCATGAGTCTTTCTTTTGAAACCTCGATCCTGCTCTCTCCGCCGGAACTCTTTACCCTGGCCTCGCTGTTGGGGGGCAAGACCCTGATCGGCGTTCCCGACCCCTTCCCCGGCTGGCTGACCGAAGAGATTCAGCAGGCCATGCAATCGGCCCGGAGCAGCCTGGTGCATAAAGGGTATCTGCGCGCAGAAGGCGATGAGCTCAGGATGGATGCCCTGGTCGCCGCCTTGATCGGGACGCTCATTCAACCTCAGTCTGTTCTCCTCTCTACCCTCAGCCGGCCCTCTGCCCCCCGACAGCAGGAGGGGCTGTACCACCGTCCGCCTTTCATCGTTCACCTCAGCCCCCAACAGGATGGGTATGGGCTGTGTCCTCTGGCAGAGCATGATGAGGTAAGCGCCCTGCTGCGT
>DAOTYI010000134.1:0-1521 GCA_034434895.1 Anaerolineae bacterium
CATAACATCCGCGAATCGGACGTGATCATCCTGGTTACCGCCTTTCTGATCGGCATGATGGGGTTGCTGGCCGACCTGATTGTGGTCCAGCACCGCCGGGTGGATTAATGCCCGATCTGGAGAGTGCTTATCGGGGGCGCCGGGTGCTGGTATTGGGGGGCACCGCCGTCCTGACAGGACCGAAGGGGTAAGCAGTGAACCGTGGGGGATGGTGGCTATTGACCGGCCTGATATTGTTGGCTTTGAGCGGCTGTTCGTTCTCAAAGGGCAGGTTGGTAGATGCCGATCAACCAGGCGGTGAGGTCGAAATGGAACTGAAGCCAGGCCAGCCGGTGGGTCAGACCTTTGTCGCCCGGCATGGCGGCCTGGCAGGGGTGGAGTTCTTTTTGCGGCCGGCAACCGATATCCCCGTGACCGTCACCCTGCATCTGCTACCCAACCCAGGCGCAACCGAAGAAATAGCGACAGCCTCTCTTCGATTGCCTGCTGGAGGCGTTTCCAGATTTTATCGCTTTACAATCCCTTATCGTCAGGATTCACACGGACGATACTACTATGCTTTTCTTGAGGCAGCTCAGCCTGGTGTCACAATAGCATCGGCTGGCGGGGATACCTACCCCGATGGTGCAGCCTACCGGTCCCATCGGCCACTTGATGTTCAGAGTCGCTTTCGCCTGGTGTATGTGCCGAAGGCCATAGTTCTTGACCTGGCCAGGATGATGTTGAATGGAATCGGGTTGCTAACTGTAGCAGGGTTATTGTTCATAGTGCCTGGCTGGCTGTTGTTGGCATGGTTGTTGCCAGTTCATTATGGCCGTACTGCCGGCTTGGGCCGGGCAGAGAAGTTGGCGTTGGCCTGCGGTGTCAGCCTGGCCCTTTACCCCCTGCTCTTCCTCTGGACCGACCTGGTGGACCTGCATCTGGGGCCGCTGTATGCCTGGGGGCCGGTGGTGCTGGGGCTGGCCGCGCTGGCCTGGCGCTACCGGCGCTGGCGGCCCCGCCAGGGGTGGGCGGCGCTGCGGGCCTGGGTTCGCTCCGATGTCCTCTGGCCCGACCTGGCCCTGGGGGTCATCCTGGCCATGGTCTTCGGTGTGCGGCTCCTGGTCGTGCGCACGCTGGGCGCCCCGATGTGGGGGGACTCCTACCAGCATGCGGTTATCGCCCAGTTGTTGGTGGACAACGGTGGGTTGTTTGATTCGTGGGAGCCGTATACCCCCTACCGGGGTCTGACCGTCCACTTCGGTTTTCCCGCCGCAGTCGCCCTTTTTTCCTGGATGACTGTCTCGGAGGTCGCCCGAGCCACCATGCTGACCGGCCAACTGATCAACGGGCTGGCCGTTCTCACCCTCTACCCGCTGGCCGTGCGCCTGGCGCGGGGCAACCGCTGGGCCGGAGTCGGGGCGGTGCTGGTCGCCGGGATGCTCTCCCCGATGCCGGCCTACTACGTCAACTGGGGACGCTTCGCCCAACTGGCCGGGCAGGCGGTGTTGCCGGTAGCCATCTGGCTCCTGTGGGACGGCG
>DAOTYI010000135.1:0-16617 GCA_034434895.1 Anaerolineae bacterium
GAATGGGGGTGAACCCAGCCGTCAGGATTGGGGTGGCGGGGAGAGTGGGCAGTTCCAGCTCCCTGGCGACGGCCGGGGCCGCTTCCATGCCCGGTCCCACCCGCAGCCGATAGAAAATCGCATAGCCGACAAAGAGAACGCTCAGGACGATGCTGATGCTCAGGCTCATCACCACCAGCTCGATGAGGGTAATGGGGCGGCGCGGGTGTCTCAGCCGTGGACAGCGCCGGTATGCCGGGGTCAGGCAGATTTCGGCCTGGTAGGCGCTCCCGATCCGTTCGCCCTGGCCCCGCAGGTAGCAGCGATGGCGGGAGCTCGGCACCAGGAGCAGTTGCCGCCGATCGCCCTGCAAGCCCAGGTGGGGACATGGCCCGGCCATCGCTACCCGGCTCCCTCCAGCCGCTTGAGATGGACCAGCAGAACCGAGATGTCTGCCGGATTGACCCCGGCCAGCCGCGCTGCCTGGCCGACGGTGGCCGGGCGGACGGCAGCCAGCTTTTCCTGAGCTTCGGCGCGCAGGCCGCGCAGGGCCCGATAGTCCAGGTCTGGCGGGATGCGGCGCTCCTCCAGACGGCGGAAGCGGGCGACCTCCATCTGCTGCTTTTCGATGTACCCGGCATATTTGGCTTCAATCTCCACCTGTTCGGCCACATCAGGCGGTAGTGGCTCCGGTGGCGGGACAAGCCTGGCCAACAGGCGATAGTCCACCTCCGGCCGGCGCAGGAATTGCAGGGCGTTGACGCCGTCATTCAGAGGGGGCAGGCCGGCCTGGGCCAGGCGGTCGTTGATCTCTTGATCGCCAGGGCGAAGCCAGGTGGCCCGCAGGCGGGCCAATTCGGCCTCGATGGCGCGGCGTCTGGTTTCGACCGCCTGATAGCGTTCGCGGGGCAGCAACCCGACCTGATAGCCGATCTCGGCCAGGCGCAGGTCGGCATTGTCCTGGCGGAGCAGCAGGCGGTATTCGGCCCGGCCGGTCAGGATGCGGTATGGTTCGTCAATCTCCCTGGTCACCAGATCGTCAATCAGCACGCCGATATAGGCCTGGTCACGGCGCAGGATGACCGGTGGCCGGCCCTGTGCTTTGAGCGCAGCATTGATCCCGGCGATGATCCCCTGAGCGGCAGCCTCCTCATAGCCGCTGGTGCCGTTGATCTGGCCGGCGTGAAACAGCCCCTCGATCCGCCTGGTCTCCAGCGAGGCGCTCACCTCCCGGCAGGGCACACTGTCATACTCGATGGCATAACCGGGGCGCATGATCTCCGCCTGGCGCGTGGCCGGGATGGAGTGGAGCATGGCCAGCTGCACCTCTTCCGGCATGCCGGTGAAAAAGCCCTGGACATATACCTCGCCGCTGTGCCAGCCCTCCGGCTCCAGGAAGAGCTGGTGGCGCTCTTTGTGGGGAAAGCGCACCACCTTCTCCTCGAAGCTGGGACAGTAGCGGGGCCCGGCAGCTTCCAGCGCCCCCGGCGCAATGGGGGAGCGGTGCAGGTTGTCGCGCACCACCCGCAGCGTCTCGGCGGTGGTATAGACCGAGTAGCAGGGCAATTGAGGCCGCCAGCCGTCCAACTGCGCGGCCGGATAGACCGGATTGGGTGGGGTCAGCAAGAACTCGGGGATCCCCTGCCCCTTATCCCCTATCCCCTGCTTCTGAAATTGAAGAGGAACATCACTGCCAGGTTGTACCTCGGTCAGGGTGAAATCAATGGTCCGGGCGTCAATGCGCGGCGGGGTATTGGTTTGCAGGCGGATCAGGGGGAAGCCCAACTCGCGCAGGCAGGCTGCCAGCCCTGTGGCCGGGAACTCACCGGCGCGTCCGGCCGGCCAGCTCTGCTCACCGCTGAGGATGCGCCCGGCCAGAAAGGTGCCGGTGGTCAACACCACGGTCCGACCCCGATACTGACGCCCGGTGTGGGTGATGACCCCCTGCACCCGGTCGCCCTGGACCAGCAGCCGCTCGACCAGGGCCTGCTTGAGGTGCAGGTTGGGCGTCGTCTCCAGGGTGTGTTTCATATAGAGCGAATAGCGCCGTTTGTCAGCCTGGGCGCGCAACGCCCAGACCGCCGGCCCTTTGCTCTGGTTCAACAGGCGGATCTGGATGAAGGTGGCGTCGGTGGCGCGGGCCATCTCGCCGCCCAGGGCGTCAATCTCGCGCACCAGGTGGCCTTTCCCCGGCCCGCCGATGCTGGGGTTGCACGGCATCTGGGCCACCAGGTCCAGGTTCATGGTCAGCAGCAGCGTCTGGGCTCCCATGCGCGCTGCGGCCAGGGCGGCTTCACAGCCGGCGTGCCCGGCGCCGACGACAATCACATCATAATCCATCGCCCGGTACCCTCCCCCCAATTATACCAGCGATCGGGGTTGAGGGCAACAGCATTTCAGGACATGTAACTGCCTACCCTCCCGCAGGTTTGGGCGCAATCTCCGCATGGAAGTGCGCTGCAATGAGCTGCCTGCCCTGTTGCCAGCCACTTTCTAACCTGCGGGAGGGTAGCGGGTGCTTGGCGGGGGTCTGTGACCCCCGCCAGGGCGGGTGGGGTGCCCGGCTCTTCTGCTTCGAAAGCCCGGCGAGGGCCGGCTTGTCGAAGGCGGTCATCTGGGGTATAATGGGACCAATGGCCCCGGGATGGGAAGGAGAAGCGATGCCCTTCTTGTCGTTTCGTCGTCGCCTGGCCGAGATCGGCCGGGTGCGGTGGATCATCGAGGTGCTGGTGCGAAACGGCCTGGGCTTTCTGGTGGAACAACTGGCCCTCGACCGTTTCGTGCCCCGCTTCTGGCGGCGGCGACGGCTCCACGCCGACCGGGAGGTGAGCCGGCTGACCATGCCCCAGCGGCTACGGCGCACTCTGGAAGAGCTGGGGGCGACCTACATCAAGCTGGGTCAGCTCCTCAGCGGGCGGGCCGATCTGCTGCCCCGCGAGTATATCGAAGAACTGTCCAGGTTGCTCGACGCCGCGCCACCGGTGCCGGCGACGGCCATCCGCCAGACCATTGAACAGGAGCTGGGCGCGCCGGTGGGGGAGCTGTTTGCCACCTTTGACGACACCCCCATTGCCGCCGCTTCCATCGGACAGGTGCATCGCGCCACCCTGCCTGACGGGCAGGCGGTGGTGGTCAAGGTTCAGCGGCCGGGCATCGAACAGGTGGTTGAAGCCGATCTGGACCTCTTGTTGCGCCAGGCCCGCTTTCTCGAAAAACGGTCTGAGATGATGCGCGACTATAATGTGTTGGGCATCGCCCAGGAGCTGGCTCTCTCGCTGCGGGAAGAGCTGGACTACAAGATCGAAGGCCGCAACGCCGAGCGGCTGCGGACCAACCTCCAGGGTGATGCCCGCTTTCGGATCCCTCACGTCTATTGGAACCTGACCACGCGGCGGGTCATCACCCTGGAGCGCCTCGATGGCATCCAGTTTAACGATCTGGAGCGGCTGCGGCAGGCAGGCTATGACCTGTCCTCCATCGCCCGCACCACCCTCGAGGCCTATCTCAAGCAGATCTTTGTGGACGGTTTTTACCACGCCGATCCCCACCCGGCCAACCTGATGGTCATCGGCACTCAGATCGGATTTATGGATTTCGGCACGGCAGGCTATCTCACCCCGGCTCAGAAGGACCTGTTGGGCGACCTGTTTTTGCAATTGTTGGACCAGGATGCGGGGGGCATCGCCCGCACCCTGGTCAAGATGGGGGCCACGCGGGGCCGGCCCTCCCTGGAGGCGATGGAGCGCGACCTGCAACGGCTTGTGGTGCATTACTGGGGCGTGGCGCTGGAAGAGGTCCGGCTGGGTGAGATGTTGGCCGAGATCTTTACCACGGCCTACAAGCACAAGGTCTATCTCCCCGGCGACCTGGCGCTCCTGGCCCGCACCCTTATCACCCTGGAGGGTACCGGCTTGGCCCTGGACCCCGGCTTTGTGGTGGTAGAGGCTGTGCGCCCCTTTGCCGAGCGGTTGATCCAGGAGCGGCTGTCTCCCCTCATGGCCGGGCGACGGGCGCTGCGCGCCGTGCGTCAGGCGGTGGACCTGGCTCAGGCTTTTCCCCGCCGCCTGGACGATCTGTGGGACCGGCTGGAAGAGGGAGAGCTGACCGTAGGGGTGGACCTGCGCCGCCTGGAGCTGCTCATTGCCCGGTTGAACAACATGGTCAACCGCATCGCCTTCAGCGTGGTGGTGGCGGCGCTCATCGTTGGCTCGGCGCTGATCCTGCTGGGAGGCAAAGAGTCGTGGCACCTGCCCGTGCTGGGCCTGGGCATTCCGGTGGCCCAGATCTCTTTCCTGGGGGCGGTGGCCGCCGGAGCCTGGTTGCTGATCTCCATGATCCGCTCGCGGAACCTGTGAAAAACAGAAGGCGAGGTGGATAGCTGGTTATGCCATCCCCTTGAGCAGCGGCTCCAGGCAGAACTTTTCGCCGACCTCTACGCGGGTGGCGGGCGGGACGGGCAGCGCATAGGCCCGCCAAAACAGCTCGGCCGCGCAGGAAAAGATCGCCACCCCCCCCTGGTGGCGATGGCCGTTGGTCTTGAGATACAGCCCGACGATCTCCATATCCTCTTTGATGGCCTCCTGGCATTCGGGCTGGTGGTGGCAGGCCTCCAGGTGTTTGTGCATCTCCTGCATAAAATCGGCATAGGCCGACTCGCGCCGCTGGGGGGTGTCCAGAGGCAGATAGGCGCTCACCGTGACGCGGCCATGGCTGTCAAAGGATTGCAGTATCTGTAGGTCCCGGTGCGGGATCAACCTCTCCTCCGACGTTGTCCCTGATGTCGCCCTGGAATTTGCTGGCATGGAGCTGGAGCAGGCGCTGCAAAAAGTATAGCACACGCCTTAAAGCTGTGTCAAATCGTGGAGCGGGCCTGGCACTTTCCTGCTCCGGCAAGGCCTCTCGTCCATACGCATCAAGCTAAGCGACCAAGTCGCACCTCAGGGGCCTGCGGCAGGGCATCCACCGGCGTGGATGCCTCCGTCCGCCTGCGCTTTAACTTGATGCCAATGGTCACAGACCCCCGCCGGGCAATGGAAACCATTTTTTGCCGGATGACGGGTTCCATTTGCACACCCGGCCATCTTGTGCTATAATCTTTGTGAATCAGGCAGGCATGAGCCTGGCCTCTCTGCCGATCAGAGAATCAGAGTATTGAGAAAGGATCGGGTTGTGGCGCTGACGAAAACGGAAAAGACGGAGATCATTGAGCGGTATAACATGCACCCCGGCGACACCGGTTCACCGGAGGTTCAGATTGCCCTGCTGACGACCAGGATCAACCAGCTCACAGAGCACCTGAAGCTGCACAGGAACGACGATCACTCCCGCCGCGGCCTGTACAAACTGGTCGGCCAGCGGCGCAGACACCTGGAATATCTCAAGAACAAAGACGCAGAGCGTTATCGCCGGATCGTCGAGCGACTTGGGTTGCGTCGCTAAAGAATTTGGAGGGTAACTGCGAGCAGTTGCCCTACTTCAGGGGAGGCGGGTGTCAGGAATTGGGGAGTGTGCCCTGAGCCTGGATTTGCGCCAGGACCCAGTTCCCAGTCCCTGGACCCTGCCTCCCTGCATAGATTTTGGAGGAAAAAGTGAATATTGGCAAAACGTATGTCGCCCAGGTCGGCGACAAAACCTTTACCCTGGAGACCGGCCTGTTAGCGATGCAGGCCGGCGGGGCCGTTCTGGTCCGGTTGGGCGACTCGGTCGTGTTGTGTACGGCCACAGCCTCAAAAGCGCCCAAGGAGGATACCGATTTCTTCCCCCTCACCGTGGATTTCGAGGAGCGCCTTTATGCCGCCGGACGTATCCCCGGCAGTTTCTTCCGGCGGGAAGGGCGCCCCAGCGAGTCGGCCATCCTGACGGCCCGGTTGATTGATCGCCCATTGCGCCCCCTCTTCCCCAAGGACTATCGCAATGAGGTCCAGATCATCGCCACCGCCCTGTCATCCGACTCCCAAAACTACCTGGATATCCCGGCCATCGTCGGCGCCTCGGCGGCGCTGATGATCTCCGACATCCCCTTTGAAGGGCCGATCGGCGCCTGCCGGGTGGGGTTGATCGAGGACGAGTTTGTCATCAACCCCACCGCCGAGCAGATGGAGGAAAGCCTCCTGGACCTGCGCATGGCCGGCACCGAGGATGCCATCCTGATGGTGGAAGCCGGGGCCAGGGAGGTGCACGAGGAGGTCATCCTTCAGGCCCTGCGGGTGGGGCACGAGGCGATTCAACCGCTGATCGCGGTGCAGAAGCAGATGCGCCAGGAGGTTGGCCGGCCCAAGAACCTCGACTACCCGGTCGTGACCATCGAGGAACGGGACCGGGAGCGCATTGTGCAGCGCATCGGCAGCCGGGTGGCCGAACTGGTAGCCCGGCCGATGAACAAGCAAGAGCGCGCCCAGGCGACCGAGGCGTTGGAGAACGAGATCATCGGCTCCTTTGTCGGCGATGAGACGATCAACCCCGAAGATGTCAAGGCGGTGTTCGAGGAGGTGCTCAAGGCCGAGACCCGCAGGCTGATCCTGGAAAAGGGTCAGCGGGCTGACGGCCGTCGTCCCGACGAAATCCGCCCCATCTGGAGCATGGTGGGCTTTTTGCCCCGCGCTCATGGCTCGGGCCTGTTCATGCGCGGCGAGACCCAGGTGGTGAGCATCGCCACCCTGGGCACCCCCCGTGAGAAGCAGGAATTGGACACACTGCGGCCCGAAGAGGACAAACGCTATCTGCATCACTACAACTTCCCGCCCTTTAGCACCGGGGAGACGTGGCCCATGCGCGGCCCCCGCCGCCGGGAGATCGGCCATGGGGCGCTGGCCGAGACGGCGCTGCTGGCCGTGGTGCCCCCCGAAGAGGAATTCCCCTACACCATCCGCGTTGTCTCGGAGGTGCTGTCCTCCAACGGTTCGACCTCCATGGCCTCGGTGTGCGGCAGCAGCCTGGCGCTGATGGACGCCGGGGTGCCGATCAGCAGGCCGGTGGCCGGCATCGCCATGGGGCTGATCTCGGAGGACGGCCGGTATGCGATCCTGAGCGACATTCAGGGGCTGGAAGATCACCTGGGCGACATGGACTTTAAAGTGGCGGGCACACGCCAGGGGATCACCGCCCTGCAGATGGACATCAAGATCAAGGGCTTGAGCTACGAGATTCTGTCGCAGGCCCTGGCCCAGGCGCGGACCGGTCGCCTCTATATCCTGGACAAGATGGCTGAGACGATCGAGGCTCCCCGGCCGCAGATGTCGCCATACGCGCCGCGCATCACCACCATCCACGTTGACCCCGACAAGATCGGCAAGGTCATCGGCCCCGGCGGCAAGATGATCCGCAAGATCCAGGAAGAATGTGACGTGGACATTGACATCGAGGATGACGGCACCGTGTATATCGCCGCTACCGAGGGGCCGGGGGCCGAGAAGGCCATCGAGATGATCGAAGCCCTGACCGAGGAAGCCCAGATCGGCAAAATCTATGTGGGCAAGGTGGTCCGTACCGAAAGCTACGGCGCCTTTGTGGAGATCCTGCCCGGCGTGGATGGCATGGTCCACATCTCCCAACTGGCCGACTACCGCGCCCCGTCGGTTGAAGAGGTGGTGCGCGTCGGCGACGAGATCATGGTTATGGTCATAGATATAGATGCCGAGACGGGCAAGATCCGGCTGTCGCGCCAGGCGGTGTTGGAGGGCTGGACGGTGGAGGAAGCCCGGGCGCGAGACCGCCAGGGGGCCCCGCCTGCCGCGACGCGGAACGGCCGGGGGGGGAGTGGGCCGGCACGCGGGGTGCGAATCGGAGAGCTTGCCTCCCGCAGCTCACGCCCACCACGCCGCAATCGCTGACAGCCGGCCTGCACACCTTTTTGGAAATCGCACCGGGTAGCCGAAGGCATTGCCTTCGGCTACCCGGCCGTCCGCTTGCGCGGACGGAGGCGTCCACCGGCGTGGACGCCTGGCCGCAGGCCCCTGAGGTGCGACTTGAGTCGCTTAACTTGACGCATATGGGGGTTGGGGGATGGGGTGAGGTCCTCCTTGACCGCCATTTACGTTAATGTAACATTGTCGAGATAGATACCACCAGGGACACAAGGGGATCTATGGACGATGAACTGAACCTGCCCCCTGCCAGGGAAGATGGATCGGGCCGGCGGCTGGTCTACCTGCTGCGCCAGGCGCTGGAGACGGTTCTGCCGGCCATCCTTATTGCCCTGCTGATCAACCTCTTTGTCGGCCAGGCAACCCGGGTTGAGGGCCAGAGTATGGAGCCGAACCTGCACACCGACCAGCGCCTGGTGGTCGAAAAGGTGTCGTATCGCTTTCACGGGCCACAGCGCTTTGATGTCGTGGTGCTGAGGCTGCCCAGCCAGAGCCAGGAACTGCTGATCAAGCGGGTGATCGGCCTGCCCGGTGAAACGGTGGAGATCAAGAACGGCCATGTATACATCAACGGTCAGGAACTGGAGGAGCCGTTCACCACCGGCGAGACACGGTCAGGGCGCTACACCCGCCTGACCGTGCCCCCCCTTCATGTCTTTGTCCTGGGAGACAACCGCAATCACTCCAACGATTCGCGCAGCTTTGGCCCGGTGCCGATCGGCAACATCGTCGGACGGGCCTGGTTCTCCTACTGGCCGCCGGAGGAGATCGGGCTGGTCCATTAGCCAGCGGAGGTCACAGATCATTGGCATCCAGTTAAGGCGCGGGCGATTGGAAATCGCACCGGGTAGCCGAAGGCAATTCCTTCAGCTACCCGGCCGTCTGCCTGCGCGGACGGAGGCATCCACCTGCGTGGGTGCCTGGCCGCAGGCCCCTGAGCAGGGGCCAAGCGCCGCTCTGCCCCTACTTGAGTCGCCTGGCTTGATGCGTATGAGGTCACAGACCTCTGCCGAGCGATGGGGTGCCCCACGCCCATGTTCTGCTTCGAATACACCAATGTCCACCGGTCGGTCATTGTGCCCTGGGCTTTGAGCCTTGAACATTGAAGAGGCCGAACGCCGTTTCCGGGAACTGCACAGGCAGCGCGATCGGGGAGACCTGGATGAGGCGACCTTCCGGGTCGAGGTGGCCAAACTGCTGCTGCGAGATCAGCAGGGCACTTTCTGGATGCTCGATGCCGACAGCGGCACCTGGTTCTGCAACCGGGGCGAGGGCTGGACGGCCGGCGATCCTCATGGGGAACCGGGTGTGGCGGCTGACCAGGCCCAGGGGCAGGGGCGGCGGAGGGTCTGGCTGGCGGTCGCCGGGGCTGTCCTGTTGGCCGCGCTGGGTGTGGTGACAGGATGGGGGCTCTGGTCCAGAGGCGGTCCTTTGCCAGGTCCCCCTTCGCCAGCCCCGACCGCCGACACAGGCATCCGGGTTACCATCTCCTCGCCGGCCGACGGCAGCCAGGTGGTCCCCGGCCAGGTGGTGGCCATCGAGGCCACAATTGCAAGCATCACCGATCTCCGGCCTGTGGCCCGTGTCGAGTTCTCGGTCAACGGCGAAACGGTGGCGGTTCAGGCGGTCAGGGCTCAGATCCAGCCTGGTCAGAGTTCGCTTCCCCTGTCGCAACCGTGGCGTCCTCCGGCCGTCGGCCGGTACCGGGTGGTGGTGACGGCCCTGTCCGGGGAGAGCACGCCCCTGGGGGCCGCGGCCATGACCCTCCACGCCGTGGAAAGGCCCGCCGGGGCGCAACCTGGGCCGGCCTGCACCCCTGAGGCAGCTTTTCTGGCCGACGTGACCATCGCGCCGGACACCGCCTTTCCGCCTGGAGCGCGGATGGACAAGGTGTGGCAGGTATATAACAGTGGGTCCTGTGGCTGGGGGATGGGCTACGAGTTGGTCCTGGTGGATGGCGACCCCCTGGGCGCACCGGGAGCCATCCCGGTGCCGTCCACCATGGCCGGCGAACGGGCCGACCTGGCGGTGACCCTGTGGGCCCCCGACACACCGGGCAGGTATGCCAATGCCTGGCAGTTACAGGCCCCTGATGGCCGCTTCTTTGGTCCGCGCCTGACCCTGACTGTCAGCGTCGAGGTGCAGGCGGTGGAAAACCGGCCGCCCACCTCACCGGCCAACCTGCGGGCGGCCCTCAGCGAAGGTGGCCAGGCGGTCCTGCTGACCTGGGAAGATCGATCGGACAATGAAGAGGCCTTTCGCATCTATCGCACCGATGTGGAGGCCAGCATCGGTCTGGCTCCGGCCAACGCCCGGCAATTTGTGGACCGCCGGGTCACCTGTGGGCATACCTATCGCTACGTGGTGATCGCCTTCAATGCCGCGGGTCCATCTCCCGCCAGCGAGGTGGCTCAGGTGGCTCTACCCCCTTGTCCCCCGGCCGATGCTCCCCCGACCCTGCTCCTGATGGCGGTGCCTGCGCGGCTCGTGGCCGGCCAGGTCTTGACCATTACGTTTCAGGCCGGCGATGACCTGGCTCTCGGCTTGGAGATCGCACCGGGTAGCCGAAGGCATTGCCTTCGGCTACCCGGCCGTCCGCCTGCGCGGACGGAGGCATCCACACCGGTGGACGCCTGGCCGCAGGCCCTTGAGGTGCGACTTGAGTCGCTTAACTTGATGCATATGGGGGGATGGGGTGAGGTCCACCCTGTCCTCAATTGATGTGAAGAGCCGGGAGCGATCATGGTCAAACGCTGGCAATTTTGGCTGGGGCTGGCCATCAGCGCCCTGTTCCTGTACCTGGCGCTGAAGGGGCTGGACCTGGGGCAGGTATGGCAACATATGAAACAGGCCCGCTACTGGTGGCTGCTGCCGGGTGTGGCTGTCTACTTTCTGGGGGTCTGGGTGCGGACCTGGCGCTGGCACTACATGCTTCGCGCCCTCAAGCCGGTGCCGCTCCGACGGCTGTTTCCGGTGGTGTGCATCGGCTATATGGGCAACAACCTCTATCCTGCCCGCATCGGCGAGTTGATCCGGGCCTACGTGCTCAAACGCAAAGAAGGGGTCAGCATCAGCGCCAGCCTGGCCACCATCCTGGTGGAGCGTATTTTTGACGGTGTGGTGATGCTCCTCTTTGTCTTCATCGGCCTGCCCCTGGTGCCGGCCATCCCCGACCGATGGCGCACCTTTGTCATCGGCTTCAGCCTGCTCTTTTTCGGCGCGCTGGGGGTCTTTTTCATCGTGGCTGCTTCACCCGGCCGCGTTCAGGCGCTCTACGGCCGGGCCATTGACCGGCTGGTGCCCGATCGCTTTCGCGGACCGGTGCGCGGCTTTGCCGATCGCTTCCTGGAGGGGCTTTACTTCCTGCGCAGTGGCCGCGACGTGGCCATGATCCTGGCTACCTCGTTAGGGGTCTGGCTGGCCGAGACGGGGAAATACTGGTTTGTGATGCACGCTTTTGATTTCAACGTCTCCTTCTTTGTCCTGATGCTGATGAACGGCGTGGTCAATCTGTTCACCACCGTCCCCTCGGCGCCGGGCTATGTGGGCACGTTCGACGATCCGGGGATCGAGGTCCTGAAGGCGTTCGGGGTGAACAAGGATATAGCCGGGGCCTACACGCTGGTGCTCCACGCTGCTTTGTGGTTCCCCATCACCGCCCTGGGGGCCTGGTATATGGGGCGCGAGAGCCTGTCGTGGCGTGAGTTGGGCGAAGCAGCCAGGATCAGGCAGGAAGAGGCCGGCTGAGCCGGTTTATCCGCCGGCGACCGGCAAAAAGAGGGAGAGCCGGTCGCCGTCGCGCAGGGGGGTCTCGGCTGCCCGCTCAAAGGACAGGGGCCGGGTGTTGAGAAAGAGGGTATAGAGCGCCCGATCCAGAGGGGGCCGCAGTCCCTTGCCCTTCAGCCCCGCTTCAAAGTCAGGGTAGCGCCGGCCCAGTTCGTGGAGCAGGTCGGCGACGGTCGCGCCTGCCGGCATTTCCACAACGACCTTGTTTTCGCCCACCACCTGGGAGAGCGGCGCACCCAGTTTGACGAGAATCCTCATGGCCAGGTCTCCACTGGGGCAACTGCGAGCAGTTGCCCTACATTAGGGCAGCAGGCCGCCCCGCCGTTCCACTTCGGCGCGGATGACCTGCACGCACCGGTCCAGTTCGGTGGTCACGGCCTGCGGGGTGAACACCAAGCGGTCGGACGGGCCAGGCTCGCCATCGGTCAGGTCAATGCCGAGCAGCCCGGCCCGGCAGGGGATGGCCAGAGGAACAAGATAGTCACCCCCTGTCTCCCGCAGCGGATAGGATCGCTCCGGGGCCAGGCCCTGTTCCCGCAGGGCGTGGTACAACCGGTCCACGAACTCGCCTCCCTCCATGAACAGGTCGTTCAGCTCCTGCGCCGCCTGGAAGCGGTCCCAGGTGGTGTGGATGAAGGTGATGCGCCGCCAGCGGCGGCTGACGATGGGCGGCTCACGGCGTTGCAACGGCCCCAACTGGAGTTTGTAGTAGCGTTCACCGGCGCGTGGGTGGTCAGGCTCATCGGGCAGTAGTTCGCGGCGGGTGACCAGCTCGTGACCCAGGCGGCGGGCGTAGTAATGCACCGCATATTTTTCCGCGCCAAAGGCAGCGGTGAAGTAAAAGGCCACATACTCAAAAAACACCCCCCGCGGTGCCCTCTCTTCCGGCACGCGATACCAGCCCTGATCGCGGGCGATCTCAAAATCCTTGGGGCGGGTGATCACGGCGACCAGCACTCGATCTTCAGGATACACAGCTCTGCCCTCCACTAAGCCAGGCAGCGGGTGCGAGCCCGTGGCCAAGGTCCAATTATACCATCAACCCGACAAACGGCAAGTTGCCAGGGCAAAGGGAATTCCCGGCCGGGCCGCTTTGCGCCTCCTGCCGAATGGTGGTATAATCGCCCTGTCCTTCGTCCCGATGTGGGTGGTGAATCCGGCCAGGAGAGTAGCTTGGTCAAGAAGCAGGGCGACAGGGAGCCGCTGGTAATTGAAGAGCTCACCTTCCGCTATCGTGGCCGCCCGGAACCGGCGCTGCGCGATCTCTCTCTGACGCTGGAGCGTGGTGAACTGCTCCTCGTCGCCGGAGCCAGCGGCTGTGGCAAGACCACCCTGATCCGCTGCATCAACGGCCTGATCCCCCGTAGCTACAAAGGAGAACTGACCGGTCGCATCCTCCTCTACGGCGAGGATACGGCCGGTTTTTCTCTGGCACGCATCTCCCAAATCGTCGGCACGGTGTTGCAGGACCCGGAGCGGCAGATCCTGGGGGCCCGGGTGTCGGCTGAGGTGGCCTTTGGCCTGGAAAATCTGGGCCTGTCCCGCGCTGAGATCCGGCAGCGCCTGGAGGAGGCGCTTGACCATTTGGGCATCTCCCATCTGCGGGAGCGTGAAACCTTCCTGCTCTCCGGCGGCGAAAAGCAAAAAGTCGCCCTGGCTGGTGTGCTGGCCATGCGCCCCAGCATCCTGTTGCTCGACGAACCGCTGGCCAGCCTGGACCCGGCCAGCGCCCAGGAGGCCCTGGCCCTGCTTCGCCGCCTGGTTGACGAGGGGATCAGCCTGGTGCTGGTTGAGCATCGCGTCGAAGATGCCCTGAGCATCCGGCCGGACCGGGTGCTGTACATGCAGAATGGGCAGATCAGCTACCTTGGCCCGCCGGACGGCCTGATGGAGGTGGTGGACTATCGGGAGGTCAAGCTGCCGGCCCCGGTCGTCATCCAGCGGGCAGCCGGCGAGCCTCCCCCCACTTTTCGGCCGGCCATCCGGCCCAACGGCCGTGAACCGCTGGTGACCTTTGAGCGGGTGTCCTTTGCCTACACTGCCGACGGGCCGGAGGTCATCCACGACATCAACCTCACGATCCGGCGGGGCGACGTCATCGCCCTCCTGGGGCCCAACGGCGCAGGCAAGACCACGCTGGTCAAACATGCCATCGGCCTGCTGAAGCCGCGCCGGGGCACGGTGAGGGTCGAGGGGCGCGATACCCGAACGTTGAGTGTGGCCCAGATCGCCCACACCCTGGGCTATGTCTTTCAAAGCCCCAGCCACATGCTCTTTGCCCCCAGTGTGCAGGAAGAGCTGGCCTTTGGCCCCAAAAACCTGGGCTTTGACCGGGAGGCGGTCGCTGCCGGCGTGGCGCGGGCGGTGGAGATCGTGAACTTGAGAGGGCTGGAGGACTATCCGCCACTGGCCCTGTCCTTCGGCCAGCAGAAGCGGGTCAGCATTGCTGCCATCCTGGCCATGCGTTCCAAAATCCTGGTGATGGACGAGCCGACGGCCGGCCAGGATTACGCCAACTACCGGGCCTTCATGGATTCCATCCTGCAAATGCCCGACTTTCAGGCCATCCTGTTCATCACTCATGACCTCGACCTGGCCATCTGTTATGCCAACCGGGTGCTCCTGATGCACGATGGATGTATCGTCGGGGATGGCTCGCCGGCGGAGGTCCTGTCTGATGCCGACCGGCTGCGCCGCTGCCGCCTGGTGCCGACCTCGTTGCTGGCGGCCAATGTGGCCTCTCTGCCCCGGACGGGACGTTTTATGTCCGCCGAGGCGTTGGCTCACTTCGGAGCCGCACGGTAGAAAGGGGGTGGTGATCGCTCAACGATCCTGCTGGTCGGTTTTTGTCAGGCCCAAAATCATCTCCAAGGAGGAATTGAGATGGACCGCAGATTGATTTCCGTCGTCGGTGCTCTCGTCGCCGTCCTGGTCTTCTTCCTGCTGATCGTGTGGATCGGCGGCGCGATCAACGACAGTCTGAAATTGGACGAGACGGCCCTGCTGCGCTTCCTGTTTGTGATCATCGGGCTGCTCATCGTCTTTGGCGTCTATTGGTTCACCCGCAGCAGTGGGGTGTGGGAGGTCGGCACCCGGCAGGTGGTCTACATGGCCATTGGGGCGGCGCTTTATGCCGTGTTCTCCTACCTGTTCAACGGCACCGTCTTTGCCGTGCCGTCGGTCAGCCAGGTTGCCCTGCGGCCGGCCATCGCCATTCCCATGTTCTTCGGCTACGCCTTTGGGCCGGCCGTTGGCTTTTTCACCGGCGCGGTGGGCAACATGTTCGGCGACGCGCTGACCGGTTTTGGCCTGTCGCCGCAGTGGAGTGTGGGCAATGGCCTGGTGGGCATGATCGCCGGCATGGCCCAACTGTTCCCCAACAAGAAAAAGGGGATCAATGTCGTGCTCATCGTCAGCGCCGTGCTGGCCGCCATCGGCGTCCTCTTTTACGCCCTGAACACCGGCCAGGCCAATATGATGTTCTTTGACCCGGATCAGGGCATCTTTGGCGATGCGACGATCACCTGGTTTGCCGGCCTGTCGGTGTTGATCGGCTTTGTCCTGGTGCTGATCGTGCGCTTTGCCTTTGGTCAGAATATAGATGTGGCCTCGGCGGTGACATGGAGCATGTTGGGCAACCTGTTGGGCATCGGCTTTGCCGCCATCTCGGATATCTGGATCAACGGATTTCCCCTGGCGGTGGCCATCGTCGGCGAGTTTTTGCCGGCTGCCGGCCCCAACCTGATCTTTGCCGCCATCCTGGTGCCGATCCTGGTGGCTGCCTATGCTGCCGTGCAACGGCAGACGGGGCGGTAGATAGAGGGCAGGGCCATGCTGGTCACCTGGCGCTATCGGCCGCGCAGGTCTCTGATCCAGAGCTTTGACCCACGCGCCTGGCTCATCTTTTTCTTCTGTTTCATGGCTTCCTCGCTCATGTTCTGGGACCTGCGCTTTCTCTTGCCGCTGCTGCTTATCGCCCTGGTGACCATCCTGACCTCAGGCATTACCTGGC
Organism: Anaerolineae bacterium; assembly: GCA_034434895.1. Classification (GTDB taxonomy): domain Bacteria; phylum Chloroflexota; class Anaerolineae; order JAAYZQ01; family JAAYZQ01; genus DAOTXL01. The sequence goes on from DAOTYI010000135.1 coordinate 15,640, forward strand.
GGGAGAGCCGCCGCGCCTGGCTGTTCATCGGCGGGTTTGTCCTCTTTTTCGCCCTGCTGACCTTCCTCACCGGGCGCGGCGGCGTCGAGCACTATGCCCAGGAGCACCTCATCACCACTCTGCGCGCGCCGTTCACCCTCCTGGGCTGGCGGCCCCGGGTTGACGTCACGGTGGAACGGACGATGTTCGCCTGTAGCCAGCTTGTGCGGGTGTTCAGCGTCGCCAGCATGACCATCCTGATCCCCTATTCCCTGGACCCAACCCTGTACGGCATCACCTTCCGCGGCCTGGGCCTGCCGGACAAGATCGCCTATGCCATGGAATTGACGATGCGTTTTATCCCCACCTATGCCCGTGACTTTCAGTTAACGCTGGATGCGCAACGCGCCCGTGGTTATGAGCTGGAAAAGCTGCGAGGGGGGCTGTTTGCTCAGGTGCGCAAGCTGGCGCCGCTGATCGTGCCGGTCACCATCCACGCCATCGCTGCCAGCGAGGACATTATTGATGCCATGGACCTGCGTGCTTTTGGCGTTGGTCCGCGCACCTGGCTGCAACAACTGCGCTACCGGCGGCGCGACCGGGTGTTAATCGTCCTGGCTGTGATGCTGGTCGTCGCCTCGGCAGCCCTGTCCCTGGTGGGCTACAGCCGGCTGTGGGTACCTGCCTGGGCGCTGGCCTGGGCCGGCGGCTGATCACGAAAGCCATCCGCACTGTGGAAGTCAGCCTGTAGGGCCTGCGGCCAATGGTCGGCCTGCGCCGACCCGGCGCGAAGCGCCCGAGGAGGCCGATTTCAATCGGGCAGCATCCGGCGCGTAACAAAGTGTCAACCAATTATGAATCATCCGCCGTTGGTCTGCCTTTTTGGGGATGGTTCACAACAGGTTGACCCCTGATGGGACACGGATAGTACAGATGGGACGGATGGACACCGATTTTCCCTTCGATCACAGGAGGTACGCCGTTGACCCGGCAGGCTGA
>DAOTYI010000136.1:0-4575 GCA_034434895.1 Anaerolineae bacterium
GACATGGGGGTGCTGACCCCGGAACAGGCGGCCGTTCATCCCAAACGGAACCTGCTCACCCGCTGTCTGGGCCATAGTCCGGTGCTCCGTGTGGAGCGTACTGCCCTGGAACTACAGCCGGGCGACCTTCTCCTCCTGTGCAGCGATGGCCTGCACGGCGTCGTTCGGGATGCAGAGATCGCTCAGGTCCTGATGACGGCTCCTGGCCTTCAGACGGCCTGTGACTATCTGGTAGAGATGGCCAATCAGCGAGGGGGGCCGGATAACATTACAGTGATCGTCGCCCAGGTGGTGGCTGGCGAGGGCAGCAATCTGCCCGGCGGCCGGGCTTTTGGCCCCCACGACGAGCAGCTTCTCTCTCAGCAGGCAGACACTGTCAGGTTAGCGCGACCCAGACAGCGGGCACGACGACAGGCCCCCGCCCGTCAAAGGCCAGCACGCCGGGCAGGCCGGGTCGTGACTCGACCTCTCCTGGCTCTGATCCTGGGTGCAGCACTCAGCCTGATCTGTGGGTTGCTGGGTGCCAGGTTGCTTTCATGGGAAAAAGTGTCCGGAAGGCCAGCCATCGAGTTCCTGGTCGTCTTTCTGGCCACACTCGTCGGCCTCATGGCCGGCCTGATCCTGTCCCATTTGTTGTTGCAAAAGGCCACAGAGATTCAAAACCGGTCGCCAGATCACAAAGGTTGATTTTGTCAGAGGTAACTGTCCAGGCTGTCGCCGAAGGTGCCAGGCGCTCAGGATTTGCCAGAGAACAAATTGTCTGAAACGATAATTTTAGAGCAAAAGTGCCTGGCACCTGAATGGCCACACCTGAACAGTCGTATCCATGAACTTCTTGCCCGTCAGGCGGGAGAACTCTGCGCAGCGCTTTTTGCTCCCCAACATGCGAAGCGTCTGCAACCTGGATGAAATTCCCTGTCGGTTCCGGCCCGTCCACCGGCAGGTGGACTTTCCGGTTCAGGAGGCAAACTGATGAAGCAAAAGACACATCTGTTATTAGGATTGTTTGCCCTGATCTGCTTATCGGTCCCCATCCCGGTGAACGCTGAGCAGGGCACAGGCAATGTCGAGGTGCGGTTCGAGGCCACCGACGCCGCCGCTTTTCCCACCGTCACCACCCGCGTGACGGTGTTGGACCCGGCAGGTATGCCCATCCCTGGCCTGGACGCTTCCAGCTTCAAGGTCTTTGAAGATGGCCAGTGGGTGCCTGTCGTGCGTGTGGAATCGCATATCAACCCCGATGTCCAGATCGCCGTGGCGCTGGTCATTGACATCAGCGGCAGTATGTATGAGGAGATCGGTGAAGCCAGATCGGCGGCTGCTACCTTCGTCAACGGACTGGGGGCCAACGACCGGGTGGCCGTCATCGCCTTCCGGGGAGACAAGGGAGAAGTCAATCTGGATGAGCCGTTCCCCCAGATCAACCCCGAACGGGAGATTGACTTTACCACTGACAAGGCCCAGGTCCTGGCCTTGATTGACCGCCTGGAGGTGCCCTCATTACGGGCCGGCCGCACCCCTCTGTATGATGCTCTGTCTAAAGCTGTCCGCATGACCTCCCGCGTATCTGGCGTGGACTACCGGTTCGTGATGGCCTTTACCGACGGCAACGAAAAGTGCAAAGACTGCGGCGGCAGCGTCCTGAAAGCGGACGATCCCATCCGCGAGGCTGAAAAGCACAATATCCCGGTCTTTACCATCGGCCTGGGCCAGGATGCCGATGAAGACTATCTGAAACGGGTGGCCTGGACGACAGGCGGGACCTACCAGTTTACCCCTACTCCCGACAGGCTGGCCACCATCTACCAGGAGGTGGTTGACCGCTTAAAGCAACAGTACCTGGTTACCTACACGGCCAGGGCAGCAGCGGACGGCAAGGAACACAAGCTGGATGTCAAGGTGTCCACCCCCGTGGGCGAAGGAAGCAACATCTTCCCCATCCAATATCCCTGCCCCCAGAAGCCCGGCATCCGGCTGTTCTACCTCAAGCCGCCGGAAGTGATTGGGGAGGAAGAAACGGTAGAACCGCTTGAGAATGGGCAGGAAGTCAAGGCCATCTTTACCGTCGTGCCGGACATCAGCGCCTGTAACCCCATCGCCCGAGTGCAGCTCTATCTGGATGGCACGCTGGCCTTCGAGGCCACAAACAAGCCATTCCACCTGATCTATGACTACTATACCCTCCAGCGCCAGGCACCGGGCAGCCACCAGTTGACCGTCCGGGCCTACGACAATGCCGGCAATGTCAGCGATGATGTGACTGTGACGGTCACCGTGCCGTCCATCGCCGGTACCCCACCATCAGGCACCTCCGCGCCCACCCTACTCACCCCTGTCGGGCCGGGCACGCCCCTGCCCACTCTGGTCGTTACGCCTATACCAGAGGGCAGTGTTCAAATAGGGACCCTCAAGGTTCCCTATTGGGCCCTGACCCTTGCCGGGCTTGGGCTGCTGCTCCTTGTTGCGGCCCTATTGTTTCTGACACAGCGCAGACCACGGCGGCGCTGCCCCGCCTGTGGGCGGGTGATGGACCCCAGTTGGAGCGAGTGCCTGTTCTGTGCCGGCCAGCGGCCGGCGGTGGCGGCAGAGACCACAGTGCCGGAACAGCCGGTCCCGGAACTGGAGGATCGAACGGTACCCGAGATCTCCCTGCCCCCATTTGCCCCGGCCTCCCTGCAACCGATCGCTCCCGTTGCGCCGCAGCCCACCGGCCCGGTCGTGCCGCCCTCTGCCCCACCTCCTGCCGCCAGGACCGAAATCCTGCGCCGCCAGCCGCAGCGCCTGGGCTGGCTGATCGTTGAACAGGGTGAACGGGTGGGCAAGGAGTTCCGCCTGCTCGAGGGGGATACCAGCATCGGCCGGGCAGGGACCAATGACATCGTCCTGAGCGATCCCGCCGTCTCCCGTCAGCAGGCCAAAGTGCGGCTGGAGGCCGACGGTTATGTCCTCTATGACCTGGCGGCTACCAACCCGACGCTGGTCAACGGCCAGGAGGTGGCCCGCCACCAGTTGAAGGAAGGGGACCGGGTACAGATCGGCAATACGGTGCTGGTGTTCAAGGAGATGCATACCGGATGAGCGTGGGAGGGTTAGGCAGGTGCGATCCAGGCCGACCCTACAGGCAGGAGGGAGGATGCGTTGAACGGGCAACTCCTGGTTGCCACCCTCGTTGTCGTCCTGGCCGGCATCATCGTTCTGGCCTTAATCAAGAAGGATTCGGTTGAGGCAACGCTCAAGGCCATGGGAATCGAGTTTACTGTAAAGGCACGAGGAAAACCAGACGAAAAGCTTCAGTCAGAGCGGCCCCGTATTGAAGCACTGATCAGACAGCACAATGCCGACTATGTCCAGGCGGTCAACCAACGCCAGCCTCAGCTTCTCCGGGCAACCAGCACACCAGATGCCTGTCTCGCCCACATAGACGTTATAAAGTCTATGAAAAATGCAGGTATCGAACAAATTCGGTTGCGTGACCTCACATTTGAGGGTGTTGAACTGCTGGGGCTGACCGGTGCCAGGGTCATAACCCACGAGACGTGGGACTACATTTACACCAACGGCCAGACACAGACGGTCAAAGCACTCACAGTTATACCCTGACCAGGAGCCGGGGAAGTTGGCAGGTGGCCAGGTGCGACGTTATGTCACAGTAAGCAAAAGGCCGGGCATATGCTATGCTCGATTCGACCTCCCCCCTACCTCCTGGCCTCCTTCCCCTCTCCGCCGTGGAGAGGGGAAGGAGGTTAGGAGATGGGGTGAGGTCTTCCTCCTATCATGTATGTTATCTAACATTGTCGAGATAGTTACGGAGGATGAACTTGTCAGAACCGGCAGGTGAGAATTTCGGCAAATACCGCATCACCACCCGGTTGGGCCAGGGCGGCTTTGCCACGGTGTACAGGGCCGTGGACACCACCCTGGACCGCGAGGTGGCTCTCAAGGTGTTGGACCCGTTTCTCCTGCGCGACGAGACCTTCCTGATCCGCTTCCAGCGGGAAGCCAGAGCCGTAGCCCGTCTGAACCACCCCCATATCGTCACCGTCTACGAAATCGGCCAGCACCAGGGCCAGCAGTTTATCGCCATGCATTATCTGCCCGGCCCCACCCTGGCCCAGATCATCGCCCGGCAGGGAGCGATGGACCCAACGGAGGCGGTGCGCCTGGCGGAACAGGTGGCCTCGGCCCTGGATTATGCCCACCGACAGGGTCTGGTCCACCGCGACGTCAAACCGGCCAATGTGCTGCTGAACGAGCGGGGCGAGGCGGTGTTGACCGACTTTGGCATCGCCAGGGTGGTGGGGGAAAGCAGGGTGCTGACCCGCACCGGGGCCAGCATCGGCACGCCGCAGTACATGGCCCCTGAGCAGTGGACCACGGGGCAGGTAGACGCCCGCAGCGATGTGTATGCTCTTGGCATCATGCTCTACCAGATGTTGACCGGGCAGGTGCCCTTTGATGGAGAGACCTCGCGCATCATGTATGGTCATGTGCACGAGGCGCCGCCCCCACCGCAGGCCCTGAACCCGGCCCTGCCGCCGGCTGTGGGGTCGGTGCTGTTGAAGGCGCTGGCCAAAG
>DAOTYI010000137.1:0-2265 GCA_034434895.1 Anaerolineae bacterium
GGCAAAGGCCGGGGTGGGCGAAGGCAATGCCTTCGCCCACCCTTTTATATCTGGGGCAGGTGTTGCAGGGCCTGGTGGATCCGCTCCTGCGGGTATTCATAGTTTTCCAGCTTCCCTCCCAGATAGGCATCATAGGCGGCCATGTCAAAGTAACCGTGGCCGCTGAGGTTGAACAGGATCACCCGTTTCTGGCCGGCCTCTTTGGCAGCCAACGCTTCGTCTATCGCGGCCCGCACGGCGTGGGCCGATTCGGGGGCGACGATCAACCCTTCGGCGGCTGCAAACTGGGTCGCGGCCTGAAACACGGGGAGCTGCGGGTAGGCCACCGCCTCAAGATATCCGGCGTTGTAGAGCGCGCACAGGCTGGGAGCCATGCCGTGATAGCGCAACCCGCCGGCGTGAATGCCGGCCGGGATGAAGGTGTGTCCTAGTGTATACATCTTGACCAGCGGTGTCAGTCTGGCCGTATCGCCATAGTCGTAGGCATACAGGCCCCGCGTCAGAGAGGGGCAGGCGGTCGGCTCCACGGCCACGAAACGGGCCTCCCGGCCGTGGACGAACTTTTCGCGCAGGAAGGGATAGGCCAGGCCCGCAAAGTTCGAGCCGCCCCCCACGCAGCCGATGACCACATCGGGGTACTCACCGGCCAGCTCCATCTGCTCCAGAGCTTCCAGGCCGATCACCGTCTGGTGCAGCAGCACATGGTTCAGCACGCTCCCCAGCGAATATTTGGTGTCGTCATGCGTGGCCGCCACCTCCACCGCCTCGCTGATGGCGATGCCCAGGCTGCCGGGTGAGTCTGGATTGTCGGCCAGGATGCGTCGCCCCGCCTCGGTCAGCGGACTGGGGCTGGGGACCACTGTCGCTCCCCAGGTGTTCATCATCGAGCGGCGGTAAGGTTTTTGCTCGTAGCTGACCCGGACCATAAAGACCTGGCACTCGATGCCGAAAAGCTGGCAGCCAAACGACAGCGCCGAGCCCCACTGCCCGGCTCCCGTTTCGGTGGTGATCCGCCTGACCCCCTCCTGCTTGTTGTAGAAGGCCTGGGCGACGGCGGTATTGGGTTTGTGGCTGCCGGGAGGGCTGACCCCTTCATGCTTGTAGTAGATGTGGGCCGGCGTGTCCAGCATCTTTTCCAGGCGACGGGCGCGGATCAGGGGCGTTGGCCGCCACAGCCGGTAGACCTCGCGCACCGGCTCGGGGATCTCGATGAACGGCTCGCTGCTCACCTCCTGGCCGATGAGGGCCTGGGGGAACAGAGGAGCCAGGTCATCAGGGCCGACAGGCCGCCGGGTGACAGGATGCAACACCGGCGGAAAGGGCACCGGAGAATCGGCGGCGATGTTGTACCATGCCTTGGGGATACGGTTCTCCGGCAGGATGATGCGGTTGTTTCCATCCAGAGTCATGGTTTTCCTCCTTTTATGTATTGAATTGGATATTAGATGTTAGAGATTGGATATTAGAGAGCCGGTGCGCATCAGACGCGGGCCGTACAGCCCCATTGCCTCGTACACCAGGGCCATCGTTTCCTGGGCCAGAGCCCGCACGCGGCGCGTCCCCTCGATCAGGAGGTCCTCCACCAGGTCCGGTTCGGTTTCGTACTCCCGGCGGCGCTGGCGCAGCGGTTCCAGGAAGCGGTTGATCGCCCGCACCAGCCGGCGTTTGACCTCTACGTCGCCCACTCTGCCCTGGCGATACCGCTCCTTCAGCTCCTCCACCTCATCCCGGTCAGGGTTGAAGGCGTCATGGTAGAGGAACACCGGATTGCCCTCCACCTGGCCGGGGATGTCGGCCCGCACCCGTTGGGGATCGGTGTACATGCTCATCACCTTGCGTCTCACCGCCTCTTCGTCGTCCGACAGGTAGATGGCGTTGTCCAGGCTCTTGCTCATCTTGGCCTGACCGTCGGTGCCCACCAGGGTCGAGTCGTTGCCCACAAGCGCCTCAGGCACGGGAAACACCTGGCCGTAAAGCCGGTTGAAGCGCCGGGCGATCTCGCGGGTTACCTCGACGTGGGCCTCGTTGTCCTTGCCCACCGGCACCAGGTGGGCCCGTGGCAGCAGGATGTCGGCCGCCTGCAACACCGGGTAGCCGAGCAAGCCGAAAGGCATCACCTCCAGTTGTGCATCGCGGGCCATCTCCTTCAAGCTGGGCAGGCGCTCCAGGCGGGGCACACTGACCAGCATCTCCAGCAGCAGGTTCAGTTCGGCGGTTTCCGGCACTGCCGACTGGATAAAGATGCTGCTCCGGGCCGGATTGATG
>DAOTYI010000138.1:0-6798 GCA_034434895.1 Anaerolineae bacterium
GCCGATGGGGTTGCCGGCGTTGCCCACCGGGTCGAGTTCGACCACATCCTCCTCGGGGAAACTGGCGATACCCAGGTAGTTCTGCATAAAGGGCGTGACCGTCCCGGCCTCGTAGTAATAGTCCTCGGAGGAGAGGATAAAGTTGCCGCCGCCGTCCAGGTAGGCGGCCACCTGCTGCTCATTGTAGGGGGTGAAGACGCCGCTCTGCCAGGCGTAGCCGGTGAACCAGAGGACCACATCGTAGGGGGCCATGTCGGCGGCGGTGGGATCGCCCTGGGAGACGGTATCCCAGACGTCATAGGGGTAGCCCAGGTAGTCCAGGGTGGAGGTGTAGTAGGGCCGGCCGCCGTCGTTGGGCACCACGTTGTCAAAGTCCCAGTCGTCGTCCACCACCAGGACGTTGCACTCTACGGCGCAGGGCAACGGGTAGTACTCCGGGTCGCCGTAGGGCGGGTTGTCGCTCGTCAGCCGCCCGCCAAAGACCCACAGCCCGGGCAGGCCGTCGTTCGGATCCTCCGTGCACAGCGGCACAAAGACGCCGGCGTGGTCGCGGCGGGCCTGGTTCAGGTCGGGGAAGCCCTGGTTCCAGGAGTCGGTGAGGACGTTGTATTCCATGGCCTCGGCCGAAGAGTTCGGCCAGTCCCCGCCGCCGGCCACGTAGAGGTGGCCGCCCCAGGGGGCCGGGGCCAGCGTATCGGCGTCGAAGCCAAAGCCGCGCCCTTCACCGCTGGCCACCGGCAGGGACGCTTTGGCCTGCCAGCCGGCGGCGATGTTGTGGGTGTCCAGCGCCTCGACCACGGCGGTCGGCACCAGGTCGCCGCCGGTATAGTCGTAGATGCCGCCGATGGCATAGATCACATCGTCCTGGACGGCCACCTGGATATAGGAGCGGGCCGGGTTGAGGGTGACGCCCAGGTTGGTCCAGCGGGAGCCGGAGGGCTGCTTGGGGTCAAAGGCCCAGGTGCCGTTGTAGAAGTAGGGGGCGGCCTGGTTTTCCCAACCGCCGAAGACGTAGATGATGTCGTTCACCACGGCGGTGCCCATGGCCGCGACCAGGTAGCCGGCTACCTGCACTGTCCAGTCGTCGGCGGCGGGCAGGGCCTCGGCCACGCCGGTCTGGGGGTAGAAGCGCTGCACCGTGCCGATGTTGCCGGCCGGGCTGCCGTCGGCGTTGTAGCCGCCGATGATATAGATGGCCGGGCCGCGGCCGGTGCCGTCATCATAGACCAGGTTGGCGGTATAGTTGGAGACGTCCTCCACTATGTCAAGGCCGGTATCGGTCCAGGTCAGGTTCACCGGGTCGAACATCCAGACGCGCGGAGATTCGGTCGCGCCGCCGGTGCGCCCGCCGGGGCAGTAGATCTTGTTGGCCCAGGGTTGGTCGGCCGGCCCGGGGACGAAGGCGCAGTCGAAGCGGTTGTAGTCGAAGGGGGGATGGGACAGTTGGTGCCAGGTACCCTGTTGCGGCGCCGCCGACGGCGTGCCGGGAGTTGCCGGCCGGGGCAGGCGGGGCCGCTCGTTGGAAAGCTGGAGCGGCTGGCTGAGGACCTTCACCGCCGGGGAGCCAGGCTCCTGGGCGGCCATCGGTGCCGGCAGGGCAGCCAGCACCAGAGAGAGCAAAACGACGAGAGACACGATTTTGCTCCGTTTCATTTGAACCTTTCTCCTTTCTGACCGGGGATTTGAGCCTGTTCGGCAGTCAGAGTGGTGCTCATCATGCGTAGCGACGCTTTTCTTCCACCTCCTTTCCATCTTTTGCAGCATAGCCGATGGCCATGCTGCCGGGAATCGGGGTCTGCGACCCCCCAACCGCCCGCCGGGTTGCAGATCCGCCGGAGCAAAAGTTCGGCCAGCGTGCACCAGATGATGTTCGATTGGACCTTGACCCCTTGTGATGAATATATTTTACCTCAATCGGCGCGAGTTGTCAATTGTAGGACAACTGCGAGCAGTTGTCCTACAAGATTGGCCGCAGGCCCCTGAGTAGGGGCCAGGCGCCGCTCTGCCCCTACTTGAGTCGCTTAACTTGATACCTATGGTCTGTGATCCCCGCCGGTGGGGGCTGCCGGGTCACAGACCTGGCGGGAGCAGGGCGGGCGGGGTTTCCATTCTTCTGCTTCGAACACCCAAGGCCACCGCCGATTGGTCCCGGGCGCGAAAAATGGGTATAATATTACTCTCCCGCAGGGTTGCTAACCTGCGGGAGGGCAGGCAGTTACCTGACTTTGCAGAAAGGGGGGAGCCTGATGGAGATCACCATCGCTCTGGCCCAGATGGCCATTGCCCTGGGCCGCCCGGATCAGAACACAGTGGCAGCGCGACTTGCTGCGGCCCAGGCTGCTGCTCAGGGGGCCGATCTGCTCCTCTTGCCGGAACTATGGTCCACCGGCTACGACCTGGCACGAGCCGATACCTATGCCGCGCCGCTGGGGGAGGGCCCCTTTGCCGTCATGGCCGACCTGGCCCAGGAACAGGGCCTGTTTGTCGTCGGTACGGCTCTGGAAACCAACCCCGGCGGTCGGCCTTTCAACACGGCAGCGCTCTATGGGCCGGACGGCCGGCTGGCCGGCGTCTATCGCAAAGTCCACCTCTTCCCGCTCATCGGCGAAAAGGAGACGATGACGGCCGGCCGCTCCCTGCCGGTCTTTGACTGGCCGTGGGGCCGGGTGGCCCTGGCCATCTGTTACGACCTGCGTTTCCCCGAACTGTGGCGCACCTATACCTGCGCCGGGGCGCAGCTCATCCTCATCCCCGCCGAATGGCCAATACGCCGGATCGAGCATTGGCGGCTGTTGTTGCGGGCGCGGGCGGTGGAAGATCAGCTCTTTGTGGCCGGCTGCAACCGGGCCGGAACCGACGCCGACGGCGAGTTTGGCGGCCATTCGGCGGCCGTGGACCCCTGGGGACGGGTCCTGGTCGAGGGGGGCCTGGAGCCAGGGCTGTTCCTGGTGACGCTGGACCTGGACGAGGTGGACCGCTGCCGCCGGCAATTTCCCTTCCTGGAGGACCGTCGCCCGGAGGTGTATGCCCAGCAGAGCAACTGCGAGCAGTTGCCTTACAATCAGGAGGGCCTGTGTTCGATCATGGAACCTATGTCTCGCCGCTGAGCTGGCGCTACGGCTCGGCGGAGATGCGCTCGGTGTGGAGCGAAGTGCACAAGCGGCGGCTATGGCGACGCATCTGGGTGGCACTGGCCGAAGCTCAGGCCGGGTTGGGGCTGGTCACCCCGGCGCAGGTCGCCGACCTGCGCGCTCATGCCGACAAAGTGGACGTAGAGCGTGCCCTTCAGATCGAGGCCGAGATCAAACATGACCTGATGGCCGAGGTCCGGGTCTTTGCCGGGCAGTGCCCGATTGGGGGGGGCATCATCCACCTGGGAGCCACCAGCATGGATGTCAAGGACAATGCCGACGTGTTGCGGCTGCGCGATGCGCTGGACCTGCTGCTGGCCCGCCTGTGCGCCCTCCTGGCCGACCTGGCCGACCGGATCGAGGAGCGGGCTGAGCAGGTGTGCATGGGCTACACCCACCTTCAGCCCGCCGAGCCGACCACGGTGGGTTATCGTCTGGCGCAGTATGGCCTTGACCTGCTGATCGATCTGGAAGAGTTGCGCCGGGTGCGCGCCGGGCTGCGGGGCAAGGGGTTTCGCGGCGCCACCGGCACCTCGGCCTCCTACACCCAGTTGCTGACCTCCGCTCCCGGTTGCCCCACTGCCGCCGACCTGGAAGCCAGGGTGATGGCCCGGCTGGAGCTGGAGGCCTTTCCGGTGACCACGCAGACCTATCCGCGCAAGCAGGACTGGCTGGTGCTCAACGCCCTGGCCGGGCTGGCGGGTTCGCTCTACAAGTTTGCCTTTGACCTGCGGGTGCTGCAGGCACAGCCCTTGGGCGAATGGAGCGAACCGTTTGGCCGCCAGCAGGTGGGTTCGTCGGCCATGCCCTTCAAGCGCAATCCTGAAAACGCCGAAACCGTGGATAGCCTGGCCCGGCTGGTGGCCGCCCTGCCCCGCGTGGCCTGGGACAATGCCGCCCATTCGTTGCTGGAGCGCACCCTGGACGATTCGGCCAACCGGCGGTTGATTCTGCCCGAGGCGTTCCTGGCCACCGAGGAGCTGGTGCGCCGGGCGCACTCGATCCTGCGCGGGCTGGTGATCCATGACGAAGCGATAGCCCGCAACCTGGACACCTATGGCCCCTTCGCCGCCACCGAGCGGCTGCTGATGGAGCTGGTCAAGGCCGGTGCCGACCGCCAGGCCATGCACGAGCTGATCCGCCAGCACAGCATGGCCGCCTGGGCTGCCATTGAGCAGGGCGCATCGAACCCTGTGGCCGAATCCCTGGCCGCCGATCCGGAGGTGCTGGCCTTCCTGCCGGCCGACCGGGTGCGGGCGCTGCTGGATGTCGGCGCTTACGTGGGCGATGCGCCGCAGCGCGCCAGGGAGCTGGCCGGGATGATCCGGGCGGCGGTCAGAAACCGACCGACTATTCCTTCGTCCCCACCAGATAGACCGCCTGCCAGGGCCGATAGCGGCTGAAAAAGGTGTCGCGCCGCACCTCCACGCCGTTCTGTTTGATGAGGCGATAGACCGTCACGTCCAGACCATCTCTGGCCCACTCGATCTGTCTGGTCTGACCTTTGGGCAGGGTCGGATCTTCCCGGTAGATCGGCGGGCCGTGGGGCACCGGATTGCTCTCAAATGGCCCTTCCATCTCGACGGTGCGGCCCGGGTTGGTGCCATAGTAGCGGAAGGTCAGGGTCTGGCCGGCCCTGTCCACATAGGTCTGGATGAGAATGTAATGCCCGGTGTCGTTAACCCATTTCAGGTCCACGTCCGGCGAGTAGATGGTGGCATCCAGGCCCTTGGGCGGTTCATAGTAGCTCACCCGGAAGGCATGGGGCCAGCGTTCAACGATGGGCAGGCCGGACCAGAAGGCAGCGCGGAAGGCAGTGGAGGAGACCTGACATAGCCCACCGCCCACGTCGGCGCGGGTGGTGTTGCCCCAGATGATGATGCTTTCCTCATACCCTTTTTCAGCCGTCACCTCGCCCAGATAGTGGTTGAAGGAAAAGGTTTCGCCCGGTGGGATCAGCAGGCCGTCGAACTGAGAGGCCCCGACGATGATGTTCTGCACCCGCGATGCCGACGAGCCGGCAAAACTGGTCACCCCCTCGCCAAGCAGTTCTACGATGCCCAGCAGGGGCGCATCCTCCGTGGCGATGGTCGGGCGGACCTGCACCAGGGGCAGGGGGACGGTGCGTTGCTCGCTGCCGGCCGCCTTCTCGATGAGGGTGACCGTCGCTGTCACGTCCAGGGTCTGGCCGGGCACACTTTCGACCACCGGCACCAGGCTGCCGCCGGCTTCGTCGAAGCGGAATCGGGCGTCCACCGGTGCCCGGGCCACCTGGGCGGCGATCTCCTGGGCCAGGTGGTTCATCGGTCCGGGGTCCAGGCTGACCGACAGGGTCACCTGGCCATCCTCCCCGGTGACCGGCCGCAGAACGAGCCAGGCGGCCAGCGTCGCCGGCTCGATGGTCCACGGTTCGTGGCCCGGGGCGGTGAGGAGGACCGGGCCGCTGAGGATCTGTTGCACCTGAGCCTGGGCCGCGCTCACATCGGTGAGCAGTGGGGCGCTTTCATGCACGATCAGCGCCACCTCACCGCCGCCCATCTCCGAGATGCGCCGGACCAGCGCCTGGCGGGTGGCCTCTTCGTCCACTTCGCGCCCCACCTGGGCAGAAATGGCTGTCACCCTCAGCTCTTCGTCCAGGGCAAGGCCGGCGTTGCGCAGGGGTTGGTTCACCTGGCGGGCGATCTGGCTGAGAAAGAGCGCCCCGCTGTTGGCGTCGAAGGTGAAGGCAGGGGCTACCAGGCGGCTGTGAAGCAGGGTGTCGAACTGTTCGGCCAGGCGGGCCACAGGTCCTCCCCTGTGGCCGATGGCCAGCGCCGCCTCCACACTGGAGGCGGCATCGAGCCGGGTGCCCAGCTCCGCCGGGTCCACCGGCCACGTCCGGTCGCCATCACGCAGGATGGGATGCCGGTCGGCCGGGTAGTGGAAGCTGGCTTCCAGGCGGGCCACCGCCTCCTGGCGGGTCAGGCCGCCCACATCCACATCCCACACATAGACGCCGGGCAGCACCCGGTCGGCCAGCCATAGCTCGACGATAGCCAGCGTGGCCACGCCGGCGGCGATGACCGTCACCGCCAGGAAGGCCAGGATCGCCTGCCGGGTCAGTCGGTTGTCTGTCCACCTGGCCTGGTCCGGCGGCATGGCCGGAGGACCCCGGTGCTGGTTGGTCGGAAGCCGGGGTGGGGAACTCCCGGCCGGGGATGTGGGCCCTGGCCGGTGCTGGAGTCGGACCGCCGGTGGCCGCCTGTTTTGCTGTTTCATCATCATTTTCTAGACGCTACCCGACGGCAGCCGGTTCCCTGTGATCCGCCTGATACCCCAGGTCACGGGTGAAGGTTTGACAGAACCTGTCAAGTTTCACGGCGATCTGTTTTCGTTTCAGCAAGCCCAGGCGGTTGAAACTTTTCCGGCACCAGCGTATCCGCGCTCAGCCAGCGGGAAAGCGCCGGGTCGTACCAGCGCGCCCCCATCTGGTACAGCCCCAGGCTCTCCTCCTGGCGCTGGCCGGTGATTGCACCGCAGAGACGCAGAGGTCGCCGAGTTATGATTCCTCCGCGTTCTCTGCGCCTCTGCGGTGAGAAGGGGGTCCCGCCGCTGCTCAGGACCTTGACTGTGCTGCCCAGCCCTGCCCTGGGCCTGCCGAAGGGCGGTCCCCCGCCGGGGAGTATAC
>DAOTYI010000139.1:0-37727 GCA_034434895.1 Anaerolineae bacterium
GCGGCGCCTCCTGGACCTACATCCTGACCGGGACCAACGCCACTCTGCTGGCCCAGGATGCCGCCGACAGCCAGGTGGTGTACAAGGCCTACGCTCCGTCCGGCGGCTGTCCCGGCCCCGACGTGTGGCGCACCGAGGATGGCGGGGACACCTGGACGCCCATCACGGCCGGGCTGCCGGCCGATTTCGTCGTCCAGGCCCTGGTCGCCAGCCCGACGGAGGCCGATGTGGTGTTCGTCGGTGGCCGGGCCTGCTACGGCGGGGAACCCTATCGGCTGTACTACTCCGCGGATCGGGGGGACGCCTGGGAGGACCGTAGCGGCGGGTTGCCGGAATACGGTGGGGAAACGATCGCCATCACCGCCCTGTTGAGGCCGTGAGCCTCTCTGAAACAGCGAGAGGCAACCGAACGGCAGAATCGAGCAGGTAAATCGGCGATAGGCTTTTCAGACAAGCTCTCGGGGATTTAGAATTTATGTCATCAGCATTTGAGAAACTGAGCAAGATCCTGAAACTGGAACAGAGCCAGGGCTATCGGGACCGGGCGGTCATCGGCGGCCTGGAAAACTTTTCCCGTCGCTGGCGAGAGGAAGCCCTGGCGGAAACCCAGGATGAGGGGCAGAGCAACCGCATCGGTCAGATAGCCGACCTGCTGAGCCGCTACACAGCCGCCGACCAGAACCGCCGGGCCGAGATGGTGCATGACATCCTCACCTGGCTGGCACAGAGCGAGCCGGCCCCGACGGTGCGCCAGCCTGAACCGGGGGCGGCCATCGCCCCAGAGCCGGCAGCCGCTCCGCCCCCTCCCCCGCCCGGACGCCCGGCCACCGGCCTCGATGCTCCGGTCACCACCCTGCCCGGCATCAGCAGCGCCTATGCCGCCCGGTTGCAACGGCTGGGCATCGCCAGGGTGGGCGACCTGCTCTATCACTTTCCCCACCGCTACGACGACTATTCCACCCTCAAGCCGATCAACCGCCTGGAATATGGGGAAGAGACCACCGTCATCGGCACGATCTGGGAGACCAAAACCCGTCAGACGCGGAGCGGAGCGGCCATCGTCAGCAGCATCATCGCCGATGCCTCTGGAACGATCGAGGCTGTGTGGTTCAACCAACCCTACCTGACCCGTCAGTTGCGGGCCGGCCGGCGCATTGTGCTGAGCGGCAAGGTGGACGAATACCTGGGACGGCTCATCCTGCGCTCGCCGGTCTGGGAGCCGCTGGAACAGGAGCTGATCCACACCGCCCGACTGGTGCCGGTCTATCCTCTGACCGGCGGCATCACCGGCCGCTGGTTGCGGCGGATCATCAAGCGGGTGGTGGACTATTGGACCCCCCGGTTGCCGGATCATCTGCCCGAAAGGGTGCGCTCGCGGGCCGGCCTGATGGACCTGCCCACCGCCATCCGGCAGATCCACTTTCCCGACAGCCAGCAGTTGGCCCAGGAGGCTCGACGCCGCCTTTCCTTTGACGAATTCTTTTTCATCCAGTTGGGCCTGCTCCACCGGCGGCACAGCTGGCAGAACCAGGAAGGGACTCCCCTGCCCATCCAGCGTCCCCTGTTGGACCAGTTCCTGCACTCGCTGCCGTTCGAGCTCACCGCCGCCCAGCAACGCAGCATGGACCACATCCTGCACGACCTGGCCCAACCCCAACCTATGAGCCGCCTGTTGCAGGGCGATGTCGGTTCCGGCAAGACGGTCGTCGCCACCGCGGCCATGTTGATGGCCGTGGCCGCCGGCAAACAGGCCGCGCTGATGGCCCCCACCGAGATCCTGGCCGAGCAACACCACCGCACCATCTCGGAGCTGCTGGCCGGTTCGCCGGGTTGGAGCCTGGGCCGGCCGATCTCGGTGGTGCTGCTCACCGGCAGCCTGAGCCAGGCCGGGCGCCGCCAGGCCTGTACCGCCATCGCCGCCGGCCAGGCCGACATCGTCGTCGGCACCCATGCCCTGATCCAGCGGCATGTCACCTTCCACGATCTGGCGCTGGTGATCGTGGATGAGCAGCATCGCTTCGGCGTGGTCCAGCGAGGTGCCCTGCGGAGCAAAGGCCATGCGCCGCATGTGCTGGTGATGAGCGCCACCCCCATCCCCCGCAGCCTGGCCCTGACCCTCTATGGCGACCTGGACCTGTCGGTGATGGATGAGCTGCCGCCCGGCCGCCGACCGATTGAGACCCGCTGGCTGCTGCCCCGTGAGCGAGAACGGGCCTACACCTTCCTGCGCAGTCAGATCGAAAAAGGACGACAGGCCTTTATCCTCTACCCCCTCATCGAAGAGTCGGACAAAGTGCAAGCCCGCGCCGCCGTGGAGGAGTATGAACGTCTGCAGCACACCGTCTTCCCTGACCTGCGGCTGGGGTTGCTCCACGGGCGGATGAAAGCCAGGGAGAAGGACGAAGTCATGGCCCGCTTCCGCCAGGGCGAGATAGACATCCTGGTCTCTACCTCGGTGATCGAAGTCGGGATTGACGTGCCCAACGCCACGGTGATGCTGGTCGAGGGGGCCGACCGCTTTGGCCTGGCCCAACTGCATCAATTCCGGGGACGGGTGGGCCGGGGCGCACACCAGTCCTATTGCCTGCTCTTGTCAGATGCCGCTTCGCCGGACGATCCCCAGACGAAAACGACGTGGGAGCGGTTGAAAGCCATCGAGGACACCCAGGATGGATTTGTTCTGGCGGAGAAAGACCTGGAACTGCGCGGGCCGGGTGACTTTTTCGGGGTGCGGCAGAGCGGGTTGCCGACCCTGCGCCTGGCCGCTCTGAGCAACCTGCAGGTCTTGGAGCAGGCACGGGCCGAAGCCCAACTTCTCTTTCAGGAAGACCCCACCCTGAGCAAACCGGAACACCGGCTCCTGGCTGCTCAGGTCGCCCAATTCTGGCAGGGACAGGGAGATTTGAGTTAAAACCTTCATGGAGGCAACGATGCCCACAGCGATTTATCCCGGCACCTTCGATCCGGTGCACAACGGCCACATAGACATTGCCACGCGCGCTGCCGCCCTCTTTGACCACCTGACCATCGCCATCTACGACCGGCCGCTGAAGAGCCTGCTCTTTTCGACCCAGGAACGGCGGGCCATGATCGAAGCAGCCTTTCAGCACATCCCCAACATCAGCGTGGCCACCTACAACCAGCTCACCGTGGAGTTTGCCCGGCAGATCGGGGCCCAGGCCATCGTCCGTGGCCTGCGCGTGATCTCCGACTTTGAGCTGGAGTTCCAGATGGCGCTGACCAACAAAAAGCTGGCCCCGGAGATCGAGTTTGTATGCCTGATGACCGGCCAGGAATATGCCTTCCTCAGCGCCAGCACCGTCAAAGAGATCGCCATGCTGGGCGGGTGCGTGGCCGGCATGGTGCCACCACATGTCGCCGAAGCTTTGCAGGCCAAATTCAAAGCGGGCGGCGGCAGAGGAGAGGAATCGGTCAAACTGGTCTCGCTGCGAGACTGAACGCCTGACACGACGAAAGCAAGAAAGGAGGGGATTCCATTGAGCAACATCTACCACCTCATTGACCGCCTGGAACGGCTGCTGAACGAGAGCTGGCAGGTGCCCCTGAGCACTTATCTGGTCATCAACGAAGATGACTTTCTCGATGTGATTGACCAGATGCGCACCTCCATCCCCCAGGAGATCAAACAGGCGGAACGGATCCAGCAGGAGCGCGACCGGATCATCGCCCAGGCCGAAGAGGAAGCCCACCGCATCGTGCAGTTGGCGCAGGAGGAAGCAGCCAGGCTGGTCGAGGAGCACGAGATCATCCGCCTGGCCGACCAGCGGGGTCAGACGATCCTCCAACGGGCACAGCGAGAAGCAAGCAACCTCAAGAATGAAGCCGATCAATATGCCCGGGAGGTGCTGAGCAGCCTGGACGAGCAGTTAGGGGTCGTGCAGGAGCAGATCGCCGCCCTGATGCGGACCGTACGTAACGGCCTGGAGGCCCTCTCGCACACCGAAGAATTGACAGAAGAGCCGTAACCAACACCCGCGACCGGGGCGCAGGGTAGACACTCACCCGGTGGGAGCATTTTCATGGACTTTGAACAACGGTTCGCACACCACAAGGAGTAGAGGCTTTAGCCGGTCGTGGCCACAAGATACGGCCCGCCTGAAGGCTCGACTCCAAAGTCCCGATCTTCGGTTTTCAGATAGGCTCTGAATCCTGTGCTGTGCAGGCAGCCTATTTTGACATGCAGGCTACTCTGACCTATAATGGGGCGACCCGGCAGGAGGGAGTTGGCAACAGCGATGCGGTATAACGTGGCCCAGCTTTTGAAAGGGCCAACCGGGGGGCGTCGCCAGTACGATCTTGACGAGGAGATCGGCCACCTGGACCCCGAGTTGGTCGCGGTCCACCGCCTGGTCGGGTCGGTGACCCTGACGCGCACCAGTCAGGGGGTATTGGTGACCGGCACCCTGCACACCACCCTGAGGGGGGAATGCCTGCGCTGTCTGGAGCCGTGCGATGTGGAGGTCGAGCTCAACCTGGAGGAAGAGTTCTACCCGGTGGTGCGGATGGAGGATGTGCCGCTGGACCGGGTGCCCAAGGAGGACCTCGACGAAGCGTTGCGCATTGACGAGCACCATATCCTCGATCTGAGCGAGGTGGTCCGCCAGGGGCTGTGGCTGGCGTTGCCGGACAAGATTCTGTGCCGTCCTGATTGCGCCGGGTTGTGTCCGCGCTGTGGAGGGAACCGCAACCTGGGGGAATGCCGGTGTGAGCAGGAAGCTGTTGATGCACGGTGGGCAGCACTGCAAGCGCTATTATCCGATAGTTAATTCGAGGAACGGTCAAGAAAGGGGGTTTCATCATGGGAGCACTACCCAAACGCAAACTGGGCAAAGGCCGCAAGGGCCGGCGACGCAGCCACCTGGCGCTCCGGGCCAGCAATCTGGTGTCCTGCCCCAAGTGCCATGAGATGCGCCTGCCGCATCAGGTCTGTCCCTACTGCGGCACCTACAAGGGCATCGAAGTCGTGGAAGTCAAAGCTGAGAAGAAATAACCGGCACCCCAGGTTTAAAGTGCCTGACACCTGATTGGACTTTGAACAACCGTCACTCTCCCGCAGGCTTAGAAGAAGTTACTGGCTGAAATCGGTTGAAATATTCAACGGGCTGGTCGCTTTCAATCGGTTTATCAGCCTGCGGGAGGGTCTGGTCCGATTAAGTCCACCTGGAAGAAGATGAAAACAGGAGACGCCGATGATCGGGTTTTCTCTGTCCGATGATCTGTTGGAGATCCAGGCCCGGGCGCGCAAATTCGCGCGGGAGGAGATCCTGCCCATCGCCGCCGAATATGACCGCCGGGCTGAAGTGCCCCTCGACATCATCCCCAAAGCCAAGGCGGCGGGCCTGCTGAATGTCACCATCGCCCGGGAATATGGCGGCATGGGCTACGGTGTTCTGGAAAGCGTCATCATCGCCGAAGAGTTGGGAGCAGCCTGTGCCGGGATCAGCATTACCCTCCTGGTCAACAGCCTGGCCCTGGCCACCATCCAGTTTTTCGGCAACGAGGAGCAGAAAGAAAAGTTCCTGCGCCCTGCAGCCGAGGGGGGCAAGCTGGCCGCTTTCTGTCTGACGGAACGGGAAGCCGGGTCGGACGCCAGTGCCATCAAGACCACCGCCCTGCCCGATGGCGATGAGTTTGTCATCAACGGTCAGAAGTGCTTTATCACCAGCGGAGGGTTGGCCGAGATCATGACCGTCTTTGCCCTGACCGACCCGGAGAAAGGGCCACGGGGTGTATCGGCCATCCTGGTGCCGGCCAACACCCCCGGCATCCGGGTCACCAAAGTCGAAGACAAGATGGGCCAGCGGGCCTCGAACACGGCCGAGCTGACCTTTGAGAATGTGCGCGTGCCCCAGGCCAATCTGCTGGGCAAGCCGGGGCATGGCTTCCGCATCGCCCTGCAGGTGCTCGACTTTGGCCGGTCCGGGGTGGCGGCGTTGAGCGTTGGGGTGGCGCGAGCAGCTCTGGAGTATGCCCTGGAATATGCCCGCACCCGGCGACAGTTTGGCGAACCGATCATCAACAACCAGGGCATCTCGTTCATGCTGGCCGACATGGCCACCAAGATCGAAGCGGCCCGACTGCTCACCTGGCAAGCGGCCTGGATGGCCGACCAGGGCATGAAGGTTACCGACAAGGCAGCCATGGCCAAATGCTTCGCCTCCGACACGGCCATGGAGGTGACGACCAACGCCGTGCAGATCTTTGGCGGCTACGGCTACATGCGGGACTATCCGGTCGAAAAGCTGATGCGCGACGCCAAGATTTTGCAGATCTACGAGGGCACAAACCAGATCCAGCGCATGGTGATTGCCCGGCAGCTTGCAAAGCAATAATATCCAATATCCAATATCCAATATCCAATATCCAATACCCAATAGCTTTTGTGTTAGATAGTTGATATTAGATATTAGATATTAGATATTGTTGAGCGGTGAAATGAGCAAGATTGCACTGCTGTTTCCAGGACAGGGGTCCCAGGAGGTAGGGATGGGCCACGACCTGGCCCAGGCTTATCCCCAGGTCCGACAGCTCTACGAGCAGGCGGATGAGATCCTGGGCTTTGCTCTGTCTTCCCTGTGCTTCGCCGGGCCCCAGGAGGCGCTGGATGATACCCTCAACACCCAGCCGGCGATCTTTTGCACCAGCCTGGCAGTGCTGCGAGCCCTGGAGGTGGAAGGACGGCTGCCCTCGCCAGCCATGGCCGCCGGCCATAGTCTGGGCGAACTGACCGCCCTGGTCGCCGCCGGGGCGATGGAGTTTGCCGACGGGTTGCGCCTGGTGCGGGAGCGGGGTCGGCTGATGAAGCTGGCCGGCGAGCAAAGCCCGGGCGGCATGGCAGCCGTGCTCAAGATGGACGAAGCCGAAGTAGAAAAAGCCTGCCGGGAGGCCACGGCGGAGACCGGCCGACCGGTGCAAATCGCCAACTATAACTCGCCGGGGCAGGTGGTCATCTCCGGTGACCGGGAGGCCCTGGCGCGGGCCGGCGATCTGCTGCGGGAGCGGGGTTGCAAGCGGATCGTCCCTCTGGCAGTGAGCATCGCCGCCCACTCACCACTGATGGCCAGCGTCGTCCAGGAGTACCGCGCCGCCGTGGAGGCCACCCCCCTGTGCCCCCCCCGGATGCCGGTCGTGGCCAATATCAGCGCCCGCCCGCTCCGCAGTGTGGAGGAGATCCGCGACGAGCTGGCCGGGCAGCTCACCTGGCCGGTGCGCTGGACCGACTCGGTGCAGTGGATGGTTGGGCAGGGAGTGACCCGTTTTCTCGAAATCGGCCCCAAGGATGTGCTGACCAAACTGGTAGGGCGGATCGCCGCCGGGGTGGAAGCGGTCAGCGTGGGGAATGTGGTTGGGGTAGAAACCCTGGAATTCAGCCAGGTTTCTCCAGGGTGAAATTCTCGCCCCTGAGGCAAGAAACTCACCACCAAGAACACAAAGGACACCAGAATGATGGATCTCACCGGCAAAGTCGCCATCGTCACCGGCGGGTCGCGGGGTATCGGGCGGGCCATCGCTCTGCGGCTGGCCGCCGCAGGCGCCCGCGTTGTGGTCAACTACCGGGGCAACCAGGCCGCCGCTGAGGAGGTGGTGGCCCATATCCAGGCCCACGGCGGTCAGGCCATCGCCGTCCAGGCCGATGTCAGCGATATGGCCCAGGCCGAGGCGCTGATCGAAGCCGCCCGGCAAACCTTTGGCCGGGTGGACATCCTGGTCAACAACGCCGGCACCACCCGTGACACGCTGATTATGCGCATGAGCGAAGAGGACTGGGATACCGTCCTCGACACCAACCTGAAGGGGGCCTTTAACTGCATCAAGGCCGCAGCCCGACCGATGATGCGGCAGAAATATGGCCGCATCATCAACATCAGTTCGGTGTCAGGATTGGCCGGCAATCCCGGCCAGGCAAACTATGCGGCCGCCAAAGCCGGGCTGATCGGCCTGACCAAGACGGTGGCCAAAGAACTGGGCTCGCGCAACATCACCTGCAACGCCATCGCCCCCGGCTATGTGCCCACCGACCTGACCGCCTCTCTGCCGCCGGAGCTGGTCCAGCAGGCGATTGAACGCACTCCGTTGGGCCGCGCCGGAACGCCGGAGGATATGGCCGCCGCTGTTGCTTTTCTCGCCTCCGACGAGGCCAGCTTTATCACCGGCCAGGTGCTGGCCGTAGATGGGGGCCTGGCGCTGTGAGCGCCCAGGGGGATGAGGCGGTGGATGAGAATCTGGGCAAAGTGACGATCGCGCCCAATGTGCTGGTCACTATCGTCCAAAAGACGGCCGGTTCAGTGCCCGGCGTCGCCCACCTGAGCGATCGCGTGCCGGGGGTGAAGCGCCTGCTGGGCCTGCACACCGTTGGGCATGGCGTGGAAGTGGAGGTCGTAGAGGACCAGGTCAACGTGGAGGTCTATCTCACCGCCAGGCGCAACGTGGACCTGTTGCAGATGGGCCGGCAGGTACAACGGGAAGTGACCCGCGCCATCGAGCATATCGTCGGCATGCAGGTCGGCGCGGTCAATGTCCACATCGAAGAGATCGCCGTCGAACCTGCGTCAGGTGAGGGCCTGGAGAGGGGATAGTCGGCGCGATGAAGGTGCGTCACCAGGCACGGGTCCTGGCTCTCCAGGCATGGTACGAGGTTGACTGCGCCGGGCACGCACCGGCGGTGGTGATCGAGCGGCGGTTGGCCGAAGCCAACCTGCCTGAACCGGTTGCCCAGTTTGCCCGCGACCTGGTGCTGGGCATCCAGGCCCATCGCCCCCAACTGGACAGCCTGATCGGGCGCTATGCGCCGGAATGGCCTGTGGACCAGATCGCGATCATAGACCGCAACGTATTGCGCATTGCCATCTACGAGATCCTGTTCCGGCCAGACATCCCGCTCAAGGTAGCCATCAACGAAGCGGTCGAACTGGCCAAACAGTTCGGCAGCGATAGCTCCAGCCGGTTTGTCAACGGCGTGTTGGGCACCCTGGTGGCCAGGGAAGCTGCGTTGAGCAAGCGATGAATCTCTTTAGCAACATCGGCATCGGTGAGCTGCTCTTGATCCTGCTGTTGGCGCTGCTGGTCGTCGGCCCGGAGCGGCTGCCCGAGCTGGGCCGCAAGCTGGCCAGGACCCTGCGCGAGGTGCGCAAGGTCTATAACAACCTGACCCGCGACCTGGGCCCAGAGCTGATGTCACTGCAAAGGAGCACCCTGGAGATCCGGGAAGCGGTCGAGTCGGTCAGTTCCATCCCCCAGGACCTGGGGAAAGCGGTGATCAAAGCCGCCGCCCTGGAGGACACGATCCAGGAGTTGAAGCAGGTGACAGAGGAGGCGGGGCAGATCGGCCGAACCCTGTCAGCCGCCGAACAGGCGATCCAAAGCCCTGTCAAGACCGCGGCGACCCTTGTCCGCGACTCACTCACGCCCGCCGAACCGGCTCCCACCTCAGGAGAAGCAAGCAGGGCAGCAGAGCCGACAGCCGACGAGCCAACGGAGACAACAGGCCGTGAGTGACACTCAGACCGTATCGCAAAAGGGCGCCAGCGCCAACACCACGGTGATGCCCCTCCTGGAGCACCTCAAAGAGTTGCGCATGCGGCTCATCCGCGCCTGCATTGCCCTGCTGATCACCACGGCGGCCAGTTTCGCCTTCGCCAAACGGGTGTTCCTCATCCTGATGGCACCGCTGGGCGACCAGGCCACACTCCAGGCGCTCAAACCCACCGAGTCGTTGGGCAACTATATGAAGGTGGCCCTGCTCTCCGGGGTGATCGTGGCCATGCCCGTGATCGTCTACCAGATCGGCCGCTTCATCGCCCCCGGCCTGACCAGGAAGGAGAAACGCGCCCTGCTCCTGCTTGTGCCGGGCGCAACTCTCTGTTTCGTGGCCGGTGTAGCTTTTGCCTACCTGGTGATGTTACCGGCCGCGATCCCCTTCCTGCAGGGCTTTCTGGCCGACATCATCAAACAGGAATGGGCCGTCGGCGAGTACCTGTCCTTCGTCACCTCGCTGCTCTTCTGGATCGGCGTGTCGTTCGAGATGCCGCTGTTTGTCTATTTTCTGGCCAGGATCGGCCTGATTGACGCCAAAACACTGAGCAAAAACCGCAAGTATGCGGTGGTTATCATTGCCATCCTGGCAGCGGTGATCACGCCGACGGTGGACCCGGTGAACATGAGCCTGGTCATGGGGCCGCTGATCCTCCTGTACGAGATCGGGGTGCTCCTGGCCAAACTTGCCTGACTCTGATGGACAGGCCAATGACCAATGAGTCACCGGCCTGTTGTTCTTTCACCCAAAAACGACAAAACAGGTCGAGGAGGAACCCAAATATGTCCCGTATGCGTGTCTTGATCATGGGTGCCGCCGGGCGCGACTTTCACAACTTTAACACCTTCTTCCGCACCCGGGAGAGGTACGAGGTTGTGGCCTTTACCGCCACCCAGATCCCAAACATTGAAGGGCGGCTCTATCCGCCGGAGCTGGCCGGCGACCTCTATCCCAACGGCATTCCCATCTACCCGGAAGAGGAGCTGGTCAGCCTCATCCAGAAATATCAGATCGGCCAGGTTGTCTTTGCCTACTCGGATGTGTCGCACGAATATGTCATGCACAAGGCCTCGCAGGTGCTGATGGCCGGCGCCGACTTTCGGCTGATGGGCACCCGGCACACCATGCTCCACAGCAACAAGCCGGTAGTCGCCGTCTGCGCCGTGCGCACCGGTTCCGGCAAGAGCCAGACGACCCGCCACGTGTGCGATACCCTACAAAAGATGGGCCACCGTGTGGTTGCCGTCCGCCACCCGATGCCCTATGGCGACCTGGTGGCCCAGAAGGTGCAGCGTTTCGCCGACTATGCTGACCTGGACAGGCACCACTGCACCATCGAAGAGCGCGAAGAGTACGAGCCGCACCTTGACCGGGGGGTGGTGGTCTATGCCGGGGTGGACTATGAAGCCATCCTGCGCCAGGCAGAAAAAGAGGCGGACATCATCGTCTGGGATGGTGGCAACAACGATCTGCCGTTCTACAAACCTGATCTGCACATCACCGTCACCGATCCGCACCGCGCCGGCCACGAGCTGACCTACTATCCGGGCGAAAGCAACCTGCGCGCGGCCGATGTGGTGGTGATCAACAAGGTGGACACCGCCGATCTGGCCAACATCGCCCAGGTGCGCGAAAATGTGCGCCAGGTCAATCCCAAGGCCACCATTGTCGAAGCGGCATCCCCCATCTTTGTCGAGGACCCCGAGGCCATCTGCGGCAAGCGGGTGCTGGTCGTCGAAGATGGTCCGACCCTGACCCACGGCGAGATGGCCTACGGCGCAGGGGTGGTCGCGGCCCGGCGCTTTGGCGCAGCGGAGATCATAGACCCACGCCCCTATGCCGTCGGCTCCATCGTCGAAACCTACAAAAAATATCCCACCACCGGCGATGTGCTGCCGGCCATGGGCTACAGCCAACAACAGATGCGCGAACTGGAAGAGACGATCAACGCCACGCCGTGCGACCTGGTGATCATCGCCACACCGATAGACCTGGGCCGTCTGCTGCACATCCACCGCCCCCATCAGCGGGTGCGCTACGAACTCCAGGTCATCGGCCAGCCGACCCTGGAGGGGATCCTCCGGGCCCGGTTCGGCAGGTAGCCGGGTCGGCCCGATTCCGGTCAGGAACAAGGAGGTGATGTCCATCGAAAATTAATCATCGGTCGTTGGTCATTCATCATTGGTCATTCTACAAGGAGGTAAATGATGACCCGAAAGGTAGCGATTGTAGGTGTTGGCCTCGCCGGCTTCCGCCCCCTCACCCCAGAGGTCTCGTACAAAGAGTTGATGTTCGAGGCGGCGGTCAAGGCTTACGAGGATGCCGGCCTGGACCCCCGCCGTGACGTCCAGAGCTTTGTCACCGTGGCGGAGGACTTTATCGAGGGTACCAGCATTTTCGACGAATATGTGCCTGACCAGCTGGGAGGGATCCTCAAGCCGAATGTTACCATCCCCGGCGACGGGATCCACGGCCTGGCGACGGCGTTCATGCAGATCGCCAGCGGCATCGTGGACGTGGTCACCGTGGAAGCCCACAGCAAAGCCTCTAACGTGTTAACCCTGCCCTCGATCATCGCCTACGCTCTGGACCCTGTACTCAACCGTCCCCTGCGGGCCAACCCGGTGTTTATCGCCGGCATGGAGATGAACCGCTATCTGTGGGCCACCGGCACGACCCGCGAGCAGTGCGCCCTGGTAGTCACCAAGAACAAACGCAATGCCCTCTATAACCCGGTGGCTGCCTACGGTGCGTCGGTCGGGCTGGAGGCAGTGCTCCAGGCGGAGACCATCTCCTATCCACTGGGCCAACAGGAGATCAGCGCCCACGCCGATGGGGCCATCGTCCTCGTGCTGGCTGCGGAAGGTGTGGCCGAGAGCCTGGACAACGACCCCATCTGGATCCGGGGCATCGGCTGGTGCAACGACGCCTCCAGCCTGGAAACGCGGGGCTGGGGCCGGGCCATCTACGCCGAAAGGGCGGGGCAGATGGCCTACCGCATGGCCGGCATTCGCAACCCGATGGAGGAGATTGACTTTGCTGAGATTGACGACACCTATGCCTATAAAGAGCTGCAACACCTGGAGGCATTGGGCTTTTGCCAGTTCGGCGAGGCAGGTGTCCTCACCGAAGAGGGGGTGACGGGGCCGGATGGCTACCTGCCGGTGAACATTTCCGGCGGTAGCCTGGGCTGTGGCCACCTGCTGGATGCTTCTGGGCTGCGGGCCGTGGCCGAGGTGGTGCTGCAACTGCGCGGAGAAGCAGGGGCGCACCAACTGCCCGACGTGGAAACCGGCCTGGCCTTTGGCTGGCGCGGCGTGCCGACCACCAGTGGGGCAGCCGTGGTCTTGAGCAACTAGGAGGGGATCATGGGCATCAGAAAAGTCGCCGTTGTCGGGGCCGGCATGACCAGGTTCGTCCGCCGCGCCCAGGAGACGGGCAAGGAGCTGGCGTTTGAAGCGGCCAGGATGGCCCTCGACTATTGCGATCTGACGTTGGATCAGGTGGATTGCGTGGTCCACGGCACCGCCCCCGACTCGTTCGACGGGGTACACATGAAAGGGGAATATCTGGCCGACGGTTCGGGTGCCTGGCGCAAGCCCTATACCCGCTGTTATGTGGGTGGCGGCACCGGCGTGTTTGCCCCCATCCACGGCTGGTATCACGTGGCCTCGGGCCTGTTTGACATCTGCCTGGTGGTCTGCGAGGAAAAGATGTCCTCCTGCCAGCCCCATCCCCAGGGTGCATTCCTGACCATCTTTGACCACACCACCGAGCGCCCATTGGGACCGAATCTGCTGTGGATTTTCGCCCTGGAGATGAACCGTTACATGCATACCTACGGCCTGAGCAAACGGGACATCGCCCTGGTGTCGGTCAAAAACAAGCGCAATGCCGCCGACCACCCCTGTAGCCTGCTGGGCGACCCCAATATCACGGTGGAAGATGTGCTGAATTCCGAAGTGATGGCCTGGCCGGTGCAGCGCCTGGACGTAAGCCCGGTGACCGACGGTGCGGTAGCGCTGGTCCTGGCTGCTGAGCATGTGGCACGGCGCATCAGCGACAAGCCGGTGTGGATCGAAGGGGTAGGTTGGAACCTGGATACCACCTATTGGACCAACCGTGACCTGTGCTATCCGCGCTACGTGGAAAACGCTGCCCGCATGGCCTACGAGATGGCCGGCATCACCGAACCGCGCAAGCAGATCCACATCGCCGAGCCGTATGACCCCTTTGACTACAAGGAATTGCACCATCTGGAGGGGTTGTTGCTTTTCCCGCGCGGCAAGGCCCCTGAAGCAACCGCTCTGGGCATTACCCAGCGCGATGGGGACCTGCCGGTCTGTCCCAGTGGCGGATTGCTGGGTGTGGGCAATCCTATCGCTGCTGCCGGCGCGATGAAAGTGGCCGAGCTCTTCTGGCAACTACGCGGCGAGGCCGGCAAGCGACAGGTACCCGGTCAGCCCAGGCGTGGTGTGGCCCAGGCCTGGGGCGACCTGATGCAGGTCGGGACCGTGATCGTGATGGGCGTATAGGGAGGAAAGAACGATGACTGCCAACATCAAAGAGTTCCCCGGCACCGGCCTGCGGGAGTCAGATTTCAAAGACAAGAAGGTCCTCTTCACCGAATGGAGTCCCAACGCCCGGTATGCCTGGGATGCGGGCGTGGCCATCGGTCGTTACCTGAGCGAGTTGAAAGAAGGACGGCTGATCGGTGTGCGTTGCAATCGCTGCCGGCGCACGGTGATCCCGCCCCGTATCTTCTGCGAATGGTGCTTCCGCCCTATGGATGAGTGGGTGCCCCTGCCCGATACCGGCACAGTCAACACCTTCTCCCTGTGTTATGTCACCTGGGACATGCGCGAGCTGACGGAGCCGGAGATCTCGGCAGTGATTGACATAGATGGCACCCAACCGCCGGTCGGGATCATGCACCTGTTGGGCGAGGTGGACCCACAAGCGGTCAAAATCGGCATGAGGGTCCAGGCTGTCTGGAAACCGCCTGAGGAACGGACCGGCTCCATCCTCGATATCAACTATTTTAAGCCAATATCTGATATCTGATACCCAGATATGGGTATTCGATATTGAGGAGGACACACATGGCCATTACAGAAAAGGTTGACAAGTTGCATCATGCCCTCACCTGGCAGGGTGACATCCCCATCACCAGCCGCTACACAGCCGGTATTGCCGGAGAACGGTTCTTGCGCGCTATCAAGGAGGAGGGCAAGATCCTGGGCACCCGGTGCCGGGCCTGCGATCTGGTCTATGTGCCGGCGACCCTGTTCTGCGAACGCTGTTTCGCCCGGTTGGATGAATGGGTGGAGGTATCCAGCCGGGGGCACCTATTCACCTTCACGGTGCTGACCCGTGACCTGGAGGACCGACCGCTGGCAGAACCGCAGGTGTTGGCCTACGTCAAGCTCGATGGCAGCGACGGCGGGTTGATCCACTACCTGGGCGAGGTTGACCCGGCAGAACTCTATATCGGTCTGGAGGTGGAGGCGGTATTCAAGGATGCCGCCGAACGGGAGGGTTCGATACTGGATATCCGCTATTTCCGGCCGGTGAGAGGGTAGGGGGGAGCACCCCCTTTGGCATGGATGAACCTGCCGCCCTGCAACACAGGGGTTCTGCGGGCGGCTCCGCCGCTCGCAGAACCCTGCTCTCCCTCGAGACAAGCCTGTCAGTTTTATCGCCTGCCCACACAATCGGGAGGTGTGGCATGAACTATCGCACATTTGGCCGGCTGGACTGGAAACCATCCGCCCTCGGTTTTGGCGCCATGCGCCTGCCCATCCTTGACAACGATCCGGGCAGGATTGATGAACCGGAAGCAACACGCCTGATCCGCTATGCCATTGACCAGGGCGTGAATTACGTGGACACGGCCTATCCCTACCACCGCGAGACGAGCGAGGCCTTTCTGGGCCGCGCCCTGCAGGATGGGTATCGGCAACGGATCAGACTGGCCACCAAACTGCCCTGCTGGAAGGTCGAACGGGCAGAAGATTTTGATCGTTTCCTCGACCAACAGCGGGCCAGGCTCCAGACAGATCGGATTGACTTTTATCTGCTCCACTCATTGGACGCCACAAGCTGGGCCAGGATGCGTGATCTGGGTGTGCTGCGTTGGGCAGAAGGGGCCATGGCCGATGGCCGGATCGGTTATCTGGGCTTTTCCTTCCACGATCGCTATGAGGTCTTTCAGGAGATTGTGGACGCTACCGACCTGTGGACATTCTGCCAGATCCAACTGAATTATATGGATGTAGAGTACCAGGCCGGTGTCAGGGGCTTGAGGTACGCCGCCGGCAAAGGGCTGGCGGTGGTGATCATGGAGCCGTTGCGCGGTGGTCTGCTGACCAGGGCTGTACCGCCGCAGATCCAGGCGATTTGGGACAGTGCGCCCGTCAAACGTTCGCCCGCCGAATGGGCCTTACAATGGCTGTGGAACCAGCCGGAGGTGAGCGTGGTGCTCAGCGGCATGAGCACCATGGAACAGGTGGTGGAGAATGTCGAGAGTGCCCGGCGGTCCGGGGTCGGGCTGCTGAGCGCGGCCGAACTGGCGATCATTGACCAGGTGCGCGCCCGGTACCGGGAGCTGTGTGCGGTGCCATGCACCGGCTGCGAGTACTGCCTGCCCTGCCCCAACGGTGTGGCGATTCCCCGCGTGTTCAACATCTACAACGACCTGCTGATGTACGGCGACCGGGAGCGGGCCAGAATGTTCTACGGCTGGCTGGAGGAAGGGGCGCGGGCCGACGGCTGCCTGGAGTGCGGTGAATGCCTGGACAAATGCCCGCAGGGGATTGACATCCCGGCCTGGCTCAAGAAGGCGCACCAGGCGCTTTCCTCAGCATCGGCTTGACAGTTTCGGTATCAAGATATCAGGCCGTTGCCCGTCCTCGAAGGCTTTGTCCCTGAGGGCTGGAAGGATGCCATCCTGGCGGGTGTTTGAGGTGGATGGACTGCGCATCAGGCTGGCTGCGGTGCATTCCAGGGCTTCGTAGCCGGCCGACCTGACCGAAAAAAGGCCTGGAAACGGTGTAGAAAGAGATGGAAACAGATGCCAACTCGTGAAGAAGCCTGGCAACTGTTGAATGAATACACATCCAATCAGAACCTGATCCGCCACATGCTGGCCGTGGAGGCAGCCATGCGAGCCTACGCCCGCAAGTTCGGCGAGGATGAGGAGCGGTGGGGCCTGGTCGGGCTGATCCACGATTTCGACTACGAGCGATACTCCGACCTGTCGGTGGAGGGACACCCGGTGGTCGGTGCGCGGCTGTTGCGCGAGCGCGGCTGGCCGGAGGAGATGGTGCACGCCGTGCTGGCCCACGCCGGCGAATACACCGGCGTCCGGCCCGAATCGCGGCTGGAAAAGGCCCTGGTTGCCGTTGATGAGTTGACCGGCTTTCTGGTGGCCGTGGCTCTGGTCCGGCCCAGCAAAGATATCCGCGACATCACCGACATCAAGTCGGTCAAGAAAAAGTGGAAGGACCGGGCCTTTGCCGCCGCGGTTAACCGGGAAGAGATCGAGCACGCCTGCCAGGAACTGGGCGTGGATCTGTGGACGGAGCATGTCCCCCTGGTGCTGGGAGCGATGCAGGAGATCGCCTCTGACCTGGGGTTGGATGGGCAGGGATAGCCCCGGTCGTTCACAGCCGCTCCTGCTACACGACCGTCCGGCGGCCCCACCAGGGCCATTGTCCGCCTGGTCGTCAATGATGATCGGCTGAACCTGTATACTTTTTGAGTCTGGTGAAGCAACTCTTTTTCCGGCCATCAGGCAAAATGGCGCCTGTCAGCCTTGCCTTCACCAGGTTGGCCCCGCACAGGTTGGCCTCTGCCAGGCGAGCCCTGACCAGACAGCTTCCAGACAGGTCCGCCTGACTCAGGTCCGCCTGACTCAGATCGGCCTCGAGCAGATTGGCCTGGCTCAGTTCGGCCTCTTGTAGATTGGCAACCTCCAATCGGGCTTTTTTCAGGTCGGTCCCGTTCAGTCTGGCCCGCAACAGGTCGGCCTTGCTCAGATCAGCCTCGCCGAGGTCGGCCTGTTGCAGGTTGGCTTCTTGCAGCCCGGTGCGACTCAAGTTGGCCCCGGTCAGGTTGGCCTCGGCCAGATTGGCGCCATGAAGGTTGGCCAGACGCAGATCGGCTCTCCGCAGATCGGCACCCACCAGGTTAGCCCCGCCCAAGCCGACCCGGTACAGCTCGGCCTGGATCAGCCTGGCCCCGGCCAGGTTGGCACCCCCCAGACCGGCCTCCCGCAGACAGGCCCCCCGCAGATCTGCCTTGTACAGGTTGGCTCCGAACAGGAAGGCTCCTTCGAGATTGGCCCCCGCCAGGTTCGTGCCGGTTAGATTGGCCCCTGTCAGATTCGCTCCGGCCAGGTTGGCACCGGCCAGATGGGCACCTTCCAGATCGGCACCGGTCAGGTTGGCTCTGAAAAGATGAGCCCGGCCCAGGTTGGCACCGGAAAGGTCAGCACAGGCGAGGTTAGCCCCGCTTAGAGTGGCCTGAGCCAGGTTGGCTCTCTGCAGATTGGCCTCGAACAGGTTGGCGTTGTACAGGTTGATCCCTCTCAGATCAACCCCCGCCAGGATGGCGCTGTGCAAATAAGCTCTGGAGAAGTTTCTTTCTCCCGCCTTATACTGTCTGATCAGTTCTTTTGGATCCATGCCGTGTGCTCTCTCCACCAGCCTGCACCGTCTCAACACCCCAAAGCGCCAAGGTTCACCACTTGAGGGGGCCGATTTGCAGCCTTTAGTGGCTTCTAGACGGAATTTTGATTCAATTGTAGCATCACGACGGCATTCATCCAATCCCCTCAAAGGTGGATGTCGGGGAGGATTTTCTTGCCCTCGCGTCCTAGACCACAGCAGCCCTCACCCCTCCCCCTGCCCCCTCCCCTCTCCCGCTCGCCTGCGGCGGCGGGCTAGGGGAGGGGGTGGGCTGATCCCCCTCTCTCAACTTTGGCTTTTTGCCCGTGGCCCCCTGCATGGGCCCCTGACGGCTTCCACGGCCCCAAAAAGAAGATTAATTTTTCATTGCGAAGGCTGCGCCTTCGCAATGAAAATTTTTCTTTTTGTTCTTTTGGCCTCGCCGGAGGCGGGTTTTGGAGCTTTTCCCGCCCCGTTCTGAAAAAGGCCAAACTTCAGGGAGAGGGGGGACAAAGGGGGGGTGAGGGGCGATGAAGGCCTTCGGTCACAAAAGTGTCAACCAATTTTGAGCCATCCCGACAAAATTGGCTCAAATTGGGTCTTGACAACGGCCCGAATTTGTAGTATAATTTAGTTGGTTGTGACAACCAACTAAATCCAGGGAGGAGGCCATCTTGTCACACCAGACCCGCTATCGCACAGGGGATCAGGCCCTGGTCCGCCAGATCAACCTGTCGGTGATCCTGCACCACCTGCGCGAAAATGCGCCGATCTCGCGCGCCGCGCTGGCCGAGATCACGGGCCTGAACAAAACCACTGTCTCCAGCCTGGTGAACGAGCTGATCACCAATCAGTTTGTGCGCGAGATCGGCCTGGGGGCGGCGGGGATGGCCGGTCGCCGGGCCATGTTGCTGAAGCTCAACCCGGCGGCAGGATGTGTGATCAGCGGCGAGATCGGGGTGGACTTTATTTCGGTGATCGCGGCCGACTTTGCCGCCGAGGTCCTCTGGCGCCATCAGGTCCAGATCAACCCCGCCATGAGCCAGGAAGCGATTGTAGACCAGGCCGCCGCTCTGCTCCGACAGGCAACGGAACAGGGGCTATCCGCCTGTCGTACCCTGCTGGGGGTGGCGGTTGGAGTGCCCGGCCTGGTTGACCAGGCAACCGGTACCCTGTTGTTTGCGCCCAACCTGGGTTGGAAGGATGTGCCGATACGCACCCTTTTGCAACAGAGGCTCGAGGCTCCCGTGTTTGTGGATAATGAAGCCAACCTGGCAGTCCTGGGGGAGCACTATCTCGGCGTGGCGCGAGGTTATGAAGAGGTGCTGTATGTCAGCGCCGGGGTAGGCCTGGGTGGGGGCATCATCCACAATG
The DNA here is from genome assembly GCA_034434895.1 of Anaerolineae bacterium. Lineage (GTDB taxonomy): Bacteria > Chloroflexota > Anaerolineae > JAAYZQ01 > JAAYZQ01 > DAOTXL01. The sequence continues at coordinate 19,597 of DAOTYI010000139.1, forward strand.
GCCAGGTCTGTCGGGGCACCACCGGCGTAGGGGGCGAGCTGGGCCACATGACCATGGATCCCAATGGTGAGCAGTGCAACTGCGGCAATCGAGGTTGTTGGGAAACCCAGGTGAGTCAGCAGGCTCTGTTCCGCTACGTGAAGCAGGCCATTGACCAGGGGCAGCCGAGCCAGCTCGTGGATCAGGTGAACGGCGACCTGAGCCGGCTGACGGTGCCTCTGGTGGCCAATGCAGCCCGCGCCGGCGACGCTGTTGCCCTTGAGGCTCTGGACATAGTAGGCCATCACCTGGGCATCGGGATCGCCTCCCTGGTGAATGCCTTGAACCCCGAAATGGTTGTATTTGGCGGCATCCTCAGCCTGGCCTGGGAGTTCCTTCTGCCGGCGGTGACAGAAGAGATGCAAAAGCGAGCCCTGCGCTGGAATCGAGAAGCAACCCAGGTGGTGCTGGCCCGGCATGGGTTCGATGCCTGCATCATGGGGGGCCTGGCGCTGGTATTGCAGGATACCCTGCGCGAGCCAAGGCGGACATAGGGACTGCCGATGGGATAAGGAGGAGATCTGTGAGCAACGTCGAGCGACCGACATCTGCCGGCGCGAACCTGCGAGCACGGCCACCCCTTCGTGTAAGCAGCGGTTTCCGAGAAGTGGGTGTGCTGCTCGCCCTGGCCGTCCTGTGCGCTTTCTTTTGGTGGCGCAACCCGGGCGTGTTCACCAAGCCGGCCAATCTGGCCGTGATCATGCGCTTCATTGCCACCTTTGGCATCCTGGGCATCGGCGAGATCCTGGTGATCATCACCGGCGGCATTGACCTGTCGGTCGGTTCGATGACCGCCCTGACCGGAGTACTGGTCGCCTGGCTGATCTTGAAAGGGGTAGGCGGCATCACCTTTGGCATGATCCCGGCCATACTCATCGTGCTGGCCTTTTCCGCCCTCGTCGGGCTATGGCACGGCTTCTTTGTCACCAAGGTCGGCGTTCCTCCCTTTATCATCACCCTGGGCACCTGGCTGATCGCCAGCGGCGCAGCCGCCTACATCACCCGTGGCTACCCGGTCGTCTTTCCCTCCGGCCATCCCTTTCTGGTGTTGGGCCAGGGGGAATTCCATTCCATTCCCATTATGTTCATCGTCCTGATCGTCGTGGCCCTGATCGCCGCTTTTATCCTGAACATGACCACTCTGGGACGCCACATCTATGCCGTGGGCGGGAACCGGGAGGCGGCTCGCGTCTCGGGGGTCAAGGTGGATGCAGTGCGTATGTTCTGCTATGCCGTCAGCGGTGTGATGGCCGGCACCACCGGCATCCTGCTGGCTTCCCGCCTGGGGCAGGGTACCCCGGTGGTGGGCTCCTCGTATGAACTGTGGGCCATTGCCGCCACGGTGATCGGCGGCACCAGCCTGTTCGGCGGTGAAGGCACAGTGCTGGGCGCGATCGTGGGGGCGGCGATCATGGGGGTCATGCAGAACGGCATGGTGCTGATGAACCTCTCTTCCTACCTGCAATCGGTCGTTCTGGGCATTGTCCTGGTTATTGCTGTGGTGTATGATACCCTGCGCCGCCGCAGAAAAAAGTAAATGAGGGAACCTCCTATGTCGGACGAACCACCGATCGTCGAAATGCGGGATATCAGAAAGAGCTTTGGGGCCGTGCAGGCCCTGTGCGGCGTGGACCTGATGTTGCAGAGGAATGAGGTGCTGGGGCTGGTCGGCGACAATGCGGCCGGCAAGTCCACGCTGATGAAGGTGCTCAGCGGCGCCTACATCCCCGATAGCGGAGAGATCTATATCGAAGGCCAGAAGGTCCACTTTACCGGCCCTGAAGATGCCCGCCAACGGGGGATCGAGATGGTGTACCAGGATTTCGCGTTGGCCAACAACCTGGACGTGGCCAGCAACATCTTCCTGGGACGGGAAGCGGTGCGGCTGAACCTGGGGTTGCTCAAGGTGATGAACAAGCGCTACATGGAGGAGGAAGCCCGCCGCCTGATGGACCGGCTCAAGATTGACATCGCCTCTGTGCGGCTGAAGGTCGAAAACCTGTCCGGTGGACAGCGACAGGCGGTAGCCATCGGCCGGGCGACCGCTTTCAACGCCAAGGTGATCATCATGGATGAGCCGACCGCTGCCCTGAGTGTGGCTGCCGTCAGCAAAGTGCTGGACCTGATCCGCGAGCTGAAACGCCAGGGGGCTTCGATTATCATCATCAGCCATCGCCTGGAGGACATCTTTGAGGCAGCCGATCGCGTCATTGTCTTGAGGCACGGCCGCAAGGTGGGAGATCTGCCCGTCCAGGGCATCTCTCTGGATGAAATCCGGGAAAAAGTGGTGGCGCGTATCGTAGGCGCTGTGGATGATTTTGCATGTGGCGGAGCCAGCCCCTTGCAATAAGACTCAGGCCACAATGAGTGAGAGGAGGTGATAGAGCGCAGAAAAATCTAGAAACAGGCCCCCTCCTCTGCCACGCCGGGGTGGGGGATGGTGAGGGCGTGGAGGTGAGCTCGCACCTGAACGGAAGGATCGATGAAAAAGGAGGAGGTTAAAAATGAAAAGGCATCTGTTCAACACGATGGCCATCCTGGTCTTGCTGTCTATGTTGCTGGTAGCCTGCGGCCCAACGCCGGCGCCGACAGAGGTAGCCAAGCCGCCAGAGGCAGCCAAACCGATCAAGATCGTGGTCATCGGCAAATCGGTGCACCCCTACTGGTCGAACGTGGAGAAGGGGGTGATCGCAGCGGGCAAGGACCTGGGGGTGGAAACGGTCTTTTTCGTCCCGCCCAAGGAGGATGTGGCCGCCCAGATCCAGACGATGGAAACCTACATCGCCCAGGGCGTGACCGGCATCGCCGTCGCCCCCTCTGACCCGAACGCCCTGGAACCGACGATGAAAAAGGCAGCCGACGCCGGCATCTTTGTGACCACGCTGGACACGCCGCCGGTGGAAAACAGCGTCTCCCTGGTCTACATCGGCACCGACAACTTTAGCGCCGGCAAGATCGCCGGGGAGACGATGGCCAAGCTGCTGCCCAACGGCGGCAAGGTGGGCATCGGCCGCGGCTCCGATACGGCGCTCAACGCCCTGCAGCGCACCGATGGCTTCCTGGAAGGGATCAAAGGCACCAAGATCACCGCCCTGGAGCCGGTGAACGACAAGGAAGATGCGGCCACCGCCCTGCAACTGGCCAACTCAGTCATCTCCGCCAACCCTGACCTGGCCGGCGCCTTCGGCGTCTACGCCTACAACGGCCCGGCCTGGGCCACGGCCATCAAAGAAGCCAACGCCGTGGGCAAGATCAAGCTGGTCTGCTTCGACGCCACCACCGACATCATCAACGGCATCAAAGAAGGGGTGATCGATGCCACGGTGGCCCAGCGCGAGTATGACATGGGCTACAAGTCGGTGCAGATCATCAAGCTGATGGCCGAGAAGGGGGTGGATGCGGCCTTGAAGGAGATGGGTGCGGTGAACGGGGTCATTGACACCGGCGTGGATGTCATCACCGCGGCCACCCTCAAGGACTATGAGGCCATGCTGGACAAGAAGGGCATCCCCCATGAGTGGAACACCCAAGGCTGGACCCCACCAACGGGCGGCGCCGCACCAACAGGGCCGATCAAGATCGTGGTCATCGGCAAATCGGTGCACCCCTACTGGTCGAACGTGGAGAAGGGGGTGATCGCAGCGGGCAAAGACCTGGGGGTGGAAACGGTCTTTTTCGTCCCGCCCAAGGAGGATGTGGCCGCCCAGATCCAGACGATGGAGACCTACATCGCCCAGGGCGTGACCGGCATCGCCATCGCTCCCTCTGACCCGAACGCCCTGGAGCCGACGATGAAAAAGGCAGCCGACGCCGGCATCTTTGTGACCACGCTGGACACGCCGCCGGTGGAAAACAGCGTCTCCCTGGTCTACATCGGCACCGACAACTTTACTGCCGGCAAGATGGCGGGCGAGACGATGGCCAAGCTGCTGCCCAACGGCGGCAAGGTGGGCATCGGCCGCGGCTCCGATACGGCGCTCAATGCCCTGCAGCGCACCGATGGCTTCCTGGAAGGGATCAAAGGCACCAAGATCACCGCCCTGGAGCCGGTGAACGACAAGGAAGACGCGGCCACCGCCCTGCAACTGGCCAACTCGGTCATCTCCGCCAACCCTGACCTGGCCGGCGCCTTCGGCGTCTACGCCTACAACGGCCCGGCCTGGGCCACGGCCATCAAAGAAGCCAACGCTGTGGGCAAGATCAAGCTGGTCTGCTTCGACGCCACCACCGACATCATCAACGGCATCAAGGAAGGGGTCATTGACGCCACCATCGCCCAGCGCGAGTATGACATGGGCTACAAGTCGGTGCAGATCATCAAGCTGATGGCCGAGAAGGGGGTGGACGCGGCCTTGAAGGAGATGGGCGCGGTGAACGGGGTCATTGACACCGGCGTGGATGTCATCACCGCGGCCACCCTCAAGGACTATGAGGCCATGCTGGACAAGAAGGGCATCCCCCATGAGTGGAACACCCAGGGCTGGACCCCACCAACGGGCGGCGCTGTGCCGACAAAGCTGGTGATCGCCTGGATTCCGAAGGCGCTCAACAACCCGGTGTTCGAGGTGGGGCGGGACGGCGCCTTCAAGAAGGCGGAAGAACTGACAGCGGCCGGCCCGATCCCGGTGGAGGTCAAGTATGTCGGTTCGGTAGCCTCGGACGCGGCGGAGCAGGCGCGGGTGATGGAGGACGCCGTGGCGGCAGGGGTCAATGCCGTCGGCATCTCCTGCAACGACCCGACCGCCTGCGAAGACCCGATCAACAAGGCGGTGGCCGCCGGCATCCCGGTCATGACCTGGGACTCTGACTCGCCCAACAGCAAGCGCTTCACCTACCTGGGCGTGGATAACTATCAGGGCGGCAAGGCGGCCGCCGAACTGCTGGTCAAGTTCATGGGCACCAAGGGCAAAGTCGCCCTGCTGACCGGCGTGCCGGGTGCCTTCAACCTGGAGGAGCGGATCCGGGGCTTCAAGGATGGAGTGGCGGCCTACCCCGACATCCAGATCGTGGCTACCGTCTACTGCAACGACGACATCAACCTGGGCGTGCAGGTGGTGGAAGAGACGATGCAGGCCAACCCCGACCTGAACGGCTGGTTCTTCGTCGGCCTGTGGCCCCTGTTCGCCGAGCGTGGCTCGATGCCGCTGTGGGAAGCGGCGGCCAAGTCGGGCAAGCTGACGACCATCGCCTTCGACACGCTGCCGGTCGAGCTGGAGTTCATGAAGGACGGCTACCTGCAGGGCCTGGTCGGTCAGAAGTATTGGGGCTGGGGCTATGACACCATCCAGATGATCTACGACTACATCGTCAACGGGAAGCGCTTTGAAAGCTGGACCGACTCTGGCATGGACATCGTCACCAAGTGCAACGTGGATGTCATGGCCGAGGCCTGGGCCAAGAGCGACTTTACCAAGCCGCTGCCTGACCCCTATTCCTGCCTGCCCTAGGTCCTGCTGGATGGGAAGTATGGTTGGCGAGGGGCAGTGGACCCCTCGCCAACCCTTATTGGGTCCTGACCATTCCGCCAGGGATGGCCTCTGAGGAGGTGTCGTTGAGCGGACAAGAGATGGTATTGCGCATGGAAGGCATCTCGAAAGCCTTCCCCGGTGTCCAGGCGCTGCAAAACGTAGACTTTGAAGCAGACGCCGGTGAAGTGGTGGCGCTGGTGGGTGAAAATGGCGCCGGCAAGTCCACCCTGATGAAGATCCTGAGCGGCGTTTACCGCAAGGATGCAGGGCGCATCTTTCTGCAAGGGCGAGAAGTGGATATCCAAAGCCCGCACCATGCTCAACAACTGGGCATCGCCACCATCTACCAGGAGTTCAACCTGACCCCCAACCAGAGTGCGGCCGCCAATATCTTTATCACCCGCGAGCCACGGCTATCCGGCCTGGGGCGCCTGTTCCATTTTGTGGACCGCCGCCGCATGGAGCAGGAAGCGCAACAACTCCTGAACCGTGTTGGGGCACAGGTACCGGCCACGGTCCTGATCCGCGATCTGTCTGTAGCTCAGCAACAGATGGTCGAGGTCGCCAAGGCTTTGGCTGTAGAAGCCCGCATCATCGTCATGGACGAACCGACCTCGGCCCTGGGCGAAGATGAGGTCGAGACGTTGTTTGGGATCATCAGCGCCCTCAAAGCACAGGGCATCACCATCATTTTCATCACCCATCGCCTGGAGGAGGTGTTCCGCATCGCCGACCGGGTGGTCGTGCTGCGTGACGGCCAGCGGGTAGGGAGCATGACCATCGGCGAGGCAACCCCCGATAAGGTGATCCAGCAGATGGTAGGCCGCGAACTGACCGCCCTGTTCCAAAAGGAAGCGGCCAAAATCGGCGAGCCACTGTTGGAAGTGCGGGGGTTGACCCGGCAGGGGGTGGTGCATGATGTGAGTTTCACCCTGCGGCGAGGGGAGATCCTGGGCTTCGCCGGCCTGGTGGGTGCCGGGCGCACCGAGACGGCCCGCCTGATCTTCGGGGCCGACTACAAGGATGCCGGCGAGATCCTGGTGGAAGGCCGACCGGTACGCATCAGCTCCCCGGTGGACGCCGTGGCGGCCGGCATCGGCTTTGTGCCCGAGAACCGGGCCACCCAGGGATTGATCCTCAAGCTGCCGGTGTTGGAGAATATCGTGTTGCCCACGCTCAACCAGCACGCCCGGGCGGGATGGGTAGACCAGCGCAACCTGCGTCAGACCGCCCAGGAATATGTCAACCGCCTGAACGTCCGCACGCCTCACCTGCGGCAGAAAGCCATGTTCCTCTCTGGCGGCAATCAGCAAAAGGTGGTCGTGGCCAAGTGGCTGGCAGCACAGCCCAAAGTGCTCATCATGGACGAGCCGACACGGGGGATTGACGTTGGGGCCAAGGCCGAAGTCCATGCCCTGATGAGTCGCCTGGCCCAGGCCGGGATGGGGATCATCATGATCTCCTCCGAGTTGCCGGAAATCCTGGGCATGAGCGACCGCATCCTGGTCATGGCGGAGGGGCGGGTGGCGGCCATCCTGGACCGCGCCGAGGCCAGCCAGGAGATGATCATGGCCTACGCCAGCGGCGAGTTGGGGATGATCGCCCCATCGGCTTGAGGTAGCGACGCAACAGGCAACCAGGGTCCAGACCATGAACTCTCTCGAACGACTGACCAGGCGGCTGCACGGGGAAGCCGTGGACCGCCCCCCCAATCTGGATATTATGATGACCTTTGCCGCCCACTACATCGGCCAGCCCCTCTCCCGCTATTACCTGGACTACCGGGTCCTGTGTGAGGCGAACCTGGCCGTGCTGGAGGATTTTGACCTGGACATTGTGCAGGCGATTTCGGACCCCTTTCGCGAGGCAGCCGATCTGGGCCTGGAGGTTGAATTCCCCGGCGATGGGCTGCCGGTTCGGCGGGCACCTCTGCTGGCTGAACCGGCCGATCTGGGCAGGCTCAAACCGGTCGAGCCTGGCACCGGCCGCCGGATGAGCGATCGGCTGGCAGCCATCCGCCTCTTCCAAGAGCAGGTCGGCGGCCAGGTTCCGATCATGGGTTGGGTAGAGGGTGCCCTGGCCGAAGCAGCCGATCTGCGAGGCGAAGGCCGCCTGCTGATGGACCTGCATGACCGCCCCGACTGGGTCCGAGAGCTGCTGGAGTTATGCACCGAAGTGGCCGTCGCCTTCGCCCGGGCCCAGGTCCAGGCCGGGGCCGACATCGTCGGCCTGGGGGACGCGATCGCCTCCCAGATCTCGCCGCAGATGTACCGACAATTTGCACTGCCCTACGAACAGCGCATCTTTGCTGCCGTGCACGACATGGGGGCCCTGGCCCGCCTGCATATCTGCGGCAACACAACGCACCTGCTGCCCTGGCTGGCCCAGAGCGGAGCCGACATCATTGACCTGGACTGGATGGTGGACATTCGCTCAGCAGCCAGATGCTTCGGTGACTATCCGGCGATCTGCGGCAACTTTGATCCGGTGGCCATCATGCTCCAGGGGACGCCCGAACAGGTCCGGGAGGCGACGCTCTATTGCCTGCAATGGGGCGGACCGCGTTGCCTCAGCGCGGCCGGCTGCGAGATCCCTGATGGCACCCCTCACCAGAACCTGCTGGCCCAGGCACAGGCGTTGCGGGAATCATCACAACGAATCTGCGAGCAGATCATAGAAGGAGTTCAGGTATGACGGCAAAAAGTGCAGAAGCCAGGACAAAGGCCCAGGGCATAGACTGGCGGAGCATCGTCGCCAGGCAGGAGTTTGGCGTATTTCTCATCCTGCTGGCCATGATCGCCTTCCTCTCGCTTTACACCGACACATTTCTCAAAGGAACCAATATCTCCAACATCCTGCGTGACTTTTCCTGGATCGCCATCGCTGCCTTTGGCGAGTGCATGGTCATTATCACCGCCGGCATTGACCTGTCGGTCGGCTCGGTGATGGGTTTGTCCGGGCTGATCACCGCCATGCTGTTTGCCCGTCAGGCTTCCGTCCCGGTGGCCGTGGCGGGAGGGTTGCTGACCGGCCTGATCGTTGGCCTGCTCAACGGCCTGATGATCACCAAAGGCCGCCTGCCCCCCTTTATTGCCACCCTGGGCACGATGCTCATGGCGCGGGGGCTGTGCTACGGACTGTCTGGAGGCTGGCCAGTGCGCAACCTGCCGACCGCATTTAACAACCTGGGCCGGGGTGTCCTCTCCATCGGCGGTTTTGAAGGCCCCTTGCCGGCCATCTTTATGCTTGTCTGCGCCATCCTCGTATCCGCCTACCTCAGCCGCACCGTATGGGGCTATCGTATCTATGCCGTGGGCGGCAACGAGACGGCCACCAGCCTGTCGGGCATCAACACCGACCGGGTCAAGATTATGGTCTACTCACTGGGTGGGTTCCTGGCCGCCGTCGGTGGGTTGTTGATGACGGCTCGCCTGGGCGTGGCGGCACCGACAGCCGGGCAGGGCTATGAGCTCGATGTCATCGCTGCGGCTGTCGTGGGCGGGACCAGCCTGTCGGGCGGAGAGGGGACCATCCTGGGGGTGCTCATCGGCGCAGCGGTCATGCAGGTCCTGCGCAACGGCCTGGTGTTGACCGGCGTCTCGGCCTATTGGCTCCAGGCGTTGCAGGGGTTTGTGATCGTCGTGGCCATCATGCTCGATCAGCTTCGCAAACGGAGACGATGATTGCTGAAATCAGCAGATAGGAATATGATACCAATGAAACATGGAGGATAACATGCCATTCCAGGATTTGCGTCCACAAGCCAGACGCCGGACACCCGAAGAGCTGGTGGAACACCTGAAACAGTTCGAGCTGGACCTCAAATTTTCGGCGGGAATCTGGTATTTCTCGCCAGGCGGGGGCCGTTTCCATGACCGGTACACGCCCGATCAATCTATCGCCGCCAGATTAGAGGTGGCGGCCAGACTGGCCGACTATGGCCTCAAGGCGATGGAAGCCCACTACCCCAACGAGATCAACGAGGAAAACCTGGAAATCTGGAAACAGTTTAGCCGGGATACCGGCATCCGCATTCTGACGGTGGTGCCGCTGCTTTTCTGGGATGCCCGGTTCGAGTGGGGCTCGCTGTCGTCGCCCCTGCCGGAGGTCCGCCAGGCAGCCATCCAGCGCACCATCCGCACCCTGGAACTGAACAAGGAGTTGGGCACCGATTTTGCCATCGTCTGGCCGGGCATTGACGGCTATGAGAACCCCTTTGGGCTGGACCTGGTCGCCGCCCGTGACCGTTTTGCCCAGGGCCTGGCCCAGGCGATGGATGCCGTGCCCGGCGTGCGCGTCGCGGAAGAGCCCAAGCCCTACGAACCGCGCGGCCACATCCTGTACGGCACCACCGTCGAGGGCATCCTGCTGGGCCAGAAGGTCGAAGCCCTGCTGCAACATCCTACCAACCGCGCCCTGCTGGCCGAAGGCCACGCCCTGTGCGCCATGAACCCCGAAGTCGGCCACATGCTCATGGCCTACGAAGACCTGCCCTATGCCTTGAGCATGGTGCTGGAATATGGTCGCCTGGCTCATACGCACTGGAACAGCCAGCCGTTGGGCAATTACGATCAGGACCTCAACGTCGGCGTCGTCGCTCCCGAGCAGACCGAGGCGGCCCTGTATGTGCTCAAGATGTACGGCTACCAGGGCTATTTCGGGATTGACATCAACCCCGAACGCATGCCGGTCGAACAGGCGCTCAGGAACTGCATGGATGCGCTGCGGGCGGCCAACGACCGGATCAACAGCCTGGACCATGAACAGGTGATCTGGGCGACAATGCACCCCGACCAGGCTCGCGGTTGGCTGGAGGCCTATCTGATCCGCCAGCGAGCCCTGCACCCGGACCGGCTGCCGCCGCTGCCACCGCTCAGGAGATAAGCCATGCAGAAGCGCATCCTGGGCCGCACCGGCCTGGAGGTCTCCATCCTCGGCCTGGGTGGATTCCACCTGCTTGAGATCAGCACCGCCGAGGCGCGGGCTATCCTGAACCGTTACCTGGATGCCGGCGGCAATTATGTCGAGACGGCGCCTGAATATGGCCAGGGGGAGTCGGAACGCAAGATCGGGCAGGTGATGGCCACACGGCGAGAAGAGTGTGTGCTGGCCACCAAGGTCCACCTGCGCGACCGGGACTCGTCTGCCCGGCTTATCGAGCAGAGCCTGCGTCACCTGCACACCGACCATGTGGACATTCTGTTCATGCACCATGTACAAAAACCCACCGAACTGGAACGCATCCTGGCCGATGATGGCGCCTTGCGGGCGGCCGAAGCAGCCCGCCAGGCGGGCAAGATCCGCTTTATCGGCCTCTCCAACCACGGTCACCCTGAACTCGTGCTGGAGGCCCTCGACCGGTACCCCTTTGATGTGGCGATGTGCAATTTCAACTACTATGACCGTTTCAACTTTCCCGCCCTGGAATGGGCCCTGCTCCCCCAGTTACTCAAGCGTCAGATCGGCATTGTGGGCATGAAAGCGGTGGGTGATGGCCTGCTGTGGCGCTCGGCCCAACAGGCCTTTCGGTATGCCTGGTCATTACCGATCCACGTCATGGTGGCCGGCATGAACACTCTGGCCCTCCTGGAACAGGACCTGGCCTATTCTGAATCGTTCGTGCCGATGTCGGACGAGGAAAAGGAGCGCTGGTTTGCCGAGGCTCCTGAACTGGGCACCTATGTCTGCCGTCAGTGCGGCAACTGCCTGCCCTGCCCGGCCGGGATTGATATTCCGCGCCTCTTCGAGCTGGAAGGGCAGTATGACCGTCAGATGTGGGATGGGGTTGTGCGTGATCCAGGGGACTATTGGCTGCGCACCAGCCTGCGTTTCTGGTTCGACAATCAGGATCGGGCGCGGGCCGCTTATGCCGCCTTGCCGGTCAGGGCGGAAGCCTGCACCGATTGCGGCGAATGTCAGGCACGCTGCCCCTACCACTTGCAGGTTCCTGACAAGCTGCGACACGCCCACTACAAGCTGACCGGCGGAGAGACACTATACTGACAGGCAACGAGGAACAACAGATGTCGCCACAAAGCTACCTGCTGGGTATTGATGTTGGAACGACAGGGGCCAAGGCGCTGCTGTGCGATCAGGCCGGCCAGGTCAAAGCCAGCGCCACAACCGGGTATCCGATCTTGACCCCCCGGCCCTTGTGGACAGAGCAGCACCCGGCCGACTGGTGGGCAGCAACGGTAAAGAGCATTCGGCAGCTATTGGCCGAAACAGAAATTGCGCCAGGCCAGGTGGTCGGTGTGGGCCTGACCGGGCAGATGCACGGCCTGGTGCTGCTGGATGCGCAGGGTCAGGTGCTCCGTCCCTGCATTATGTGGAACGACCAGCGGACCGCGGCCCAATGCGCGGCCATCACCCGCGACGTGGGAGCCGGGCGGTTGTTGCAGCTCACCGGCAACCCGGTACTGCCCGGCTTTACCGCCCCCAAAATCGCCTGGGTGCGTGAACATGAACCGGACATCTACCGGCGGACAGCCAGGGTATTGCTGCCCAAAGACTATGTGCGCTACCGCCTGACCGACAGCTTTTTCAGCGAGGTGTCGGACGCCTCGGGCACCTCGCTGTTTGACGTGGGGCAGCGCCGTTGGTCGGACGAGATGCTCCAGGCGGTGGGTGTGCCCCGTTCCTGGCTGCCGGAGGTGACCGAATCGCCGGTGGTGAGCGCCCATGTCAGCCCCTCGGCGGCCAGAGAAACAGGTCTGCTGGCCGGAACGCCGGTGGTCGGGGGAGGCGGCGACCAGGCCGCCCAGGCGGTCGGCACCGGGATCATCGCTGAGGGGGTGGTCTCGGTCACCATCGGCACCTCGGGAGTGGTGTTTGCTGCGTCGGACACCTATCGCGTCGAGCCGCAGGGCCGGCTGCATGCCTTCTGTCACGCTGTGCCCGGCATGTGGCATCTGATGGGCGTTATGCTCTCCGCCGGGGGGAGCTTCCGCTGGTACCGCGATGCACTCGGCGGGCAGGAGCAGAGCCAGGCCGCCCAGACAGGGCGCGATCCATACGACCTGTTGACCGGGGCCGCAGCAGAGGTCCCTCCCGGCTGTGAGGGGCTGATCTTCCTGCCCTACCTGACCGGTGAACGCACCCCCTATCCCGATCCCAACGCCCGCGGCGTCTTTTTCGGGTTGACCCTGCGCCACAGCAAAGCTCACCTGACGCGGGCGGTGCTGGAGGGGGTGAGCTACGGCCTGCGCGATTCATTGGAGTTGATGCGCGACCTGGGGCTGACCATCGCCCAGGTGCGGGCCTCCGGCGGCGGGGCGCGCAGCCCGCTGTGGCGACAAATTCTGGCCGACATGTTCGAGACCGAGATCGCCACGGTCAACGTGACCGAGGGAGCAGCCTATGGGGCCGCCCTGCTCGCAGCGGTGGGTGCGGGGGTGTACGACAGCGTGGCCGAAGCCTGCCAGGTTGCCATCCAGGTGACCGGCTCCACCCGACCCGGACCGGCATCAGCAGTCTATGCCGATTACTATCCCTGCTATCGCGCCCTCTACCCGGCCCTGGCCCCTCAGTTCGAGGCGCTGGCCCAGGTGGTCGGCCGACATTCATAGGACCTTATGGCTCTGGATAAGCCGATTCTCTGTCTGGGCATCCTGGTCGCCGACGTGGTGGGGCGCCCGGTGCGGGCTGTCCCTGACCCTGGCCGGTTGGTCCTGGTGGAGGAGATGGCCCTGCACACCGGCGGTTGTGCCCTGAACGCCGCCACCGCCCTGGCGCGGCTTGGGCTGCCGGTCGAGGTCATCGGCAAGGTCGGCGCCGATCCGTTCGGCGACTTTTTGCTGCGGGCCATGGTCGAACGGGGCATCGGCACGCAGGGGGTGAAACGAGACCCGGAGATCGGCACCTCGGCGACGATGGTCATGGTCGCGCCCGATGGCGAACGGCGGTTCGTGCATTACATCGGCGCCAACGCCCGCCTGCGGCTGGACGATGTGGACAGGGCGCTGATCGCCGGCGCCTCTATCCTGCACGTGGCCGGGGCGCTGGTCCTGCCTGGTCTGGATGGCCAGCCGATGGCCACACTCCTGCACACCGCCCGGGCAATGGGGGTGATTACCTTCCTGGACACCGTGTGGGATGATACCGGCCGCTGGATGGACCTGCTGCGGCCCAGCCTGCCCTATGTGGACTATTTTGTCCCCAACCTGGCCGAAGCTCAGGCCCTGACCGGCCGGGAGGACCCGGAGGATGTAGCCCGCGCCTTGCTGGATTGTGGTGTCGGCACGGTAGGACTCAAAATGGGATCGGCCGGCTGCCTGGTGCTCTCGAACTGTGGGTTGCGATGGCGCCTCCCGGCCTTTGAAGTGCCGGTGGTGGATGCCACCGGCGCAGGGGACGCCTTTGCCGCCGGCTTTATAGCCGGCGTGTGGCTGGGCTGGCCGCTGGAACAGACGGCACGCCTGGCCAATGCGGTCGGGGCGCTGTGCGTCACCGGCGCCGGTGCCAGTGGGAATGTGCGCTCGCTCCCGGAGACCTTGGCATTTATGGCTTCCTCCCCACCCAAACTCTGAGAGCTTGTCTGAAAACCACCAAGACACAAAGGACACTAAGGGCACCATGCGTTTTTTATTTGTTTCCTTCGTGTTCCTTTGTGACCTTTGTGTCTTTGTGGTAAGCTTTTCAGACTAGCTCTGAGAGCGCGTTGCGTTCTAACAGCCGGTGGCCAGGACCAGACCTGCCACCGGCTTTGCATTTTCTGTCAAAGATATGGTATGATTTCCAAAATGGAACTGATTGGACGGGTGATCAGACCGGGAACCGCTGAGGGGATAGCCCTCGTCTCGCCGGAGCCGATCGGCTTCCTCGGCGGTGTGGATCCGGAAACGGGGGTTGTGCTGGAGCCGGGGCACCCGCTGCAGGGGCAGTGTGTGGCCGGTCGGGTGCTGGTCTTCCCCACAGGCAAAGGGAGCACGGTCGGCTCTTACACTCTCTATCGCATGGCTCAGGCGGGCACGGCTCCGGCGGCCATCCTCAACGCCGAGAGCGAGGCGATCGTCGCCGTTGGTGCGATCATCGCCGATATCCCGATGGTGGACCAGGTGGACATAGGCCAGATTCAAACAGGGGATTGGGTGCGGGTGGAAGGCGAGCGGGTTATGGTGGAACGGCGGGCCAGGAGCGCAGGGGAATAGACGATGGATGAGTTGATCCTGGTGAAACTGGGTGGTTCGGTCATCACCGACAAGGTCCGGCCGGAGACAGCCCGCCCCCAGGTGATCGCCCGTCTGGCCGGCGAGGTAGCCCACACCCTGGCTGCCCGGCCCGATCTCAAGCTGGTGCTGGGCCATGGCAGCGGTTCGTTCGGGCATGTCGTTGCCCGGCGCTACGGCACCCGCCAGGGGGTGCACAGCCCGGCCGATTGGCGCGGTTTCGCCCAGGTGGCAGCAGTAGCAGCCCGACTGAACCGCCTGGTGGCCGACACCTTTCTGGCAGCAGGAGTGCCGGTCTGGACATTGCCACCATCCGCCCTGGCGCAGTGTCGGGGCGGCGAGCTGGTCTCGCTGGAGACGACCCCCCTTGAAGTGGCACTGGCCCACGGCCTGGTCCCTCTGGTCTATGGCGATGTCGCCTTGGATGAGGTGCAGGGGGGGACCATCCTGTCTACCGAACAGATCTTTGCTTACCTGGCCCGGCGACTCTATCCGGCACGGATCATCCTTGTCGGTGAGGTAGACGGCGTGTTTGAGGGCGATCCCTGGCACAACCCTGCGGCCCGACCTGTGCCCGAAATCTCGGCGGCCAACTGGGCAGAGATCCAGGCGGCGCTGGGCGGCTCTCATGCCCCTGACGTGACCGGTGGGATGCTGGCCAAGGTTCAGGAGATGATAGCCCTTGTCCAGGAGATACCCAAGTTGACGGTGCAGCTTATCTCCGGCGAACGGCCTGGCGCACTTGAAATGGCGCTATGCGCCGCCGAACCGGCCGGCGGGACGATCATTCGCTGGACATAGCCTGGCAACCGGAGGAATGGGATCAACCTGACTTGCCCGTTCCGACAAAAGGTGGTATGATAGAGCCTGACAGAGCCTCCGGCAGCCTGTCGGTCAGGCTTTCCAGCCTGCCTGGACAGCCTGGAAAAGGCTACCTTACACCTTTTCAGGAGGGTTTTGAGTTGCAATACAGCGAAAAAGTGATGGACCATTTTATGAACCCCCGCAACGTGGGGGTCATCGAAAACGCCGACGGGGTGGGTCGGACGGGCAATCCGGTGTGCGGCGATCTGATGGAGATGTCGGTCAAGATTGACGGGGATGTGATCTCGGACATCAAGTTCCGGACATTCGGCTGCGGCGCGGCCATCGCCACCAGTTCGATGGCCACCGAGATGATCAAAGGCAAGACGATTGACCAGGCGCTGGAGATCACCAACCGGGCCATCGCCGAGGCGTTGGATGGGCTACCGCCCATCAAGATGCACTGTTCGGTGCTGGCCGCCGATGCACTGCGCGCCACCCTGGCCGACTATTACCGTCGCCGGGGGCAACTGGACCGGGCAGCAGAGCTGCTGCGCGAAGAGGTGGTCAAACCCTGTGAGACAGAAGAGGCACGCCAGCCGCTTCACTGGCACAACTTTGGCCGCCTGGTGCGGGCGCTGTACAGCGCCTATCCAGAGGTAGAACCCCTGGATCTGAGCCTGACCAAACTGTTCAAAATGATCTTGCAACTGCCTGGTTTTGATGATGATCCCCACGCGGTGAGCGAGGAGCAGTTGGAAAAGCTGCAAATGGCCTGGCATGAGATCCGCTCGGCCTGAGACACTCACCCATGAATCTACTGATTACGCTCCTCTCCCTCGCTTTTGCCCTGAGCATCATGGTCTTTGTCCATGAGTTGGGCCACTTTGCCTCCGCCAAACGCTCCCGGATCGTGGTCGAGGAGTTTGGGTTTGGCTATCCACCTCGCCTGTGGGCCTTTTGGCGCGGTGAGGGCAAGATCACCCTGGCCGGCAAAGAGATCGTCATCCCCCGCCGGTTCAAGCTGCCGGCAGGCCTGTCCGCCCGGACCCTGATCCGATATGAGACCACCACCGACAAGAAGGGCCGTGAGCTGCTGACCCACATCGAAATCGTAGATCCGGCCAGCCCGGCGGCCGGGTCCGCCCGGTATGTGGAACGGCTCGATCCCGGCACCATCTATTCGATCAATGCCATCCCCTTTGGCGGCTTTACCCGCATGTTGGGGGAGGAGGACCCCACCTTCCCCGGCAGTTTTGCCAGCAAACGCAAGCTCACCCGCATCCTGGTCCTGGCAGCCGGGTCAGGGATGAACCTGCTGACAGCCGTACTTTTTTTCTCCCTGGCCCTGAGCCTGGGGGCGCCGGCCATCGCCGACCCGGAGAATGCCGTCATCGCCTCCGTCTCACCCGGATCGCCGGCCGAGGCGGCCGGGTTGCAGGTTGAGGACATTATTCTGCGGGCCAACGACACCGACATCCTGACGATTGACAATCTGCTCGATTTCACGCAGGAGCATCTGGGGCAGACGGTGGTGCTGACGCTGCAACGGGGCGACCAGATCCTGCAGATCACCCTGGTGCCACGCCTGAAATGGCCGGCAGGTGACGGGCCGATGGGCATCGGCCTGAAACCGCGCACCACTATCAAGCATTATGTCTGGTATGAGGCCATCTGGTCAGGGCTGAAGGAGACGGTGGGCATGGCCGGTTTGATCCTGACCGTGCCGATCCAGGTGATCAGGGGGCTGATTCCGGCCAATCTGGCGCGGCCCGTCGGCCCTGTGGGGGTGGGGCAGTTGATGGGCAACGCGGTCCAATACACCCTGGACACCGGCTGGTGGTATCCGGTGATGCAGATGATGGGCCTCTTGAGCGTGGCGGTAGCCCTCACCAACCTGCTGCCCCTGCCAGGGCTGGATGGGGGGCGGATCCTGTTCGTCATCGTCGAGGGGATCCGCGGCCGCCGGCTGGACCCGGCCAAAGAGGGTCTGGTGCACCTCATCGGCATGATGCTGTTGGTGGCGTTGATGTTGCTGATCACCTGGCAGGATATCGTGAACCCGCTGCCCTACGTGGACTGGTCCAGTTTCTTTTAAAGTGCTACAGCCCGGAGGTGTACCCGCTACCCTCCCGCAGGTTAGAAAGTAGCCGGCAACAGGGCAAGCAGCCCACTGCGGAGCACTTCGATACAGAGATTGCACCCAAACCTGCGGGAGGGTGGGCAGTGCTACAGCCTGGAGGTGAGGCAGATCTTGAAAAAGTGTAGCCGTTGTGGCACCGCGATCCTGGATGGGCAGCTTGTCTGCCCGCAATGTGGCAAACCCCAGCGGCGGCCCCGCCAGGTCCGCTGCCGATACTGTGGCAGGTTGAGCAGCCGCAGCCTGAGGGTATGTCCTCACTGCGGTGAACCGCTGCAACAGGACCGGCTGCGGCCCATCCTGCTCGGCGGGGCGGTGTTCCTGGGGATGGTGCTGGCTCTGCTGGTGGCTCCCTGGTTGCAGCGCAGGCTGCAGAGTTTCCGGCCGGCAACGGTGGTCAGCACGGTGCAGGCCATGGCCAGCGAGGTACCTGTCCTGATCGAGGTGCCGACCTTAACCCCTTCACTGACCCCTTCCATCACCCCTACACCCACCGATACGCCCACCGTCACC
>DAOTYI010000140.1:0-3233 GCA_034434895.1 Anaerolineae bacterium
CCTCCCCCCTGGCCGCTCCCCGCACCGCGGCCAGGATCGTCTCCGACGCTTCCTCCTTCAGCAGGTAGCCTGTCGCCCCCGCCTCCAGCATCCCCCACACATACCGCTCGTCGTCATAGGCGCTCAGCGCCACGACCCGCACCGGCAGGGTCCGTCGCCGGATTTCCCGCGCCACTTCTGCCCCCTCTATCCCCGGCAACAGGCAGTCCAGCACGGCCACATCTGGCACGAGCGCTTCGATCAATGCCAGTGCCTCCTCACCATTCTCGGCTTCCCCCACCACCTCCACGTCGGGCGCGCGGTCCAGCAGCATCCGCAGCCCCAACCGCAGGGTAGGATGGTCGTCGGCCAGCAGGACACGGATCACGTCTTCCATAGCCCGGTTTCCTTACGGAGCCCGCAGCAGCGCATCCAACTCTTCGGCGGTGTACATCAGCCGGCCAGGGTGTTCTGTCAGGCTGAAAAAGTCCCAGCGGTTGTCACCGGAGCGGTCCTGATCCAGAAACCAGCACAGGGCCTGCACCTGCGGCTCCCCGTTGATCGCCTCCAGGGCAGCCGTCAGCCAGCCTGGGGGATAGTTCTGAGCCGGAGGCGTGCCCTCATCGGGGGCAAAGGTGTTGGTGGAGGTGATGTAAACCGGCAGCCCCCGTGTGGTGGGATAGGCGTTGATGATGGCCAGCCAGTCACGGTAGAGGCGGAACCCGGCCTGAGCACCGCCCCACCCGGCCCGGCGCAGGTCCAACCAGGGCTCCTCATATCCCTCCCGCCCCATCGCTGCTGCTGCCTCCGGGCGACCTGGAACGTGCAGGGCAAAGCCATCGGGTGCGGCCAGAGGGAAACCGGCTGCCGATTTAGCCCGTGCTCCCTCATCCAGGGCTGCCACCAGGGTATTCATATAGTTGAGCCAGGGCATGTCCACCTGCCACCGCCGCTCCCCATCCTGGTCACTGTTCCAGGGCCGCACCGGCCCGACCAACACCCGAACCTGGGGATTTTCTGCCCGGATGACCTGAACGGCATTGTCGGTGTGGCTCACCTTCTCGCCATAGCCGTTGAACAGGCGGGCGTACCACTGCGGCGTCACCGGCCGCTCCGGCGCCTGGCTGTTACTGCCCAGCTCGTTGTAGCCGCTGCCCAGAAAGTAGCCGTACACGCCCCGCAATCGCTCATCCCGCGCCAGGCGGCGCAGGCAGGCCAGATATTCGCTCAGGGCCAGCTCATCGCCGGCCGACGGCAGGCTTTGCCCCTGGTCATAATCCACCCGCACCAACACCCGCAGCCCGTTGGCCGTTGCCTGGTGGACGCGCATCGCCAGGTCGTCTATGCCCCAAAACTCCTCCCCGGCCAATCGGGCGTAGGTCAGCTCCACGTCCCAGCCGCTGTGGCCATGCCAGTCCCGCTCCGGCCTGGCAAAAACGACACCCAGTTTGGTCGGCAAGCCAACCAGGGGGACCGGTCGTTGTGCCCCGACGACCATTCGTCCCCGCTCACGGCAACCCGTATCACAGTCGTGGTAAAAGACAAGGGGGTAGCTTTCCTGGGCCGGGGCGACGAAGGTCCACTCCCAGATCAGCCGGTCGCCGGCGTCGGTCGGCCACCTGTCAGGATAGATGGCCTGCCCGTCCACCGTCAGCAACACGTGGGTCCAGGGTATGGCGTCCATCACCCGCAGGGTCACTTCCTGGCCAGGCCGGGGTGCAGCCGGCTCCAGGCGCATCTGCGGCCAGAGCAGCGCCTCGGCGCCGCCGCCCGGCAGCACCACCACCTGGCCGGAGATGGGCAGCAGCCAGTAGCCGCCCAACACAGCCAGGAGCAGCCAGAGCTGCCACCAGCGCCCCACGATCCGTCGCATCCGGCTCATTGTCCCTCCTCCTCACCCGGCGGAACCGGCAGGACAAAGCGGACGCGCGTGCCCGTCTCATCGCCCTCCGCCACACTGTCAATTTCCAGGCGGCTGCCATGTCGGCGCAGGATCTCGACTACCAACGATAGCCCCAGGCCACTGCCACCCTGGCCCTGGGGCGTGCCCCGGTAAAAACGACGGGTGACGTGGGGCAGGTGCTGGGCCGGGATGCCTGGCCCGTTATCGCGCACAGTGCAAACAACACCTCTCCCCTCCGGCCGTAGGGCAACCCACGCCTGGTCACCAGGCCGGCAATGTTGGACCACGTTGTCCAGGAGGTTGAGAAAGACCTGTCGCAGCCGGTCCTCGTCGCCGGCAACCAGGGGCAGCGGCGCGCCGACCTCCAGGGCCAGGCTCATCCCCCGCTCCTGAAACCGGGGCGCAACCTGGGTGATGACCTGTTCCACCACCCCCAGCAGGTCCACAGGCCGCCGCTCGATCTCGCCGCTGGTCTCCAGACGGCCCAGCTCCAGCATATCGTTCAGCAACCGGGCCATCCGTCGGCCTTCCTCCTTGAGCAGGTGCAGCGACTGCTGGCCGAGTTCGGTGGACAGGTTGGGCAGAAGCAGCACCTCCAGGTGGGTCAGGATCGTGGCCAGAGGGGTGCGCAGTTCGTGAGACAGATCGCTGAGGAGGTGCCCGGCAATCTGCTCGGCCCGCTGCTGGGCGGTCACATCCAACAAAAAGACGATCTCCCGACTGCCCCAGCGGGCCACCCACCAGCGGGCAATCCGCTCCTCGGGGAGATGGAGGGTGCGGGTGCGGTTGAAGACAGGTCCTGGCACCCGCATGGCCTGACGATCCTGTTCCAGCAGGGGCCGCCAGTCCGCTTCGGGCAGGGGACCGGCCGGCGACGCAATGTCCAACAGGCGGCAGGCGTAAGGATTGGCGTAACAGACAGTGCGAGGACCATCCAGCACCAGCAGGCCAAAGGGTGCCTGGTCCCATGCTGCCCAGCCCTCGGCCCTCCGCCAACGCAACCACCGATCCAGCCAGATGGCCAACGGCGTGGCGACCGAGAACAGAAGCAGGAAGCCAAAGATCAGCCAGCGAAGGTCAAGAACAAACATCACCTTCACCCAACCGGCAATCCAGGATGGCCATCTGCCGGTTGCCAGGCGACCGGACCGATGCAAAGGATGGATCAGGAGGAAGGGGGTTGGCCGAATTCGGTCAGATCCACCACCGAATCGTAGGAACCGTAGGGGTTTTCCACATGGTCATCGGCGCGCCAGTCGTTCAGCCATTCCTTCCCATCCACCAGGTAACGGAAGCGGTAGCGGCGGCCCGCTTCCAGTTCGACGGTGGCCTTCCAGTTGGCATCGGAGCG
>DAOTYI010000141.1:0-3836 GCA_034434895.1 Anaerolineae bacterium
ACAAAGGCACAAAGACACCAAGGAGCCAAAGAACAATTTCTGGCACTTTGAAGCCATTCTATATCAAGCAACCTTCGTGTCTTGGTGGTAAAATTGGCTCAGCCTGAGCAGTTACGGCGCGGGAAACAAATATGCTGAAACTGTAACCCATGCCAGAGTATTCATTGCAGCAACCGTACACGCCCGACCTGGTCGAGGCGCAACTGAAAAAAGCCGGCTTCTGGCGCGCTGCCCGGCGCGTGTTGCAGGTTGTGGGCCTGCTGCTGACCGGCCTCTGGTTCCGCTGGCTCGACCGGCAGCGGTGGAGCTATCGCCGTGGCGAGACGATCGAGGAGCGACAGCGCCGCCGTGCCGAATGGCTGCGCGACCGGCTGGTTGCCCTGGGGCCGGCCTTCGTCAAGGTTGGACAGGCGTTGGGTACCCGGCCCGACCTGCTGCCCCTGGTCTA
This sequence comes from Anaerolineae bacterium, assembly GCA_034434895.1. Taxonomy (GTDB): domain Bacteria; phylum Chloroflexota; class Anaerolineae; order JAAYZQ01; family JAAYZQ01; genus DAOTXL01. Next base: position 449 of record DAOTYI010000141.1, read on the forward strand.
TGTCGAGACGCTGGCTGCCCTGTACGACCGGCTGCCCTCCTTCCCCAGCCAGGTGGCCCGGGCCTGCATCGAGGCAGAGCTGGGCTGGAAACCGGAAACCCTCTTTGCGCAGTTTGACCCCGAACCGTTTGCCGCTGCCAGCCTGGGGCAGGTCTACCGCGCCGTCACCCACGAGGGGGATCAGGTGGCGGTCAAGGTGCAGCGGCCCGACCTGGTGAGCACCATCAGCCTGGACCTGGCGTTGCTGCGCCGCCTGGCCGCCTTCATCGAGCGTGTTCCCTGCCTGGGTCGGGGCCGGCCCTGGGTCTCCCTGGTGGATGAGTTTGGGGCCAAACTGTTCGAGGAGCTGGATTATCTCCACGAGGCGCACCTGACAGAGCGCTTCCGGGCCAATATTGCTCCCCTGCCCGGCCTCTATGCGCCCCGCGTCTACTGGGAATACACCAGCCGTCGCGTGCTGACCACCGAGTATATCGCCGGCATCAGGGTCACGGACAAGGAGGAGTTGCAGGCCGCCGGCGTGGACCTGCGCGCCCTGTTGGACCGGGGGGTGCGGGCCAACCTGCAGCAACTGTTCGAGCAGGGCCTGTTCCACGCCGATCCCCACCCCGGCAACCTGCTGGTCCGCCCGACCGATGGCAGCCTGGTCTTTCTGGATTTCGGCATGATGGGTCTCATCCGCCCCGAACAAAAGCGGCGCATCCTGGAGATCTTTGTGGATGTCATCAATCGCCGGCCGGAGAACCTGCGGGAGAACCTGATCGCCCTGGGCTGCCTGCGGCCCGATGCCCGCTGGGAGGAGCTGATGCCCCGGGCCAGCCTCCTGTTCCAGGCCCTTTTCGGCGACGCCGGGGGCCGTCACACCTTCCAGCAGGTCACCCACAGCTTTGCCCCCCTGATCTATGAATACGAGTTCCGCATCCCACTGGACCTGGCCCTGATCGCGCGGGCGGTCATGACGCTGGAGGGGATCGGCCACCAACTGGACCCCGAGTTCGACATCTGGAGGGTGTCGGCCCCCTATGCCGCGCGGCTGATGCTCACCTTTCCTGATGCGGGCCTGCGCCAGCGGCTGTTGGCCGAACTGCTGACCGACGGCGGTCGGCTGAACTGGCCGCGGCTGGGGCAACTGGCGGCGTTGGCCGCTCACGACACCCCCTTCCACCTGGAGACCGAGGGGCTGGCCGCGCCAGCTTTGGAGCTGCTCCTCTCACCGGAGGGGGCAGCTCTGCGCCGGGCGTTGGTGGCCGAACTGCTGCACAACCCCCAGGCAGCAGCCGGTCACCTGACCGGGTTGAGCCGGCTGCTCACCGCCGACCGCACGCTGCCCGGACGGGCCATCCTCGACCGGCTGGTGGCCTTTCTCTTTTCGCCAGAAGGGGAAGAGACGCGGGCTCAACTGGCCGCCGGGCTGCGCTCCAACGGCGACGGCCATGTTGACCTGGTCCGCCTGCTGGACCTGGCCGGGCTGATGGGCCGCCTGCACCCCGACTTTCGGGTCAGCACCTTGCTCCGTGCCCTGGGCGGCTACCTGTGGTCCGAAGAGGGAAAGCCGGTGCGCAAGGAACTGTTGCTGGCCGGAGCGGGGTGGGTGATCGGGGGGCTGGCCAGCCGGCTTAACCGCCTGGCCCGGCCTGCACCTCACCCCACCCCGGCCCACACCTGGTAGTGCTACACCTGCTCCTCTTCCCTGACCAGCTCCTTGCCGGTCAGGGCCATGAACACCTCTTCCAGCGTCGCTTCGTGGCCGTTTGGGGGCGAAACGAGCCTCTTCAGCCCGGCCGGCGTGTCCAGAGCGACGACCCGCCCCTCGTCCAGAATGGCGATGCGGTCGCACAACATCTCCGCTTCGTACATGTCGTGGGTCGTCAGCACAATCGTGGCGTCGTGCGTGTCCCGCAGCTCCCGGACAAAAGCCTGCACCTCCCGTTTGGAGCGGGGGTCCAGCCCGGTCGTCGGCTCGTCCAGCAGCAACAGGATCGGCTGCGTCAGGAAAGCGCGGGCGATGGCCACCTTCTGCTGCATCCCGCGCGACATCTCCTCCAGCGGCTCCAGGATCTCTTTGTCCTTGAGCCCCAGCCGGTGCAGGATATCAAACGCCTGCCGACGCGCCTCCCGTCCCGAAAGACCGTACAGCCGGGCGGCGTACATCAGGTTCTCGATGCTCGACAGTTTTTTGAAAAACGCTGCATCCACCGACACGCGGTTGATCAACCGCTTGACTTCCATCTCCTGGCGGGTCACGTCCAGGCCAAAGACCTGGATCTGCCCCTCATCGGGCACCAGCAGGGTGGCGATGAGGCGGATCAGCGTGCTCTTGCCGGAGCCGTTGGGTCCCAGGATGCCAAAGATCTCGTTGCGGCGCACTTCCAGGCTGACGTTGTTGACCGCCAGCACCCGCTTCGAGTGGCCGTTGCCCTCGCCACGGCCATTTTCCTTGTGGCGTTGCCACCGGCTCAGCAGCGAGCCGGCCCCGCCAGAACTGAAGGCCTTGGTCACCCGCTGGATCAACAGAGCTGTCCCGTTTTCGATCATCTTCCCGCTCATCTTCTCCTCCATGCATCAAGGTCACAAAAAAGCTGTGGACACCGATGGCCCACAGCTTTTGGCCCGCTCCAGGCGGGAGGGATCAGGGAAAAGAAAAAGCCGTGGGCGCCGGTCGCAGCCGCCCACGGCCAGATTATGTCAATATCTGTCAGGGCGCACTACGACCTCGCAAGGTGAACAGGCTGAAGCTTTCGCACTGGATGCGAATCATCCTGAAAGTGATGCTCATGTGCACCCTGTTTTCCATTCCTTTCCAGAAATTACATATAGTATAGCACATCCCAACAGGGGTGTCAAAAACCGACCGGGCATTAGCGGCTGCCGAAGAACAGGTCCCACCACACCTGGCGGACCGCCTGCGCTTCCCCGGCTTCCTGTGGCACCTCCTGGCTGGCCGTCGCCTCCTCGGCCGGCGGGGCGATGACCATCACCGGCACTTCGTCGGGCCTGCTCCACAACTGCTCCCGCGCCCAGGCTTCGGCTGCCTGGGGAGATTGGGCGTAGATCAGCTCTTCCTCCAGGGCTGCTTTTTCCTGCCGGGCGGACTCGATCTGCTGCTCGATCCGCTTCAGTTCCTGCCGACGCTGATAGCTGACACCGACCTGCCGCCCAAAGTTCACCACCAGGTAGAGGATCAGGATCCCGCTCAAGATCAACAGCAGGTGGCTGAAGGGCAGCACCAGGCGAGCTTTTTTCCCGGCCATGAATGCCTCCGAGTAACTGCCTACCCCCCCGCAGGTTTGGCTTTCTAACCTGCGGGAGGATAGCGGGCAGGTAGCTCGACAATGTGAAATTAGCGTAAATGGCGGTCAAGACGGACCTCACCCCATCCCCCAACCCC
>DAOTYI010000142.1:0-7499 GCA_034434895.1 Anaerolineae bacterium
GGGGAGGGGTGAGGGCCAGGCGGACTTTTAACGCCCGTCAAAAGTGTAAACCAATTTCTCCAGAAGATTGAACCATCCCACGATTAGCCTGCCGTTCTGGCCATGATGGCCAGCAGTCGGCCATAGGCTTCGTCCCAGCCGGTCCGCTCGCCCGGTTCATAGACCGTCAGGTCGAAGGAGCGGCGTACCAACTGTCGCCCCTCGGCCGGCGAGGCCAGATGGCCCAGGGCGATCATTTGCAGCAGCAGGTTGCCGCTGGCGGTCGCTTCCGCCGGCCCGGTGATCACCGTCCGGCCTGTCGCATCGGCGGTGAGCTGCGACAGCAGCCGGTTCCGTGTCCCGCCACCGACAATGTAGAGCGGCTCCAGATGGCGGCTCAGCATCTCCTCCAGCCGCTCCAGCACCCAGCGGTATTTGAGCGCGATCCCCTCCAGGGCGCAGCGCAGGATGGCCCCTTTGTCCTCCGGTATCGGCTGGCCGGTCATCCGGCAAAAGGCGCGGAGGCGTGAGGGCATGTCCCCCGGCTTGAAAAAGTCGCCATGGTCCGGGTCAATCACCGCCTGGAACGGTTTGGCCTGGGCGGCCATCTCGGTCAGCGCGTCGTAGGAATGGTCCTCCCCCTGTTGCGCCCAGGTGCGGCGGCACTCCTGCACCAGCCACAGGCCCATGACGTTCCGCGAAAAGCGGAAGGTGCCACCCACCCCTCCTTCGTTGGTGAAATTGTAGGCCAGGCTCTGCCCGGTGATGACCGGCTCCGGCACTTCCGCCCCGACTACCGACCAGGTGCCGGAGCTGATCCAGGCAAAATCGGGCGCGGTGGCCGGCACCGCCGCCACCGCCGAGCCGGTATCGTGGCAGGCCGGGGCGATCACCGTCGTCCTGTCGTCGGGCGGCAACCCGACCTGGTCGGCGACAAAGGGCCGCAACCGGCCCAGGTCGCTGCCCGGCGGGACGATGCGGGGAAAGAGGTGGGTGGGGATGCCCAACCGGTGGAGCAGGTCCCAGGCCCAGGTACCCTGGCGGGGGTTATAGCACTGGGTGGTGGTGGCGTTGCTGAATTCACAGACGGCCTGGCCGGTGAGCCAGAAGTTGAGCAGGTCAGGGATGGTCAGGAAGGTGTGGGCTATGTCCAGCATGGGGGAGCGGTGGACCACCATCGCCAGGAGTTGATACAGGCTGTTGAGTTGCAAAAACTGGATGCCGGTCTGCTCGAAAATCTCGGCGCGGGGGACCAGGCTGAAGGCTTCCTCCAACATCCCGTCGGTGCGGCTATCGCGGTAGTGGTACGGATTGCCCAGCAGCGCGCCGTTCCGGTCCAGCAGGCCGAAATCTACCCCCCAGGTGTCGAGGCCGATGCCCGCCAGGCGGCCTCCCGTCTGGCGGATGGCCAGGGAGATGCCCTGCAGGACCTCGCCCCACAGGCGCAGGATGTCCCAATGCAGACCGTCGGGCAGGCGCACCGGCCCGTTGGGGAAACGATGGACCTCGGTCAGCCGCAACCGTTCGCCGTCGAAGCAGCCGAGCATGGCCCGGCCGCTCTCGGCACCCAGGTCAAAGGCCAGAAAGTTGAGTTCAGACATGGGCTTCCTCCTCAGAGAAGAGAATGGACGGCTTTGATCACCTGTTCGACGCCGGGCACGTAGAACTGTTCCATCACCGGAGCAAAGGGAGGAGGGGTATCGGGTGCGGAAACACGCCTGACCGGCGCATCGAGCCAGTCAAAGGCCTCCTCGGCCACGGTGGCGGCCAGCTCAGCGGCCCAGCCACCGGTGCGGTTGTCCTCCTCGACGATGACCAGCCGCCCGGTCTTGCGCACCGACTCCAGGATCAGCTCCTTGTCCAGCGGCACCAGGGTACGCGGGTCAATCACCTCGGCTTCGATCCCTTCCTGGGCCAGCCGGTCGGCTGCTTCCAGGGCACGGTAGACGGTCAGCAGCTTGCCGACGAGGGTCACGTCGCGCCCTGGGCGGCGGATCACCCCCTGGCCGATGGGCACCAGATATTCCTCGTCGGGCACCTCGCCGACCGGGCTGAGGGCACCTCGTTCCGCCCGCGGGCCTTTGCTGCCGTACAGCAGCTTGTGCTCGAACACCAGCACCGGGTTGTCGTCGCGCACGGCGCTTTTGAGCAACCCTTTGGCATCGTAGGCGGTGGACGGGGCCACGACCTTCAGCCCTGGCACATGGGTGAAAAACGCCTCCAGGCTCTGGGCGTGTTGGGCTCCCCGGCCGGTGGCGCCGACCGGCACGCGCAGCACCAGGGGGACCTTGACCGTGCCGCCCGACATGTAGGTCATTTTGGCTGCCTGGTTGACGACCTGGTCCATGGCGTTGAACAAAAAGTCGCCATACTGTACGTCGGCGATGGGCCGCAGGCCGGCCATGGCGGCGCCGATGGCCAGGCCCACCAGCCCCTCTTCCGAAATCGGGGTGTCGAGGATGCGCTCGTGCCCGAACTCGTCCGACAGCCCCAGCGTCACGGTGAACGCCCCGCCAAAGCCGCCGGGGATGCCGATGTCCTCACCCAGGCAAAAGACGCGCGGGTCGCGCCGCATCTCCTCGCGGATGGCCTGGCGCAGGGCTTCGGCGATGGTCAGGCGCGCCATGTCTCACCTCCTGCCGCCCCTTCCTCCCAGAAGACATGGCGCAGGGTGTCCTCCGGCTCTGGCGGCGGGCTTGTTTCGGCAAACTGCACCGCCTCGTCAATCAGCGCCGCTACCTCCTGCTCGATGGCGGCCAGTGTCTCGTCGTTGACCAGCCCCAACGCTTTGAGCCGGGCAGCCAGGGAAGGGATGGGATCGCGGGCTGCCCACCGCTCCTCCTCCTCTTTGGAGCGGTAGGTGCGGGGGTCGCTGCGCGAGTGGCCGCACAGCCGGTAGGTCTGGGCTTCGATGAAGGTCGGCCCCTGGCGCCGACGGGCGCGGGCCACCGCCTCCCCGGCCACTTGATAAACTGCCTCCACATCGTTGCCGTCCACGGTCAGGCCGGGCATGCCGTAAGCGGCGGCCCGGTCGGCGATCCGCTGGATCTTGAAGGCGGCCGAGACCGGCGTCGAGGCGGCATACAGGTTGTTCTCACAGACATAGACCACCGGCAGGTCCCACAAGGCGGCCATATTCATCGCCTCGTGGACCGCCCCTTCGTTCATCGCCCCATCGCCCAGGAAGCAGACTGTGACCCGGTCGGTGGTCAGCCATTTGGCCGCCAGGGCCGCGCCGGCTGCCAGGGGAGCGTTGCCGCCGACGATGGCGATGGCCGGGAACATGCCCACCCGCACGTCGCCGACGTGCATCGAGCCTCCCTTCCCCTGGCAGCAGCCGGTGCGCCTGCCGAACAGCTCGGCCATGATGGCGCGGGGGGCCACCCCTTTGGCGATGGCGTGGCCGTGGGGTCGGTGGGTGCTGAACAGATAGTCATCGGGCCGCAGGTGGGCGCACACCCCCGTGGCCACTGCCTCCTGGCCGATGTACAGGTGCAGGGTGGAGGGGATGCGGCCCTGCAGGAACAAATAGTTGCACTGCTCCTCAAAGCGCCGGATGGTGAGCATGGTGCGGTACATGGGGAGCAAGGGGACGTCGGGTGCGGAGGACATACACTCAGCCTCTCTCCAGATTCCTGGGGGCGAATTTGGGGTGGTAGGCCGGACTGCGGTAGGCCCAGGGCGACCTGGGCCGCTCGCGGATGCCCCATGTTTCGGCCGCCGCGCGGAATTCCGGGTATTTCTGGGCCGCCTCTTGCAGGCTCATGCCGGCCAGTACGGCCTCAATCGCCTGCCGCCAGGCCATCGCGCCGGCCTTGTAGCCCATCGGATGCCCCAGGATGCCGCCTCCTGCCGGCACGATAAAGTCAACCCCATGCTCCTGGATCAACACCTCGGCCAGGCCGGGGTACATGCCGGCGGCCGGCATGGGCCAGGTGCGCCTGATGTGGTAAAAGGGCGCACGCAATGTCTGCGAGGTGCGCAGCTCCTCCTCTACCGAACAGACCTGGAGGCTGGACCACAGCGATGGGGTGAGCATCATGTCCGCCCCGCACAGCCGGGCCAGTTTGGACAGCACAGGGAAGCTCATCGTGGGCAACATGCCCAGCATGTGCGACACATGCCACAGGATGGGCACGTTGATTTCGGGATCGGCGGCGATCACCTTCAGGGCCGACAGGCCGACCGGGTAGGCCAGCAGCAGGCCGCTGGCCCCGGCGCGGACGGCGCGGCGGGCTTTTTCCTGCACCCGGTCCACCTCGTCGGTGATGCTGACCATATACAGGGTCTTGTGGCCGGTCTCCCGCTCCGCTTTGTCCAGCGCCCGGAGCACCGCTTCCAGCCGGGCGTCGAAGGGGCAGTTTTCGAGTTCACTGCACATCTCGTCGTCCTTGCACAGGTCGGCGCCGCCCAGTGCGCTCTGGTAGACCTGTGCCGCTGTTTCCTGGGGCGTCATCCCCATCTTGGGCTTGATGATCTGCAGCACCAGCGGCCGGCCGTAGACACCCAGTTGCTGGCGCACCCCCTCGATGCCGAATTTAGGGCCGCTGAACTTTTGAGCCACTGCCCGGGGGATATACACATCCAGCAGGCGCACCCGGTCACAAAAGGCAAAGATGTTGCCTGCAATCGAGAGCAGCATCATCGGCACGTTGACATTCTGCTCCCAGGCGGCGATGGGGAAGGCCAGTTGCACCACCGCTTTCTTGCTCCCCGGCGGTGCGGGCACCTCGTAATAGCCCAGCACTTTGCTGCACAGCCGTTCGCGGACCTCCGGTGTCTCTTCCTTGACGTCCATCCAACTGGCGGTGGAACCTTCCAGGGCCAGCCGCTGCACCTGGGCCAGGTGGTCTATGAACTCCCAATCGGGCCGGCTGTCTTCGATGTAATAGGTGCCGACGACAAAGCGGTCCTGGTCCAGGCTTTCCCACATATAGTTGAACATGTGCGGGTCGTACAGTTCTTTGGTCATTCTCTTTTCTCCTCTCTTTTCAGAGCCGGTCTGAAAACCACTAAGGACACGAAGGGCACAAAGAATTGTGGTAGACTTTTCAGACAGGCTCTCAACCCAGCAGGGCTTCGCGGATCATGGCCGAGGCGGCCATGGCGTCGCCGCTGGCGATCACCTGGCCGATCCGCTCGCGGCCGATCCGGTCCAGCAGGCTGTGGAGGCCCTGGAGCCAGCGGATGCTCTCCGTGGCAGCGCGGATGCCATCCTCACGATAGGGAAAGATGTCCAGGGCATACCAGCCGTCATAGCCGATGCGGTCCAGCCAGTACAACAGCTCCAGCATCTCGACGGTGTGGACCGAACCGACGGTCATGTCGTCGTCCCACAACCGCCAGTTGTCGTTGAAGTGCATGTAAAAGAGCTTGTGGCCAAAGTAGTGGAGCAGCGCTGCCGATTCAGCCGCGTTCTCATAGGCCATCAGCGCATGCCCCACATCAATCATCGCCCCGACGTTGGGCCGGCTGACCTGTTCGATCAGCAACAGCGTCTTGCCCACCGTGGCCAGGAAGCAGTGGGTGCGCGGCTCTTTGGGCTTGTATTCGAGCACCAGCCTGACCTCCGGCAGGTGTTCGGCGCACTCGATGGTGCCTTCGACCAGCCGGTCCCAGGCAGCCAGGTAGTCGGCCTGGAAAGGATAGTCGTAGCCATCCTGCCCGAACCACAGGTCCACCACCTGACAGTCGAGTTGCCTGGCCCACTCCATCGCCTTTTTGACCTGGTAGATGGCATCGCGGCGGATCTGCGGGTCGTTGGAGGTGAAGGAACCCCAGCCCCATTTGCCGGAAGCCCAGATGTCAGGGGTGACGCAGGTCACTGCCAGCCCGGCATCCCGGATCTGGCGGCGGACCTGCTCCAGATTGTCATCGTTGACATGCCACAGCCCGACCAGTTCCACGCCGCTCAGCCCCGGGACCTGCGTGGCGGCCTGGATCAGTTCGTCGGTGGTCAGCCGCCGGCCATAGCCGGCCAGGACATAGCGGTCGGCGCAGGCGTTAAAGGTGTTGATATTGGCGGAAAAGCGCAGTTCTGTTGTCATGGTTCCTCCTGTTGACTCAGCTTTGGGGCCGTGACAGAGTGACCTTAAAGTCGTAGCGGTCGCCGCGCCACACGGCCTCCAGATATTCGACCGGTTCACCGGTCACGGCGTAGGTAACCCGTTCCATATACATGACCGGCACGCAGCGGGGGACTTCGAGCAGTTTCTGTTCGTGGGGCAGGGCGCACCGCGCCCGCAGGGTTTCGTGGCCGGTCCACAGGCGCAGGCCATAGCGGCTTTCCAGCAGCCGGTACAGGGAAGCGGTCAGGTCGTTCTCTTCCAACCGGGGGCAAAGGGCCACCGGCAGGTAGGGCGTTTGCAGGCTGATCGGCACGCCGTCCACCAGCCGCAGGCGGCACAGCTTGTAACAGGGAGCGCCTTCCGGTATCTCCAGGGCGCGGGCAATCGGCGGGGGGGCAGCAATCTGCTCCAGCGAGATCAGGCGGGTGGTCAGGGACCAGCCGCGCTCGCGCATATCCTCGGTGGTGGACACCAGTTTCGTCAGCTCGTGCTCCACGCGGCGGACGGCGGCGAAGGAACCCTTGCCCTTTTCGCGGTAGATCCAGCCTTCGCGTTCCAGCAGGTCGAGCGCCCGCCGGACGGTGGTGCGGGTGATGCCATGCCGGGCGGAGAGTTCGTTCTCCGAGGGGAGCTGATAGACCTGGTGGCGGGATTCCCGTTCCCCGATCTCGCGGCGCAGGATCTCGGCCAGTTGCAGGTAGTAGGGTACGGCACTGTTTTTGTCAATAACCTGCATGAGCCCACCTGTATACTTGTGTAGACAGGAGCCAGTATAACACAACAGGGTGCCTTTGTCAAAATCTGGGGGTGCGTCTTGTGATCGCCTGGCGGGGCGGGGGAGGAATGGCCCGCGGATTTTAAGGTGCAGGAACTTGACAATGCGACTCATCGGTAGCCGCTGCTTGCCTTGAGACACACACCCTGCTACTTCGAGAAGCCTATAGGGCAATACCCTGCCAGAAAAGGGTAATAGCGATTGACAGGACAACCACCACGAGGATGTATGCCCGTCCATATGAATGATAAAATAAAAGTGACCCATTTGATCACGAAGGTGATCATCGAAAAGTGACCCACCCGGTCACATTCCGGTATACTGAGAGCAGGTGGCGGCAACGCCATACTCTCGGTATAACGGAGAAAGGAGATGATCACCGTGAATGAGAAAGAGCAAATTCGTCGTGCCTACTACATCGAAGGTAAAAGTATCCGTCAAATCCAGCGTGAGACGGGCCACCGCCGGGAGACCATCCGCAAGGCCTTGGAGGACGGCGAGGTCCCTCGCTATACCCGCCAGGAGCCGCGTCCCTGTCCCGTGCTGGACCCGGTCAAGCCCCTCATCCAGCGGTGGCTGGACGAAGATGAGGCCAGACCGCCCAAACAACGCCACACCGCAAAACGCATCCACGAACGTTTAACAACCGAACATCACTTCACCGGCGCCGAGTCCAC
>DAOTYI010000143.1:0-8232 GCA_034434895.1 Anaerolineae bacterium
ACCCCAACCCCCTTCCCCTCTCCGCCGCGGAGAGGGGAAGGGGGCCAGGGGGTAGGGGTGAGGTCGAATCGAACAATGTCGAGCTATCCACGGTCGTTGTACTGGTGCAGAAACTCCGGCAACGGCACATCCTCTTCAGCGTAGACGTGCTTCTCCCACACGCCGGTATCGGCATTGCGCTCCCAGAAGAAGGGGCCGATGGCCAGGCCGTCGGCTGCACACAGGTATTGACCTTTTCCCTCGATGATGATATACTTGCGTCGTGTGCAACTCTAACCGTTTTGATAGCTCCAACGGGATGATACACAAGATGAAAGAACCGGCAAGTCCGGTCGCCGAGAAGGAAAAACGGGATGCCGCCGGCAGTTCAGTGCTGGCGGCGGTGCTGCTGACCACATTCAAGCTGACGGTCGGCCTGCTGACCGGCAGCCTGGGCATCCTGGCCGAAGCCGCCCACTCCGGCCTTGACCTGGTGGCCGCCCTGGTCACCTTTTTTGCGGTGCGCATCGCTGACCGCCCCCCCGACCGGCAACACCTGTACGGCCATGGCAAGGTTGAAAATCTGTCGGCCCTGGTCGAGACCCTGCTGCTGCTCATCACCTGTGTCTGGATCATGTATGAGGCGATCCAGCGCCTGTTTTTCAAATCGGTCGAGATTGAGGCCACCTTCTGGGCCTTTGGCGTGATGGCCATCTCCATCCTGGTGGACCTGTCCCGATCGCGCATTCTGTACCGCGCCGCGCGCAAATACCACAGCCAGGCATTAGAAGCCGATGCCCTCCACTTCTCCACCGACATCTGGAGCTCGTCGGTGGTCATCGGTGGGTTGACTCTGGTCTGGCTCAGCCAGCGGCTGGGGCCGGAGTGGGCCTGGCTGGTCAAGGGGGATGCCATTGCCGCGCTGGTGGTGGCCCTGATCGTGGTCTATGTCAGCCTGCAGTTGGGCAGGCGGGCCGTGTCGGTCCTCCTCGACACGGCTCCGACAGGGCTGGCCGACCAGATCGCCGTCGAGGCGGCGCAGGTGCCCGGTGTGGAGGGCCTGGGGCCGGTGCGGGTACGACAGGCCGGGGCTTCGGCCTTTGTGGATCTGACGGTGAAGGTGGACCGCAGCGCCTCGTTGGAGGAGGCCCATCAGATCGCCGAGGCGGTGGACAGGCGGGTGGGTCAACTTGTGCAGCGCGGCGATGTGGTCGTCCACGTGGACCCGGTGCGCCAGTCCGGAGAGAACCTGTCCCAGACGGTGGGGGCCATCGCTGCCCGGCTGGGGCTGCGGACCCATTATGTCCACGCCCACGAGGTGCAGGGGAATTACTTTGTGGACCTGCACGTGGAGGTGCCGCCCGACCTGACTCTGAGCCAGGCACATGACCAGGTCAGCCGTCTGGAACTGGCCGTGCGCGACGAACTGCCCCAGGTGCGTGACCTCCACAGCCACATCGAACCGGTTACGGTTCCGGTGGCCACAGGCGAGGCCCTGGCCTCAGAGGTGGAGCAGGAGTTGCGGGCCAGGATCGTGGCCATCGTCAACGACATCGCCGCCCTGAACGGCTGCCAGCAACTCCACATCCGCTCTGGACCCGACGGCTACGACGCTGTGCTTCACTGCCTGGCCGACCCGGACCTGCCCGTCGTCCAGGCGCATTCCCTGGCCGATGAGGTGGAAAAGCAGCTCCAGCGCCGCATCCCGCAGATCAACCGGGTGTTGGTTCATGTGGAGCCTGGCGAGAGGGGCTGATTTCCATGGATTTTGCCTTCGATACCAGGAGTTACGCGGTTGACCCGGCAGGCTTACCACAAAAGCAACAGGACACAAAGAATGACGATGAACTATTGGAGGAGAGAACGATGTTACGAGATCTGATCATCAAAAATCGCAGCTACCGGCGCTTCCATCAGGAGGTCGCCATCTCGTGCGAGACGCTGCGCGAATTGGTGGACCTGGCCCGGCTCTCGGCTTCGGGGGCCAACCGCCAGCCGCTCAAGTACATCCTGTCGTGCGAACCGGAAAAGAACGCGCGCATCTTCCCCTGCCTGGGCTGGGCGGCCTATCTCAAAGACTGGCCTGGGCCGGAAGAAGGGGAGCGGCCCTCGGCCTATATCATCATTCTGGGCGATACCGAGATCAGCCAGTCGTTTTTCGTAGATCACGGCATCGCTGCCCAGAGCATCCTGCTGGGGGCCACAGAAAAGGGGCTGGGCGGCTGCATCATCGCCTCCATCCAGAAGCAGGCCCTGCGCCAGGCGCTGGATATCCCGGCGCGTTATGAAATCCTGCTTGTCCTGGCCCTGGGCAAACCCAAGGAGACCGTCCTCCTTGAACCGGTGGGGCCGGACGGCGACATCAAATACTGGCGCGACAGCGAAGGGGTGCACCACGTGCCCAAACGGTCGCTGGAGGAGATCCTCATCGGCTGAGAGCCAGTCTGAAAACCACCAAGGACACGAAGGACACAAAGAATTTGTGTCAATTTCCTCTCGTTTCTTTGTCCTGTGCGCCTTTGTGGTAGACTTTTCCCTGCTCCCGCCGGGTCTGTGACCCGGCGGCCCCCCACGGGCGGGGGTCACAGACCCCTGCCGAGCAACGGGGTGCCCCACGCCCGTGTTCTGCTTCGAACACCCAACATTCCGGCAATGCCGATTTGCATCGGGATTGCATCCGGACTATAATGCCCGCCGGACTCAGGGCCGTTCAGGTGACACGGCCGTGTCCGCGGGCCGTTGTGCACCTGATGGCCAGATAGATGAAACCATTTGGGAGGTGAAGAAGGATGATTGATGTCACCAACCTGAGCAAGTCTTATGGCCCGGTCCAGGCCCTGAAAGATGTGTCCTTTCACGTGGACGCCGGCGAGATCATCGGCCTGCTGGGGCCCAACGGTGCCGGCAAGACGACAATGATGAAGATTCTGACCGGCTACCTGCAACCCAGCAGCGGCACGGCGGTTATAGATGGCCTGGACGTGCTGACCCACTCTCTGGAGGTCCAGAAGCGGATCGGGTACCTGCCCGAAAACGCCCCCCTCTACCCGGAGCTGTCGGTGCAGGCCTACCTGAAGATGATCGCCGACCTGCGGCAGATCCCACCCGCCGACCAGCCGGCCTGTCTGTGGGCGGCCATCCAGGCCACCGCGCTGGAGGACCACCTGACCCGGCCCATCGGCCAGCTCAGCAAGGGGTATCGGCAGCGGGTCGGCCTGGCCCAGGCGATCCTCCATCAGCCCAAACTGCTGATCCTGGACGAGCCGACCATCGGCCTGGACCCCACCCAGATCATCGAGGTCCGGCACCTGATCCGCCGCCTGGCCCAACACAGCACTGTGTTCCTCTCCACCCACATCCTGTCGGAAGTGGAGGCCGTCTGCGACCGGGTGATCATCCTGCTGAACGGGGAGATCAGGGCGGATGCCCGCCTGGCCGACCTGGAAGCCACCGGCGATGTGATCCTGGTGCTGGAGCAGGGAGCGCCCGACGTGACCGCCGACCTGCGGGCCATGAAGGGGGTCCGCGCCGTCGAATCCACCCCCACCGCCGATGGACAGAGCTACCGCGTGCAGGGGGGCAATGGCGCGGCCAGACCGGAGCGGATGGACCTGCGCCCGGCCATTTACGACCTGGCCCGCCAGCGCGGCTGGCCGCTGAAGGAACTGCGGCGCGAGGTGCGCACCCTGGAGACGGTCTTTAACGAGCTGGTGACAGCCGCAGGAGGTGAAGCATGAAACAGGCCCTGGTGATAGCCCGCAAAGAACTGAGCGCCTATTTTGGCTCGCCGATGGCCCTCATCTTCGTCGGCACCTTCCTGGCCGTGACCCTCTTTGCCTTCTTCTGGGTGGACAAATTCTTCGCCCGCAACATTGCCGATGTCCGCCCCCTGTTCCACTGGATGCCGGTGCTGCTGATCTTTCTGGTGGCCACCCTGACCATGCGCCAGTGGAGTGAAGAACAACGGTCGGGCACGCTGGAGGTACTGTTGACCCTGCCGGTGCGCCGCGCCGGGCTGGTGCTGGGCAAGTTCCTGGCCGTCATGGGCCTGGTTGCCCTGTCGCTGGCCCTGACCTTCTTCCTGCCCATCACCGTCGCCATCCTGGGCCGGCTGGACTGGGGGCCGGTGGTGGGTGGCTACCTGGCTGCGTTGTTGATGGCCTCGGCTTATGCGGCCATCGGCCTGTTTGTCTCGTCGCGGACCGACAACCAGATCGTGTCGCTGATCGTCACCATCCTGCTGGGCGGCCTCTTTTACCTGGTCGGCACGGTCGGCGTCACCGGTCTGGTCGGCGAGACGGTGGGTGAGATCCTGCGCAGCATCGGCACCGGCAGCCGCTTTGAGAGCATCGAGCGGGGGGTGATTGACCTGCGCGACCTGATCTACTACCTGTCGCTGAGCGCCTTTTTCCTGCTGCTCAACGTGGTCTCGCTGGACGCCAGGCGTTGGAGCCGGGGGCCGCACACCGCCGCCTACCGTCGTCAGGTGCTCATCACCCTGCTGCTGGTGGCCGCCAATCTGATCGCCCTCAATAGCTGGCTCTTCCCCCTGGGCAGCCTGCGCGCCGACCTGACCGCCGCCCGGGAATACAGCCTGTCGCCGGTCACCAGGGACCTGATCCGCAATCTGCAAGAACCGCTGCTGATCCGGGGGTACCTGAGCGAAAAGACCCACCCGCTGCTGGCCCCCCTGGTGCCGGCCATCCGGGACCTGTTGCGGGAGTACGAGATCGCCTCGCGGGGCAAGATTCAGGTCGAGATCGTAGACCCCCGCCAGAATGAAGAGATCGAGGTCGAGGCCAACCAGGTGTACGGCATCCAGCCCACCCCCTTCCGCATCGCCGGGCGGTATGAAGCGTCGGTGATCAACTCCTATTTTGACCTCCTGGTCCGGTACGGCGATCAGCATGTCGTGCTGCCCTGGTCCGAGCTGATCGAGGTGGAGCAGCAGGCCAGCGGTCAGCCGGAGGTCCGGCTGCGCAACCCCGAATATGACCTGACGCGGGCCATCAAGAAGGTGGTCTATGGCTTCCAGAGCCTGGACGCCGTCTTTGCCAGCATCCAGCAGCCGATCAAGCTGACAGCCTATATCACGCCCAAGACCCTGCCTGAAGGGTGGCAGGAGGTGCCGCAGCGGGTTGAAAAGGTGGCCCAGGCCCTCCAGCAGGAGTCGGGTGGGGCCTTTACCTTCGAGATCATAGACCCCGACGCGCCCGACAGCCCCGTCACCCGCCAGACGCTGATCAACTCCTATGGGCTGCGGCCCATCCTGCTCTCTCCCTTTTCGGAGGAATCGTACTATTTCGACCTGGTGCTCCAGATCGGCGATCAGGCTCAGCTCCTGTATCCGGCCGGCAACCTGAGCGAAGCCGACATCCGCACCGAGATCGAGTCGGCCCTGAAGCGGGCTGCGCCCGGCTTTCTCAAAACGGTGGGGCTGTGGCTGCCCAAACTGGGACCGGTGCCGGACCCCTTCACCGGCAGTCTGAGCGAACCGATCTCCAGTTGGAACATGGTGCGGCAGCAATTGAGCCAGAACTATACGGTGAAGCAGGTGGACCTCAGCACCGGGCGGGTGCCCGGCGATGTGGATGTGCTGGTGGTGATCGCCCCCCAGGGTATGAGTGATAAAGAACGGTTCGCTATTGACCAGTACCTGATGCGCGGCGGAGCGGTGGTGGTGGCCGCCGGCAGCTATCTCCTGTCCCAACAGCAGTATTTCACCGGCCTGACGATGGAGCCGGTGACCGGGGGCCTCAAGGAGATGCTGCAGAGCTATGGGGTGCAGATCGAAGACAAGATGGTGCTGGACCCGCAGAATGAGCCGTTCCCGGTTCAGGTGAGCCGCAAGGTGGGCAGCATCCAGATGGTCGAGATCCAACAGCTCAGCTATCCCTACTTTGTGGATGTCCGCCCCGACGGGATGGACAGGCAAAGTCCTATCGTGGCCAACCTGCCGGCGGTGACGATGCAGTGGGTTTCGCCCCTGACCCTTGATCAGGACAAGATGAAGGGGCGGGAGGTGTCGATCCTGCTCCGCTCCACCGGGAAATCGTGGACGCGCGCCTCTGCCGACATCCAGCCCAACCCCGACCTGTATCCCCAATATGGCTTTCCGGTGGAGGGGGAGCAGGCCGCCCGGCCGCTGGCGGTGGCCATCCGCGGCTCGTTCGACAGCTTTTTCAAAGGCAAAGCCTCTCCCTTCCAGCCAGGGGCCGAGATCACCGCCACCGCCTCCATCACCGAACCGGTCATGGGCACCATCGAGACCTCGCCCGAGTCGGCACGGCTGGTGGTCATCGGCAGCGCCGAATTCCTGGACGACGCCGTGCTGAATATCTCCAACCGCCTCTCCCCCGACCGCTATCTGAACAACCTGCAATTCCTCCAGAATGCTGTGGACTGGTTGGCGGAGGATGAAGACCTGCTCACCATCCGCTCGCGCGGCACCTACGCCCGCCTGCTCAAGCCGCTGGAGGAAAGCGAGCAGCGGCTGTGGGAGGGGCTGAACTATGGTGTGGCGCTGGTTGCCCTGGTGGTTATCGGTGTGGTGTGGAACCTGCGCCGTCGCAACGAGCCTCCCCTCTTTGGGGCGCAGGGTTTGGGGTCTGATGAAGAGGCACTTTCAACCGGGAACATGCAGGGAGGGGACGATGACTAGACGAAACCTTTTCCTCATCGGCCTGCTGATCCTCCAACTGGCGCTGGTGGCCGCTGTCTTCTGGCCACGCTCCTCCACTGCCGGAAAAGAGGGGGCCAGCCTCTTTGCCGGCGTCGAGGCGGGGCGCATCGCCCGGCTGACCATCCGCGACGGCCAGGGCAAGTCCATCGTGCTGGCCAAAGGTGCTCAGGGTTGGGTCCTGCCCGAAGCGGATGACTATCCCTGCCAGGCGGACAAGGTCGAGTCGCTGACCACCAAGATTGCCGGCCTGAAGGCCAACCGCCTGGTGGCCCAGACCGGCAGCAGCCATAAGCGGCTCAAAGTGGCCGAAGAGGAGTATGAACGGCTCATCGAATTTGTGCTGGATGACGGGGTTTTGCACCGGTTGTATGTGGGCAGTGCGCCCGCCTACCGCGCCACCCATATCCGCGCCGACGGCCAGAAAGAGGTCTATTTGACCTCCGATCTGTCGGCTCAGGATGCCTCGCTGGAGGTGACGAACTGGGTGAACCGCAATTATCTGGTGGTGCCGCAGGATCAGATCGTGGCCATCATCCTGGAAAATGCCAACGGCCGCTTCGAGTTTGAAAAGCAGGGGGAGGTGTGGACGATGAGCGACCTGGCCCTCAGTGAGACCCTCAACGAGGGAGCGGTCCGCACTCTGGTCAACCGGGCGGCCACGGTCATCCTGCTCCAGCCCCTGGGCAAGGAGAAAAAGGCCGAATATGGTATGGACAGGCCCAGCGCCGTCGTCACCATCCGCACGCACAGCGAGGAGGCAGGGGACAAGAGCTACACGCTATGGGTGGGGGCCAGAGATGCGGCGGACAACAACTATATCGTCAAGTCGTCGGAATCGGAATATTACGTCAAGGTAAGTCAATACTCGGTTAACGACCTGGTTGAAAAGAAGCGGGAGGGCTTTTTGCAGTTGCCTCCCACCCCCACGCCGACGCCGGAAAGTACCCCTGAAACCACTCCAGAGGCCACACCGGAGGGCTAAATAAACAGGGTAGGGCCACTGCGAGCAGTGGCCCTACGGGACGACACGGAGGGCACGGATTTTGGTCAGTGGGAATCCGTGCCCTCCGTGTCTTGGGGAGGCAGGCAATGACCCGGCGCACTTCTTGCGCCATGTGCAACTTTGACTCATCCCCCCGGCTCCCTTCTCCTCCCCGAAACGGAGAGGCGAAACCGTTACTCATACAACCGACCCCTCGTTGCTATAGATCCCACAGGACATGACTTGATGATCGTTGGGGGAGCTGGAGGGGATATGGATCCGATAGTGTGGCAACAGTGGATTATGGCATACAAGGGATGCCCGGCAGCAGACTGGGATGTTTTCTATAAGGAGTGGTCAGGGAAAACAGATTTTGCCGACAAGAATGCGGTATTGGCCGCTGAAGGAATCCGCATATTTACCTGGGGTGGAGGCACTGTAGAAGAAGCTACGAGTAATGCCGGGTCAGCAAAAAACTGGGAGATGGTAGACCAACTCAGCAAGGAAATGGAAGGAATGCAGGATATCACCCTGGTTGGCTGGAGTAAGGGGGGGAATCTGGTGATGGAGTATCTCCAAAAGCTGGCTG
>DAOTYI010000144.1:0-8859 GCA_034434895.1 Anaerolineae bacterium
CCACGCCCCTCCGCCCCCCTTTACCGTCGGCGTCGAAGGGGGGAAATTACTGATTGACACCGGCGCGCTTCTTGTAAGTTATGTCAAGGATAGCGGTCGTTTCACCGCCGACAACCTGAGCATCACCTTTGACCTCAACGGCCGGCGCCAGATATGGCGGCCGGGGATGCCCAACCCGCTGAACCTGCGTGGCACACGGCGCACCCTGGACCTCTGCCCGGGCGATGCCGCCCTGGAGGAGGGCCTGCTCTCCCGCGCTGGCTGGGCGCTGTTTGACGACAGCCGCTCGGTGCTCTTTGACGGCTGGCCGGTGCCTCGTCCGGGCCACCCGGTCCAGGACTGGTACTTTTTCGGCTATGGCCACGATTACAAAGCTGCCCTGGCCGACTATATCCGCTTCGGGGGCCCCATCCCGCTCATCCCCCGTTTTGTGCTGGGGGCGTGGTGGTCGCGCTACTGGGCCTACAGCGACCAGGAGCTGAAAGAGCTGGTGCGCGACTTTGCAGCCCACGGCCTGCCGCTGGATGTGCTGGTGATTGACATGGACTGGCACACCCCCCATGCCTGGACCGGCTACACCTGGAACCGCGACCTGTTCCCCGACCCGCCCGCCTTTCTGCGCTGGGTCCACGAGCAGGGCCTGCGCGTGACCCTGAACCTGCACCCGGCCCAAGGAGTCCAGCCCTTCGAGGAGGTCTATCCCCGCTTTGCCCAGGCCATGGGCCTGGACCCGGCCAGCGGCCAGCCCATCCCCCTGCGCATCACCGACCGGCGCTTTGTGCAGAATTATTTTGAGCAGTTGCACCATCCCCTGGAAGAGGAAGGGGTGGATTTCTGGTGGCTGGACTGGCAGCAGGGGGAACAGAGCGAGATGCCCGGCCTGGACCCGCTGCCCTGGCTCAACCATCTGCACTTCTGCGACTCGACCCGCCGTGGCCAAAGGCCGATGCTCTACAGCCGGTGGGGAGGGCTGGGCAACCACCGCTACGGCGTCGGCTTTTCCGGCGACACCTTTGTCGGCTGGGCGGCGCTCCAGTTCCAGCCCTACTTTACCGCCACGGCTGCCAACGTGGCCTTTGGCTGGTGGAGCCACGACATCGGCGGGCACATGGGGGGCGCGACCGAACCGGAGCTATATGTCCGCTGGGTGCAGTTCGGGGCGCTCAGCCCCTGCCTGCGGCTACACGGCACCAAAGACCCACGCACCGAGCGCCGTCCCTGGAAATACCCCCCCGACGCATTCCGGGCGGCCAGGGACGCCTTCCGCTGGCGCTACCAGCTTGTGCCCTACCTCTACACCCTGGCCCGCATCGCCTCCGATACCGGCCTGGCACCCTGCCGGCCCCTCTACTACGACTATCCCGAAGAGGAAGCCGCTTATACCGCCCGCTATCAATATCTCCTCGGCGATCAGATGATCGCCGCGCCCATCGTCCAACCTGCCGACCCGGCCACCGGCCTGGCAGCGATGGAGGTATGGGTCCCGCCCGGCACCTGGATTGACTATACCACCCACGAGACCTTCACCGGCCCGCGTTGGGTCCGGCTGGTGGGCGACCTGGCCCGCCTGCCGATGCTGATGCGCGCCGGCGCCATCCTGCCCCTGGCCCCATCCCCAACCGCAGGCACCACCGACCAACTGCCCCGCGACCACCTGATCCTGGCCCTCTTCCCCGGTGAGCGGGGGGAATGCCGCCTGTACGAGGATGACGGCCTGACCGAAGCATACCGCCAGGGCCAGTATGAATGGACCACCTTCACCGCGCGAATGCCCGATCCAGAGACCTGGGAAGTGCAGGTAGCGGCAGTCGAAGGCCATTGCCCTGCCCTGCCCGACCACCGGGGCTATGAAATCCGGCTGGAGGGCAGCCGCCGGCCCGACCGGGTAATGCTGGACGGCACCGAGGTTGTCACCTGGAGTTATGACCCTGAAGCCCTGAGAACCACCATCCTGGTGCCGCAACGCCCCAAAAACCGGCCGCTGCACCTGATCGCCGTGGCCAAGGGGGGCATATCGGCCCTGGGGGAAGCTCACAACCGCTCTCTGATCCACGCCGACGTGCAACGCTTGCTGGGTGAACCGTGCCCGGAGGAGGACCTGCTCGACACCGCGCTGCGCAGCCAGGCCCCCGGCCGGCTCGAGGCCATCGCCCGATTGGGAGGCCCCTTTGTCCGCTTCCTCGAACTCACCACACCGGAGGAGGCCGCCCTGCACCTGGGGCGAGCCATCGTCGCCGCGCCGACCACCACCGATCCCTACGATCTGGAGCTAACCTGGACCCTGGTCCAGGGCGGCCAGACCCGGCAGCAGACCGTCCGCCTGGCCGGCACACAGGAATCGCACATCCTCGACTCCCCCTTTGCCTTCGACGGCCAGGTGCAGACAGCTCTCTGGAGCGCCGAGGCCCGGCTTACCTGGCGGGGAGTGACGCTGGTCTATATGCACCACAGCCAGCCTCTCTTCCCGGCCATCTACGCCTGGCACGCCATCCTCTACGACGAAGGACAAACCCCTCTCCCCCTGAGCCAGGTCATGGCCGCCGACGGCACCCTCAACCGCGCGTTGAACTGGCAACCTTTTGTCCAGACAGCCGACGGACTGATCAATATCACCCTGCCGCACTTCCTGGCCTTTTCCCTGCTGCCAGGGCTTGAGGTCCGCGCCTCGTCGGCCGCCTACCTGGCCACGACTGTGCGCTGCCCCGACCGGCGCCCGGTCAGGATCCGCTTCCGGGCTGCCGGCCCGGTGGAATTCTACCTGAACGGGCAACCGCTGGCCGACATCCCACCGCAACCAGAGGAAGGGATCCCCCCCTTCTTCCGCCAGCCCCGCCAGACAGCGACGGTGCAACTCCGGCCCGGCGCGAACAGCCTGCTGGTCCACACCCGACCCGGCCGGGAAGGATACCCCATCTGGTTCTTCGAGGCAGAACTGACCACACCTGACGGCGATCCGATGCCCGATGTCACCTTCGAGTAACACCGCTCCCATCTGCTCGCAAGTCCGGCGGGCTGGACAGCTACCAGGCAGACTAAACAGTTACCTGCGAGGAGGAGATGAAAGACCGAAAGCTGCTGATGATCCCCGGCCCGGTAGAGTTCACACCGGAGGTGTTGCAGGCGATGAGCCTGCCCACCACCAGCCATATCGCCCCCAATTTTATCGAGGTGTTCGGCCAGGCGTTGGAGCGGATGCGCCAGGTGTGGCTGTGCCCCACCGGCCAGCCGTTCATCCTGGCCGGTTCCGGCACCCTGGCCATGGATACCGCTGCCGCCAACCTGGTCGAGGCAGGTGACAGAGTGCTGGTGATCAACACCGGCTACTTTGGCGACCGCTTTGCCGCCATCCTGGAACGCTACGGCGCAGCCGTGACCCAGCTCCACGCCCCGGCCATCGGCGATGTGCCCCCTCTGGAAGAGGTGGAAAAGGCGCTGAAATCGGCTGCGTACAAGCTGATGACCATCACCCATGTAGACACCTCCACCGCCGTCGGCACCGATGTCAAGGGGCTGGCGGCGCTGGGACGGCAGTATGGCGTGCTGGTGGTGGTGGACGGCGTCTGCTCGGTGGCCGGTGAGGAGATGCGGCAGGAGGAATGGGGCCTGGACCTGGTCCTCACCGCATCGCAAAAGGCGATCGGTGTGCCGCCGGGGCTGGCGCTGCTGGTAGCCGGGCCACGGGCGATGGAGGCTTTCCACCGCCGCAAAACCCCGGTGGGCAACTATTACGCCGACTGGCACGAGTGGCTGCCGATTATGGAAGCCTACCAGGCGCGACGACCCGCCTACTTTGGCACTCCGCCGGTCAACCTCATCTGGGCGCTCAACATCAGCCTGGGCCAGATCTTGCAGGAAGGGTTGGAGGCCCGCTTTGCCCGTCACCGCCGCCTGAGCGACGCCTTCAAGGCGGCTATCGCTGCCCTGGGAATGCAGCAGGTGCCGGTCCGCGCCGGGGTGACAGCCACCACCCTGACCGCACCCTACTACCCGGAGGGGGTAGATGCCTCGCTGCTGGGGCAGATCAGCCAGGCGGGGGTCATCCTGGCCGGCGGATTGCACCCGGCCATCAAAACCCGCTACTTCCGCATCGGCCATATGGGCGCGGTGACCGCCTCTGACATCCTGGCCACAGTGGGGGCTATCGAGCGGGGGCTGGCGGCAGTGGGCTACCGCTTCGAGCCGGGAACCGGTCTGGCGGCAGCACAGGCGGTGCTGGCGTAAAAGTCTGCCTACCCTCCCGCAGCTTTGGGAAGTGCTAACCTGCGGGAGGGCAGATTGTTTCCTTCGTGTTCCTTTGTGGCCTTTGTGGTAAGCTTTTCAGACTGGCTCTTAGGGGAGGGAGACGATGTACAACCCGGTGACCCCCACCATCATCGCCGAATTGCGGCGCATCGCCGGCGAAGGCAATGTGCTGGTGGATGCCGAGGCGCTGGAGCGCTACAGCCACGACGAAACGGTGGGCCTGCGCGCCAAACCGGAGGTGGTAGTCCGGGTCACCAGCGCCGCACAGATTTCAGACATCCTGAAGCTGGCCCAGCGCGAGCGCTTCCCGGTGACGCCACGCGGCGCAGGCTACGGCCTCAGCGGCGGGGCGGTGCCGGTCTGCGGCGGCATTGTCCTCTCCACCGAAAAGATGAACCGCATCCTGGAGATTGACCGCGAGAACCTGATGGTCACCGTCGAGCCGGGGGTCATCACCGGCGACATCCATCGCGCCGTGGAAGCCGAGGGGCTGTTCTATCCCCCCGATCCGGCCAGCCTGGATTCCTGCACCATTGGCGGCAACATCGCCGAAGGGGCGGGCGGGCCACGGGCGGTCAAGTATGGGACGACCATGCATTATGTCTGCGGTCTGGAAGCCGTCCTCCCTTCAGGCGAGATCATCACCTGCGGTGGCAAGCTGGTCAAAAACGCTACCGGCTACAACCTGATCCAACTGCTTATCGGCTCGGAGGGCACACTGGCGGTGGTGACCAAAATCGTGCTGCGGCTGTTGCCCCTGCCCCGGGTGCAGGTAGACCTGCTGGTGCCCTTTGATGACTTTCAGGCCGCCGCCGATACGGTATCAGACATCATCGCCCATCGCATCCTGCCGACGGCCATGGAATTCATGGAACGGGACAGCATCCTGGCCGTGGAGCGGCTGCTGCGCAAAGAGGTGCCCTACGACGACGCAGCAGCTCACCTGCTGATCCAGCTCGACGGCAACACCCAGGCGGGGGTGGATGCCGATATGGAGGTGGTCGCCGGGCTGTGCCTGGAACATGGGGCGCGGGATGTGCTGGTGGCCAGGGACCGGCCTACCCGCGACCGGCTGTGGGAAGCACGACGGATGATTATCGAAGCCCTCAAGCACGAAAGCCCGGTCAACCACATGGAAGATGTGGTCGTGCCCCGTGCCGCAATCCATCACCTGTTGAAAGGGATGCGGCAGATCGCCGGGCGGCATGGGGTGCGCATCGTCAGCTTTGGCCACGCCGGCGATGGCAACGTGCATGTCAACCTCCTCAAGGATGACCTGAGCGATGACCGCTGGCAGGCGGTGGTGCCGGCCGTGACCGGGGAGGTCTACCGCCTGGCCCTCTCGCTGGGTGGGACGCTCACCGGCGAGCATGGCATCGGCGCGACCCGCCGCCGCTACCTGCCTCTGGCGCTGGACGAGGTGCAGATCGAGCTGATGCGCCGCATCCGCGACCTGTTTGACCCCAATCACATTCTCAACCCGGCCAAGATCTTCCCGTAGCAGGCTGGTGGGTCTCTGTGTACCACCCCCTCATCCCCATATGCGTCAACTTAAGGCGCGGGCAATTGGAAATCGCACCGGGTAGCCGAAGGCAATGCCTTCGGCTACCCGGCCGTCCGCCTGTGCGGACGGAGGCGTCCACGCCGCTGGACGCCTGGCCGCAGGCCCCTGAGGTGCGACTTGAGTCGCTTACTTGACGCATATGCCTCCCCCTGACCCCCTTCTCCCTGCCCGGGTCTGCACCGCAGAGACACAGAGACCGCCGAGTTTTATGGAACACCCCGCCTGCCCTGCTCCCGCCGGGTCTGTGACCTGGCGGCCCCCTCCTCACGGGCGGGGTTCACAGACCCCCGCCGAGCAATGGGGTGCCCCACCCTGGCGTTCTGCTACGAACAAACAGGTCGGCAGGGTATTGAATTTTGCCCCCGGTTTTGCTATAATAAGACCCAGAGTGCCAGATGCGGCAACAAATAAGGGCAGAGACAGATGAGTTCTGGGATGCGCTGGGGGCATAGGGTGTGGCGAGGGCTGGGCAGCATCCGGCTGGCCGCCCTGTTGCTGGCCGCCCTGTTGCTGGCCTCTCTGGCCGGCAGCCTGTTCCCGCAGATGCCTGCCGATCCCGCCGCCCGTGAGGCTTGGCTGGCAGGGGTAGCGCTGCGCTATGGCCAGGCGACCGGCCTGCTCCGCGCCGTGGGCCTGTTCGATGTCGGCCACGCCCCCTGGTTCCTGGCCCTGCTGGCCGCCCTGCTGCTGAACCTGTTGATCTGCACCCTCCAACGACTGCCACGCCTGTGGCGATCTTGCCGGCAAGGCCACTGGACACAGGCCGGCACGCTGCTCAGTCACCTGGCAGCACTTTGCCTGGGGGTGGCTGTGGCTGCCCGACCGGCCCTGGTCTGGCAGGAAAGCGGCATCCGGCTGCTGCCCGGCCAGGTCCATCTGGTCGGCCACGGGCGTGACCTGGCTGTGCAGGCCGGCGAGCTGGCCATTGATCCCTACCCCGACGGCCAGCCCCGCGACTACCGGGTGCCGTTGACCATTCTGGCCGGTGGCTCACCGCTGAAGAGCCGGACCGTGCGCCTCAACCACCCGCTCGTCTGGCAGGGGGTGTCCTTTCACCTGCAAGGCTACGGCCCGGCAGCCAGGGTCGTCGCCCCGGAGGGCACCTTTGCCCTGGATTTCGCCACCAGCCAGAGCCAGGAGATCAGGCTCCCCCAGGCCGGCCTCACCCTGCGCCTGGCCCTCCAGCCGGGAACAGACAGGCTGTTCGTCGAGGCGCGGACCCCCGATGGTCTCCCTCTCGGCTCCGGCACCGTGGCCGACGGACAGCCGATCGCAGTGCAGGGGACGTCCCTCGCCTTCCACCTGAGCCACTATACCATCTGGCAGGTGAGCCACGACCCGACCTTCGGCCTGACCGTCGGCTCGGCCGGATTGCTGCTGGTGGCAGCGATGATCTCGCTGTGGATCCGCCCGGCCAGAGGTCCCAACTCTGTGGAAGGGTCAGTGGAGGAGGCTGATGAGTAACGGCGGAGTCACTCCTCTGGCGGCGGGAGCCTGCTTCTTGCTGGCGGCCCTGGCTTACCGACGGGATCGGCGGGCCGGGGCCTGGCTGAGTGCAGCCGGGGTGATGATCCTGGGTGGGGCGCTGCTGGCGCGGGGGCTGCGGGCCGGCCACTGGCCGCTGACCGGTCAGTACGAGTTTGCCCTGGCCTTCGCCCTGGGGACGGCCCTGGCCGCACTGACCCTCGACACGAGGCCGGGCAGCCACGTTCCAGACCTCCAGGCAGCGGCAGCCCTCATCGCTGCTGCTCTGGTGGCCTATGCCCGGCTGGGCCTGCCGGCCTTCAAACGGGCCATCGCACCACTGCCGCCGGCCCTCAACTCGGCCTGGTTGCCACTGCATGCCGGGGTGGCGGCGCTGGCCTACGGTGCACTGGCCGTAGCCGGGGCAGCGGGCCTGGTCTGGCTGCTGCGCGAACCAGACCGCAATCAGGTGGGACTGCTGCTGGATCGGGCCATCGCCGCCGGTTACCCGCTGCTGACCCTGACCCTGCTGTTGGGGATGGTCTGGGCCCAGGTCGCCTGGGGTCGCGCCTGGGGCTGGGACCTGAAAGAGAGCTGGACGCTCATGACCTGGCTGATCTACACCCTCTACTGGCACCTGCGGAGGCAACGGGGCTGGCAGGGCCGCCGCCTGGCCTGGCTGGCATTGATCGGGTTGGGAGCAGTGTTGTTCACCTTCCTGGGCGTCGGCTGGCTGGCGCGGAAGACAGGAGTGGAAAGCCTGCATCTGTTCTAAAAGCTGGTCTGAAAACCACTAAGGACACGAAGGACACAAGGAATTTCTTTCAATTTCATCTCATTTCCTTGCCCTGTGCGCCTTCGTGGTAGACTTTGACTGGCTCTGAGTTGGAAAGAAGAGGGTTCGATGACCAAGATTTCCCGTCGCACATTTCTAAAAGGGCTCGCCGCCGCAGGGCTGTGCGCTCTGGGCGGAGGGGCGCTATGGGCCGACTGGCGGTGGGGGGACCAGACCACGGCCGAGGCTCCGCCATCGCTGCCCGATCACACCCGCGAAGCCATGTACTACTCCGGTGTGGAGGGCGGGCTGGACTGTGCTTCGTGTCATGCCCCGGCCGAACCGTCGCGGACGCTCTACTGCCATGTCCCTCACCAGGGGCGTTACGTCCGTTGCGAGTTGTGCCCCAACCGTTGCCTCCTGGCCGAAGGGGAGCGCGGCACCTGTCGCGTGCGCGAAAACCGAGGCGGCCGGCTCTACAGCTTTGTCTATGGCAACCCGTGTGCCATCCATGTAGACCCCATTGAGAAGAAACCTTTCTTCCATTTCCTGCCCGGAACGACCGCCTTCTCGCTGGCTACTGCCGGCTGCAGCCTGCGCTGTAAATACTGCCAGAACTATACCATCTCCCAGCACCCTCCTGAGGAAACACAAAACTACGACGCCCCGCCGGAAGCCATTGTCGGTGCGGCTGCCGGCCAGGGCGCGCCGACCATCGCCTACACCTACTCCGAACCGATGGTCTTTTATGAGTATATGCTCGACACCGCTCGCCTGGGCCGCCGTGCCGGGTTGCGCAGCGTCGTCATCTCCT
>DAOTYI010000145.1:0-4508 GCA_034434895.1 Anaerolineae bacterium
GTGGTAGAGTGGGTCGCGGTGTGGGCGGAGGGGAAGTGTCGGTAGGGGTGGGCGCATCCAGGGTAAAGCGGGCGCTGGCCTCAAACCCGGAGCGGGAGCCCCGGGCGATGACATCAGCCCACGCCTGACCCCGCCAGCGCACCTCGTTGGGGAAGGTGAACGCCGTGTAAAAGTTGCCATTTTCATCGGCGACCGCCGCCGCATAGGCATAGCCTCGCCCTTCCCCCTCGGCCGGAGAGCGGAGAAAGACAAAGACCGCCTCGCCGGGCCACCAGCCCTGGCCGGCGACGGTGATGAGGGTATTGACATAACCGCGATCGGGGGTGATGCCCACCCGGGCCTGGCCCGATTGAGCGGCAGAGGTGGGCGAGGCCAACGGCTGAGGGGCAATCCCGGGCGGTGTGCTGGAAGAGGTGGCGGTGATAAAGGCCGGCAGTGTGACCGGAGGCGAATTGGGCATCAGCGCCCGAAAGAGGAAAAAGCCGGCCACGCACAGGACGATCAGGGCGAGGAGCATCAGAAGCGCCACCGCGTATCCCATGCCTGCCGGTTCCTTTTGTTCGATGGCCGGTTGCTCCCACTCATCCCACCCGCGAAAGCGGCGGTCAGGTTGTGTAGAATGGATCGTCACGTGCTTTCTCCTTCCCGAATGTAGGGCCACTGCGAGCAGTTGCCCTATTGTTAGACGGGAAAAAGGGGTGGTCAGTTCCAGGTGCAGCCACATTTTGCACCGATTGGGAATCGGCCTCCCTGAACAGTTGCTGGAAACGGTAATCATCCGATAACAATCCTGTCATACTCTGGCAACCGATGTGTGGTATACTCCCCGTTCAGTGGCAGGGGATGGGGTGAGGGCCACCTTGACCGCCATTTATGTTACAGGAGTTACGCAGTTGGCCTGGCAGGTTTACCACAAAGGCACCAAGACACGAAGAATGGCCCAGAATGCCATCCATTGCGTAAGTCCTGTTATGTTAATCTAACATCGTCGAGTCGGTGGGTGTTGACAAAAGTCTCTGACTGTGATATTGTTCTATGCGGGCTGAACGTCAGAGAGGGAGGCGGTATCAGGCTGGTGCCGGGCCGAAACCGGCATCAGTCTTTTGTCGTAAAGGGGAAGATTATGAGAAAGGTGCTGATCACTCTCATCCTCCTGGCCCTTGTGGCCACGGTCGCCGTGTGGTTTGTGCAGAGGTCTGCAGCACAACGCCAGCCTGTGGCGGTCGAACGGGAGGAGGTTATCGTCAGACGAGGGACGTTGGTCGCTGTGGTCAACGCGACCGGCACCATCCTGCCCAGGGAGCAGACGACGCTGAGCTTCAAGAGCGCAGGTCGGGTGGCCGAGGTGCTGGTGAAAGAGGGCCAGGTGGTCCATGCCGGTGATGTGCTGGCCCGCCTGGAGACGACCGACCTGGAATTTGCCGTTGCCCAGGCGGAGCTATCGGTGCGCCAGGCCGAGTTGTCTCTGGCCTCGGCCCAGGCCCAACTGCTCCGCGTGACGCGCGATCCGGCCAGCTACGACCTGGCTGCCGCCCAGGCCGCTGCGGAGAGCGCCAGGGCCTCCTATCAACGGCTCCTGGCCGGCCCCACCCAGGAGGAGATCCGGGTGGCCAGGGCTAACCTGGACCAGGCCGAGGCGGCCCTGAAGCAGGCGCAACGGGCCTACGACCAGGTAGCCGACCGGCCTGACGTTGCCATGTTGCCCCAGGCGTTGCAACTGGAACAGGCAACCATCACCTACCAGGCCGCCAAAGCCAATTTTGAACTGACGCAGCGCAAGCCATCGGCCGCCGAGCTGACGGCGGCTCGCTCGGCCATTGCCCAGGCCGAAGCCACACTGGCCCGCCTGCAAGAAGGGGCCTCGGACGAAGACCTCCTCGTCGCCCAGGTGGGGGTCGAGCAGGCCCAACTGGCCGTCGAGCAGGCGCACCTGTCGCTCGATCAGGCCCGACATCAACTGGCGGGCACGGTGTTGACCGCCCCTCACGACGGCACGATCACCCTGGTGAGCATCCGGCCGGGCGAACTGAGCGGCGGACAGCCGGCCTTTGTCCTGACCGATCTGTCGGAGTATCACCTGGACGTGACCGTGGACGAGATTGACATCGGCCGCGTCGCCGAGGGGCAGCCGGTGACTGTCACCCTCGATGCCCTGCCGGGGGAGGTGCTGCGCGGCCAGGTGGCGCGGATCGCCGAAACGGCCCAGATCGAGGCGGGGGTGGTGATCTACAAAGTCACGATCCACCTGGAACCTGCAGATGCGCCGTTACGGGCAGGCATGACGGCCAATGTCGAGATTGTGACCGAGCGCCGGGAAGATGTTTTGCTGGTGCCCAACCGCTTTATCCGCGTGGACCGCACCACCGGCCAGGCCTTTGTCGAGCGACCGGCCGGCACCGGGGTTCAGCCCGTTGAGATCCAGATCGGCCTGCGCGACGAGACCTCCAGTGAGGTGCTGGCCGGCCTGACCGAGGGGGAGGTGATCGTTCTGGTGAAGGAGTCGAGCCGTGAGCAGTTGCAACGGACGTTGATGATGGGGCCTCCTTAAGCCGGCAGTCAAGTCAGAAGGGACAGGGATGACACGGAAACGAGCGGATTTCCACCGCTCCATCCCTGCCGGTCTGTCCCAAACAGGAGCCGCGGTGTAGAGAAATGGACAACACGCTGATCCGCATCGAAGAGATCACCAAGGTGTACCGGATGGGGGATGTCGAGGTCCATGCCTTGCGCGGGGTGTCACTTCAGGTCCACGCCGGGGAGTTTATGGCGATCATGGGCCCTTCCGGTTCAGGCAAGTCCACGCTGATGAACATCATCGGCTGCCTGGACAAGCCCACCTCGGGTCGGTATTGGCTGGATGGCACCGATGTAGGCCGGCTCAACGACAACCGTCTGGCCGACATCCGCAACCGCAAAATCGGCTTTGTCTTCCAGACTTTCAACCTGCTGCCCCGGACCACAGCCTTTCAGAACGTGACCCTGCCGCTCATCTACGCCGGTGTAGGGGCGCGGGAGCGGCGTAGCCGGGCCAGAGCGGCGCTGGAAGCGGTCGGGCTGGGCGACCGGCTGAACCACCGACCCAGCGAGCTTTCCGGCGGCCAGCAACAGCGGGTGGCCATCGCCCGTGCCCTGGTGACAGAACCGGCCATCATCCTGGCCGACGAACCCACCGGCAACCTGGACACCCGGTCAGGCGAAGAGATCATTGCCATTTTTCGTCAATTGAATGAGGAGCGGGGCATCACCGTCATCTTTGTCACCCACGACCCCGACATTGCGCACCAGACGCGGCGCATCGTCCGCATCCGCGATGGGATGGTCGAAAGTGACGAGAGGGAGCAGAAAGGATGACGCTCACCGAAAGCATCCGGATCGCGCTGCGGGCTTTGCTGTCGAACAAGCTGCGGGCCGTGCTGACCATGCTGGGCATCATCATCGGCGTGGGGGCGGTCATTACCCTGATGTCGGTCGGCAAAGGGGTGGAAAAGTTTGTCAGGGAGTCGTTCCAGGGCCTCGGCTCGAACCTGCTGTTCATCTTCCCCGGCACCCTGGAGGGGACGGACAGCACCCGCGCCGAACTGACCCTGGCCGACTATCAGGCCATCGCCGATCCGTTTCAGGTGGCCGATACCCTGGCCGTTGCCCCGGAGCTGTCGGCCAGGGCGACGGTGGTTGCCGGCCGGCGGGACATCCGCACCGACATCGCCGGGGTCACTCCCGCCTATCTGGAGTTGCGCAACCTCAAGATCGCCGACGGCCATTTTATTTCCGAAACAGACGTCAACGCTCGCTCACGGGTGGCGGTGCTCGGCAGCCGGGCGTATGAGATGCTGTTCGAAGAGGGGGCCTATCCCATCGGCCAGACGATCAAGATCAACCGCATCCCCTTTCGGGTCGTCGGCGTGATGGAGGAGAAGGGGGGTTCGGCCTTCAGCACCCTGGACAGCACCATCTATGTGCCCCTGACCACCGCCCAGAGCCGGCTCTATCCCGGATGGCGCAGCCGTACGGGACAGCCGCTCCTGTCCACCATCTACGTGCAGGTGGCCGACGAGTCGGTGATGGACAGGGTTTCAGACCAGATTGCCGGCCTGCTGCGCCAACGCCACAAAATTGCCTTTCGGGATGAGGACGATTTTACCATCATCAAGCAGACCGACATTGTGTCGATCTTTGGCGACATCACCGGCGTGCTGACGATCTTTTTGGGAGCTATCGCGGCCATCTCGTTGCTGGTGGGGGGGATCGGCATTATGAACATCATGCTGGTGTCGGTGACAGAGCGCACGCGGGAGATCGGCATCCGCAAAGCGGTGGGAGCCAAACGGCGAGACATCCTGGTCCAGTTTCTGGTCGAGGCCGTGGTGTTGTCCCTCTTTGGCGGCGGGGTGGGCATCGCCCTGGGGATTGTCGGCGCCCAGGTGGTGGCCGGCCTGACCGAGCGGCTGACAACGGTGGTGACCGCCGATGTCATCCTGCTCTCCACCGGCGTGGCGGCAGCGGTGGGG
>DAOTYI010000146.1:0-4824 GCA_034434895.1 Anaerolineae bacterium
GAAGGGGGCTGGGGGGGATGGGGTGAGGTCCACCCTGTTTCTAATCTCTAAAATTGGAAAGAAAGGAGGAGGAAGAGTTGGAAGTCATCGAATCGGGGATCGGGGCGCTGATCCAGCCACCGGACATGAACGCCTTTCGGGAATGGAACCGCACCCAAAAGTCGCGCCGGCTGGTGGACAAGCTGATGAGCGAGCAGGAGGCCATCCGCCGCTTTGTGTATGACGGCTGCTACATCGGCACCGAACTGTACGGCACGGTCCGCTGCCCGATGAGCCTGGTGCGCGAGGTGTTGCGCCAGGGGTTCAAAGAGCTGCGCGTCTGCGGGCAGGGGGTCACCGAGCTGGACCTGTGGCTGGCGGCGGGGGTGGTCAAGACGCTGGACCTGACCTACATCGGCCTGGAGGTGTATGGCACCTCCTCGGCCCTGCGGCGGGCAGTGGAGAGCGGCCAGGTGGAGCAGGTGGTGGAATGGAGCAACGCCGGGCTGTCGTGGCGCTTCAAGGCGGCGGCGATGGGGGTGCCGTTCATCCCGGTGCGCTCCATGCTGGGCACCGACACGCTGAAATACAGCGCCGCCAAAGTGGTGAAATGCCCCTTCACCGGCGAAAAGGTGGCCCTGCTGCCGGCCCTCATCCTGGATGTGGGGCTGATGCATGTCCACCGCGCCGACCGCTACGGCAACTGCCAGGTGGAGGGGATCACCGGCTTTGGCTTCGAGTTTGCGCGGGCCTGCAAGCGGCTGATCGTCAGCGCCGAAGAGATTGTGCCCACCGAAGAGATCCGCAAATATCCCGACCGGACGCTGGTGCCCTACTATCTGGTGGATGCCGTGGTCCACGCCCCCTTTGGCTCCCATCCGGGCGAGATGGCCTACGTCTATTGCCGCGACGAGCCGGAGATCAAGGCCTGGGTGGAGGCATCCAAGACCGAGGAAGGGGCCAGGGCCTATTTGCAGGAATGGATTTACGATCTGCCCGACCACCAGGCCTACCTGGAGAAGGTGGGCCGGGAGCGGCTGGAGCGGCTGGTAGCCGGAAGGGAGCGACGGGAATGAGCGAGCCGAGCTACAATCCGACGGAACTGTTGATCTGCACCGCCTCGCGGCTGATGGAGGATGAGACGACGGCCTTTATCGGCACCGGCATCCCCATGCTGGCCGCGGCGCTGGCCCAACGCCGCCAGGCCCCCAACCTGGTGCCGGTTTTTGAATTCGGCGGCGTGGGCGCCATCCTGGAGGAGCTACCGATCGCCGTGGGCGAGGCGCGCACCTTCCACAAGGCGCTGCACGCCTCCGGCATCTGCGACATTATGGAGACGGCCGCGCGGGGCTTTATTGATTACGGCTTTCTGGGCGGGGCGCAGATTGACCCCTATGGCAACCTGAACAGCACCATCATCGGACCGCAGCACCATCCGCCCAAAGTGCGGCTGCCGGGCAGCGGCGGGGCCAACGACGTGGGGTCCCTCTGCTGGCGGACGATCATCATCATCCGCCACAGCCGGCGCAGCTTTGTGGAAAAGTGCGACTTTGTGACCACCCCCGGCTATCTGACCGGCCCCGGGGCGCGGGAGGAGGCCGGCCTGCCGCCCGGCACCGGGCCGCTGTATGTGGTCAGCACCCTGGCGCTGCTGGGCTTTGACGAAGAGAGCAAACGGATGAAGCTGCTCAAGACTCAGCCGGGCGTGACGGTGGAGCAGGTGATCGCCGAGACCGGCTTTGAGCTGATCATCCCCGACAGGGTGGGGGTCAACGATCCGCCGGACGCCGAGGAGTTGCGCATCCTGCGCGAAGAGGTGGACCGGCAGCGGCTGTATATTTAGCCACAAAAGAAAGGACACGAAGGAGGGTTCCTTCGTGTCCTTTCTGTTTCAACTGCAACTACTCCCCGCCGCCCACCGGTGGAAAGATGCCCACCTCATCGCCGTCGGCCAGGGGATGGTCCCGCTCGCGCACCAGGCCGTTGACAAAGACCATCTTGACCTCCTCCTGCGGCAGCCCCAGCTCCCGGATAAGCTGGCCGACCGTGGCCCCGGCGGGCAGCTCCACGGCGAGCGCCTGGCCCATCTTCAGGTCGGGGCGATAGCGACGCAGGGTGGCAAACAGCTTGACCTGAACGGCGATCATCACACCCCCTGCTTCCTGCCTCCTGCTAATACCCTTCCCACACCGAGTCCAGCGCCATGTCGGAGACATCCCAGACGACATTGTGCGGCGGCAGCTTTTCCAGCTTCATGAACTCCGGCATGCGGTCATGCTCGGCGGTGAGGCCGGCTGCCCGGTTGAAGGCCCGCTCCCTGGACAGGATCTCCTTGCCGATGCGGCCCACATCCTCCATCGTCCAGTGGGTGCCCAGCACGCCGTTGCACTCCTCGACCAGGCCCTCAAAGCCGCTGGCGATGTCCAGGATGGCAAAGGCGATGAACAGGCAATGGCCGGTGGAGTCAATAAAGGCGGTCGCCTCCAGGAAGCCACGGGCCAGAGCGGCCTTGTCCCGGTCGAACTGGTCCACCTTGCCGCTGACGCCCAGGATCTCCGGGGCGATGGTGTAGCCCTGGGTGTGGTCGGCGCCCATGGGGCCGGTGGCGTAGACCATGCCGATCCCCTTGACGGCGCGCGGCTCATAGGCGGGCATGGACTGGCCCTTGACCACCGGGGCGCGGGTGACGCCCAGCACCCGGGCTGCCGTGGCCGTGCCGCTGCCCAGGATGCGTCCGACCGGCGTGCCCTTGCCGATCTCGTGCATCAGCTCGATCGCCTTCTGGCCATCGCCAAAGTTGAGCAGGCCGCCCTCCATCGCCACCGCCAGGGTGCAGCCCATCTCAATCGTATCCAGGCCATAGGCGTTGCACAGCCTGATCAGCTCACCGGTCACATCCAGGTTGTCAATGCCGCAGTTGGCCCCCAGCGCCCAGACCGACTCGTACTCCTGGCAGGAGACATGCTCGGTGCCGTCGGGCCGGTACCAGGTGTTGGAGCAGCGGATGATGCAGCCGGGGCTGCAGGCATGGTTGTACAGCTCCCGACCCAGCCGCTCTTTGTTGCCCTCAAACAGCGCCTCGCCGGAGATGCGGGCCGCCCCCTCGAAGCGGCCGCTGGAAAAGTTGCGGGTGGGCAGGCCGCCGGCCTCGTTCATGATGTTGATCAGCACGGCGGTGCCATAGGTGTTGAGCGCCCCCTTGGGCTTGGTGATGTCATGGGTCATCAGCGCATCGGTCAGCTTTTTGCGGCCCTGCTCAAACAGCTCCTTGTCGGCCAGCGGGACGCCGGGCGCGCCCTTGCGGTCTACGACGATGAACTTCAGGCCCTTGCTGCCCATCACCGCCCCCAGGCCGCCGCGGCCGGAATAGCGGGCCGGCCGCCCTGACTGGTCCTCATAGCACAGACCCGAGTTGGCGTAGAGGAACTCACCGGCCACGCCGATGCCGGCGATGCTCACCTTGCCAAAGCGCTCATAGAGGCGGGGGAACACGTCGTACAGGTCCTGGCCGGCATATTCGTCGGCGGGCAGGAACTCGACCTTGGGCGCGTTGCCATCCCAGGTGACATAGGCCAGCCACCAGCCCTTCTCCTGGGGCTGCCCTTCCACGACGATGGCCCGGATGCCCAGGTCGGCCACGGCCGGCGCAAAGGCGGAGCCGGCGTTCGACTCTTTGATGCCGCCGGTCAGCGGCGACTTGGCCCCGGCCGAGATGCGGGCGCTGGTGGGGGCCGAGGTGCCGGTGACGATGCCCGGTGCCAGGACCAGCTTGTTGTTCGGCCCCAGCGGATGGCACAACGGGTCAACCTCATCATGCACCAGGGTGGAGGTGAGGCCACGCCCGCCCAGGTACCTGTACTTTTCCGGCAGGTCCTGCAAGGTCGCCGTGCGGTCCGTCATGTTCAAACGCAACAGTTTACCCATTTTCGACCTCCTTTTCGATCTTGGTATATGCATGGTGGATGCCGCGATCCTGTCGCTGGCGAAATGTTTTGCGGAGCTGGGGAGTCTGGCCTGCCCCGAAACGGTACTGGAAGGGCCACATGCTTTTGCGGTGCGAGATGCCCACCCGGTCGCCGTCGTGCAGAACCACCTCCCGGTCAGCCTCCAGGCCCGGCAGCGCCGCCAGATTGCCGTTGACGAAGGTGATCCCCTTCTCCTCCGACGGGAGGCCAAGGCGCTCCAGAAGATGTTGCATGGTGCTGCCGGCAGGGAGGTCCAGGTGCAATTCGGCATAGCTGCCATGACTTTGCTCGCCGGCGTAACGCGCCAGCGGCCCGTACAACCACACCTCTACATGAATGGTCTCCATCGGCTCACACTCGAACTGAATCGTCCCGCCCTTCACCTCCTTTCCCAACAAAAAAGGCAGCCTCCAGGCACCCATCGGGCGCCGACTGGAAACCGCCTCCTTTGCACACTGGCGGGCGAGGGGATTGCTCCCCTCACCGTATCGCTCATCTGTCCCAGAGGGAGCAGGATGAGTCGGAGGACTGCTGTGTCCGGTTTGGATTGTGAAAGACACTATCATCATAGCACAGATGCGCCGATTTGTCCAATGAGCACCACCCTCTGGAATAGTTGCCACACAGGGTAACTGCCTACCCTCCCGCAGGTTTGGGCGCAATCTCCAGGTGCGCTGCAATGAGCTGCTCGCCCTGTTGCCGGCCACTTTCTAACTCGACATTGTTCGATTCGACCTCACCCCTACCCCCTGGCCCCCTTCCCTTCTCCGCGGCGGAGAGGGGAAGAGGGTTGGGGGATGGGGTGAGGTCCACCCTGGCCGCCATTTATGTTAATCTAACATTGTCGAGCTAACCTGTGGGAGGGTAGCAGGTATTTCAC
>DAOTYI010000147.1:0-8479 GCA_034434895.1 Anaerolineae bacterium
TGGACCTGCACCAACAGAGCATAGGCGGCCAGCATCCAGGCCAGATGCCGGCGCCGTCCCTGGACCAGCGCCGAGACGGCCAGCCCGACGAACAGAAGGGCCAGCAAGGGCACGAAGGCTACCTGCCAGATCTTACGGCTAAAGGCCACCGCCCAGGGGTTGACGGCCAGCAGCAACGCTGCAACGGCGGCTGCCCATCGCCCTCCCCCCGGCCAACGCCGGGCCAGCCACCAGCACAGGGCCACCGCCCCCACGTTCACCAGCCCGCCGTACACCGTAGCCGGGATAGGATTGGCCGTGAACAGGAAGGCGGGCACGTACAGATAGACGCTGAGGGGCGAGTGGTCGAATCCCGCCGACGAGGGCACGCCGACCAGGGGCAGATGACCTTCCCGGGTCAGCTCCAGGGCCAGGGCCGCCAGCCGTGCCTCACTGAACTTGAACTCGGTCAACGTCGGCCAGCCGATGCGCAGCAGGACGGCCGGCAACAGGATGGACAGCGGCAACAGGGATCGGAGAGCGGGCAGTGGTCGGTGGGTCATGGCCTGTATGCCTTTGTAGCCAGGGCCATACCTGCCCCGGCCACCGCTGCCAGGCCGATCAGGCACAGATAAAATCCCCAACCGATGGGCGGCGGGGTGCCGTACAGCCGGTCAATGGCCGGTTTGACGGCCAGGAACTGCCAGGCCGCAAGCCCCGCCGCCGCTATGGCCAGCGCGCCGGTCAGCAGGCCGGTGAACCGGACCGGCAGGCGTCCCAACAGCGGCGAAGCCAGCAGCAGCAGCCAGCAAAAGCCCACGACAGCCGTCTGGAGGCGGAATTCCGGGGTGATCAGGCTGGCCGGGGACCAGGCCGGTGGCAACAGTTGCAGGCTGACCGGGATGGCCAGCGCGAGCAGGAGGAGGCGCAGCGGCGGGGAATAGCTCATCTGCCGCGAGCAGGCCAGCAGGGCCACACCGATCACCACCGCCAGAGGGGGCAGGTAGAACAGTTGTCGCACCACCGTGCCATCCGGCAAGAACTTGACAAACTCTCCCAGATCCGTGCCGCTGAGGGCGAGGGCAGCCGTTTTATGGGCCACCCACGGCCCATAGGAACCGGCTGCTGCCAGTGCCCAGCCGGCAGGCAGGAGCCACCGTATGCCGGTTGCGGCCTTCATGCCTCCTCCTGAGCAACCTGGCAGGCTGCCCGGATCTCGCTTTCCTCCGCCTGCACCGAGGCCAGGTACTGGTGCATAAATTCGCTGCGCCGTTGCCGGAGGGCCATGGGGGCCACAGCAGCCACATCGTCCGCCGTGGCCTCCTGGCGGCCATCGGCGGCGGCATAAGCCCGGGCTGCCTCCAGGGCCACGATCTCGGCGCGCTGGCTCGAAATCCCCAGGCTTTCGACCAGCCGCAATGCCAGTTGCTCCGCCCTGGCTGCAAGCTGCACCTGGGGCAGCAGTTCGCGGGCGCGGGCGATCTCTTCGCTAAACCGGGCTGTATCTTCGGCCAGTGCTGCCAGCAGCCAATGAGGGTGCTCGCGGAAGAGCCGGACCCGACGGTACACCTCCAGCCGCTCGGCCGGATCGCGCAGACCATCCACCACCACCCGCAGGCCAAACCGGTCCTGAATCTGGGGGCGGAGCAGGCCCTCCTCAGGGTTCATCGAACCGACCAGGACAAAGCTGGAGGGGTACACCGCCACCAGCGGGCCGCGTCGCACCGTGACCCGGCCTTGCGCGGCGGCATCCAGGATGGCGTCCACAATGGCGTTGTCCAGCAGGTTGACCTCGTCAATATAGAGCAGGTTGCGATGGGCATAGGCCAGGAGACCGCGTTCCAGCCGCACCCGCCGCTGCTCGACGGCCAGCCGCTCGTTGATGCCGCCGATGACATCCTCCAGCCGGGCGTTCAGTGGCAGCTCGATGAGCCGCATCCGGTCCAGGCCGGTCAGCGCCTCCCCCCGGCCCATCCTGGCAGCGCAATCGGGGCAGATAGCGTCCATGCCCCATATTTCGGCTGCCTCTTCTTCGCACCCATAGGGGCACAGGCTGCGCCGTATGGGGGGCATCAGGTCCACCAGGCCTCGCACTGCCGTCGTCTTGCCGGTGCCGCGTGGGCCGATGAGCAGCACCCCCCCCACCGCCGGATTGATGACGCTCAACAGCAGGGCGGTCTTCATCTCTAGCTGCCCGACGATGGCCAGAAAGGGAAAGGCCGGTACCTCACTGCTCACCTGCTCAGGGGGCCGGGTGCTTTTGAGAATGGCGGCCGCCGAGCGTTGTTCCAGGATCTCCAAAAGAAGCGATTTCGATCGTTTCATCGTCCCCTCATCTGGACAGGGCATAGATGCGGACCGGGGCGAAATGGTAGACGGCCACAGTCGGATAGCCGGCTACAACGAGAGCGGGCGGATCGGGGATAAATTCGGCCAGCAACCTGCAACCCCTGATCAGATCGTCATACCTGCTCAACATCTCTCCATAGGCCTCCGGCTGCCGGCGTAGCAATGGCCACACCCCATCGCTGACGATCAGGAGATCAAACCCCTGCTGCCGGTACCAGTCCAGGTCATGGTTGCTGATCCGGAGCACATCCTCAACCTGATAGCGGTCATAGTCGAAGGGGATGGCATAGTGCTCGATGGCGATCTTGCTCCCCGGCGCGACATTCTCCTCCACCCACCGACCGGCTATTTCGCGGTGATCGGTCCTGCTCAGGATTCTATCAAACGATATGCCGGCTGTCAAAGGCAAGGCCAGGAGAAGGAGGCAGAGAGCAAGGAGCAGGAAGCAGGGGGTAAGGGGCCAGAAGAAAAAAGTGAGCAGTTTGCCCCTTGCCTCTTTCCTCCTGCTTCCTGCCTCCTGCATCCTGCGTCCTGCCTCCTGCATCCTGCCCACCAGCCAGCCCCCGCCCAGGGCCAGGAAGGGCAACAGAGGGACCATGTTGCGTTCAAAGCGGACGACAAAGCGAGAAACAAGCAGATAGTAGATCAGGGGAAAGGACAGGAGGAGCAGCGCCTTTCTCCATTCTTTCCAGGCGAGGCCAAGAAGCCCCAATGTTCCGGCTATCACCCACAGGGCATCGGCCGAAGTGAGAAATACGGCCGGATACCAACGCCAGTTGCCCAGGCCCTCGAAACCGGGTTGCGCCGTGCCATAGTGGTGCAGGACGGTCGCCAGCCCGGTGAGAAAATCGGGCAGGTTGCCCAAGGCAAAGGGATTGCCGCCAAAGAACCCCAGCAGAAAACCGCCGATCGTCGCCCCCAACCGGCTGTTGAGCCAGCCCCACTCTCCCCATGGCGTTGCCAGGAGATGGGCCAGCAACGGGAGCACAAGCACCACCGCGCCGTTATACTTGGTTGCTCCGGCCAGCCCGGCACACAACCCGGCCAGAAAGTACCAGCGTGCCTGTTGCCGTGTCCGGATCAGCTCGCTGAACAGGAGGGTCAGCGCTGCCAGGAAACCAACCATTATGTCAAACGTGGCGTAGTGTGAGTGGATGATGTGAAGATAATTCCCGCCCAGCAACAGCGCAGCCAGTAAGCCGGTCCGCCGGTTCCACAACTGCCTGCCGACCAGATAGATGACCAGGATGGTCAGCGTGCCAAAGCAGGCGGTCAGCCACCGCCCCACCTGGTAATAGTTGGGCACGACAAAGGTGGGTAGATATTCCCACAGGTTTTGCGTGACACCGTATAAAAAGTACAATGAATCGGCGATGGTGTTGAGATAGGCATAGAACGGCGGGTAGTTGAAGCGATGCAGGTTCCAATCGCCGGTCCACAGGATCTGGGCTGCGCGTTCTACCAGAGCATGTTCGTCGGGATGATAGCGGGTGTAGGCCGGCAGGCCAAAGTCACTCCCCCACAGGCGCAGGGCAAAAGAAACAAGGAGCACCAGACAGAGAGCCAGGGAGTCTATTTGAGTCAGGAAGAACCTTCGCATAGCCTACTCCTCCCTTTGGAATTTCCTTATCCGTCGCGTTCCTGTGCGTACTGACTATGCGAAAAAGAACGGGGGACAGGGGAGACTCGATCGGAATCTACCGACTTGCATCGGAGCAAAGAGGTACCCGGACGCAAAGCCGTGTACCGGCGCCAGGTTGGGAGAACAGCTCAAACTCCCCTTTAAGCATCTCAACCCACTCACGAATGCCCAGCAACCCAAAATGCCCATCGGCAGCAAACAGGGTCACCGGATCGGGCACGGTGAATCCCTTTCCATTGTCCTGAATCTGGAGGACCGCCTGTGAGTCTGTCACCACCAGCCGGATCATGACCTGGATGGCCAATCCCCTCACTATGCGCCCGGATAGCCGCAGCCAGACCGAACAGATCCAGCAGAGGAGGCCGCAGCTCGGCACACAGCCCCCGCAATTCATCCAACAGGGCTCCAGCCTCCTCCCGGAGCCCCTCCAAAGCAGCCTGCATTTTGGGATCGCCGATCCTGGCTGCACACTCTAGGGAATTGCCACAGCAGCACCGGCCGCATAGATGACCGCCAGGACTGGCCATTGCCAACGCCCCAGACGTATCCCCATCAGGACCAGATGAAAGTGCAAAATCAACGGCGCAAGCACGCCAACCAAAACGCCGAACAGGTGCGCCGCCCCGATCAACCCACTGCCGGACAGGTTGCCGGCTGCCAATGCAGCACCGCCCACCAGACTAAAAGCCCGAAAAAGGCGGACTTCTGTGTTCTGCCGGGCAAGTCCTGGCATCAGGGAACTGAAGGCCCAAAAACTCATGGCGATGATTAAGGGCCAGACCGCCTCCCACCGCCTTGACAGAGACATCTGCTCAAGCTGGATGGCCCGTGCAAGGTATTGACCATCCCTCTCAACGGCCACGCTCAGGACATAGCCAGGACGCCAGCGCATGATGGGCAAACGCCAGGCATCAACAGGTTGCCCGTCAATGGCTACGATCCGGTCACCCAGTTGAATGCCTGCCCGATCGGCCGGACCGCCAGACAGCACATTCACGACCCGGAAACCGGCATCCCAGCTCATCCCTTCCTCGACCTTGAAGAAAGCCACCGCTGCCGTACAGATGATCAGAGCCAGGGTCAAAAGCGAACCCAGGATCTCGGCCAGGGGTTGCCAGGCCAAACTGGTCCGCCGGTTTTTTGCAACCTGGGACATGGATTATGTCATGGATTTTCTTCGATACCAGGCACCAACTCCAGCAGCCGATCCAGGTTCGGACCAGCGCAGGCCCGCATTCATCGCTCACTCCTCCTTTGCAGATAGAATTTTTTGTAACGCATCAATCATCAGGTCGTCTTTCAGGATAAAGCCATCAGCCCCCGCTTCCAGGCTACGGGTTCTAAGCTCCTGATCTCGATAAGCGGTTGTCAAAATGACAATGGTTTCGGGCCTGATACGTTTGATCTGCTGTACAGCCTCCAGACCATCCATCGCCGGCATTACAACGTCCATGAGCACCACATCTGGCTTTTGCTCCATCCTGGCAATGGCTTCGGCGCCGTTGGTCGCTTCACCTATCACTACCCACGAGGGATGATTGGACACCACCTGGCGGAGCATCTTGCGTGCCGAGTCATGGTCGTCAACGATCAAAAAGTGGAGAGTGGACCGATTGTTGCTCATCGTTCACCAGTGGACCCCCTGGAAGCACGGCCCACAACGGCCATGCTGAAGGGCCATTCGGTCAGGAATTTTACCACAACATTGCCCAACAGGCAAACGCTAAATCGTTGGCCAGAGCTCGAGCAATGGCGACCCGCTGCTGTTGGCCTCCACTCAGACTGCCGGGCAATTGGTGAGCATGATCGGCCAGGCCGACCAGTTCCAGGCAGGCCATCGCCCGCTCTTTTCGCTGCCGTTCTTTGCCCATCCTGCAAAAATCCATCTTTCAGATCAATCGCAGGCTCATAGTTGCTATTCATACAAGCTCCTCCCGATCGGGTCTATGCTTCCTCAGCTCTGTGAATCCATACCGGGCGTGGAATCGGGGCCGGTCTTTCGCATGGCACGTCGGGCCAACAGGCTGGCCAGAGCCAGGCTAAACATCATCCCAACGACAAATCCAGGCAGCCAGTTCTTGATGGCCCAGACTCCCACGGCTGTCCCCACCAGTACGCATAGTGGCATGAGCCATACCAGTTTTCGTTGAAAAACCTTGTTGGCTTTTTCTTTGCCCATTGTCATCTCATCCTCCTCATCTTCAACCGGGTCACGGCACTTCAGCCGAAGCGATCGTTTTCATCTCGTCAATATGATAACCGATCCCTGCGCCAAACACAACGGCGCGGACGACAGTTCTACCCCTGTCGTCCGCGCCGGTTTTCTCACTGTCGTTTCCGACAGGGAGGGGCGCAAACCATCCCGCGCTTTGCGTTATGTCAAATTCTATGTAAAACGCTGGCCGGCAAAGGCGGCCGCCATTCTGTGGCTCCGTTTCTTCCTGTACCCTGGCAATTTTTGTCAGCCATAGGGTTGAGTTTGAGTTATCAGGTCTCCTGATGTACAATCTGGCAGGGGCAACGCTGCGGGTTCTAATCCGCTCCACTCACATTGACAAAAGGACAGTCCCATGCAAGATCGCAATGCTTTTATCACCTTTCCCGTTTCGCTCCTCGTCGGCGCGCTGGTGGCGCTGGCGGGCAGTCAGGGCGGCGCGACGCTCGGCGGCGTGCCCGTCTTTGCGCTGGCCGTCGCGCTGGCTTTTCTCATGCAATGGCTGGCATTCATCCCCGCCTATCTGCTGCAGACCGAGAAATTCTACGACCTGACGGGCAGTCTCACCTATCTTGCCGTCACCCTGATCGCCCTATTTTTCAGCGCCGGCGCGGACGCCCGCGCCATCCTGCTGGCGACGCTGGTCATCGTCTGGGCGCTGCGCCTGGGGACGTTCCTTTTCCGCCGCATCCGCAAGGCCGGCAAAGACGACCGCTTTGATGAGATCAAGCCCTCCTTCATCCGCTTCCTGAACGCCTGGACGATTCAGGCCTTGTGGGTCACCCTCACTGCCTCTGCCGCGCTGATCGGCATCACGACCACAGCGCGCAAAGGGCTGGACCTCTTGGCCCTGGCGGGCTTTCTGGTCTGGCTGGCGGGCTTTGCCATCGAGGTCATCGCTGACGCCCAGAAGAGCTGTTTCAACGCCGACCCTGCCAACAAGGGCCGGTTCATCCAAACAGGGCTGTGGTCGCGCTCGCGCCATCCCAACTACTTTGGCGAGATGGTGCTGTGGA
Organism: Anaerolineae bacterium; assembly: GCA_034434895.1. Lineage (GTDB taxonomy): Bacteria > Chloroflexota > Anaerolineae > JAAYZQ01 > JAAYZQ01 > DAOTXL01. The sequence continues at coordinate 7,202 of DAOTYI010000147.1, forward strand.
TCGGTGTCCTCATCATCACGCTGCCCGTTCTGCGCGGGTGGGGATGGGTGGCGCTGATCTCCCCGCTGTTCGTCGCCTTTCTGCTCACCCGCGTCAGCGGCGTTCCCCTGCTGGAAAAAAAAGCCGATGCCCGATGGGGCGGGCAGGAGGAGTACGAAGCGTATAAAAAGCGCACGCCTGTCTTGATTCCGCGCCTGCGGCGGTAAGGCAGCCTTTCGATGGGGTGCTGCCGTTCTTTCGGCAGGAGCCGGAGGCCAAGGCCCTGCCCACCGCAACGGGTGGACGGCAAAAATCCGGTTCAGTGATGGGAGGTGACAAAATGACATCGAGACGAAAAACCTGGCAGGAAAAGCTCGCCGACAAGCCCGGCTATCCCAAGGTGATCGCCCTGGAGGCCGGCTTCCCCTGCTACAACGCCGTCCACAAAATGGGGGCAGAGGCCGGCGACCCGGTGGTGCTGGTCAATCCCAGCGATGTCGTGGCGCTGATGCGGCAGGTCCCCCCCGGCCGCCTGACCACGATCATCGAGATCTGCCGTTGGCTGGCGCGCAGGTATCAGGTGAAGGGCTGTTGCACGCTGACCGCCGGTATCTTTTGTGATGACCGCCGCCAACGCCGTCGAGGAAGCCAGGCAGGAAGGCCGTGAGCTGGACATCCCCTACTGGCGGACGCTCAAAGCCGACGGATTTCTAAACGAGAAATTTCCCGGCGGCCTGGAGGGGCACAAAGCATTGCTGGAAGCGGAGGGGTTCACCGTCGCGCAGAAGGGGAAGCGGTATTCCGTCGCAGGGTATCAGGAGTTTCTCTTTCGGGATTTCGAGGCTGCCTGGTAACTGCCTGCCCTGCCGCCGGTTTGGGCACAGCCCAGTAAGGGCGCACGGCCGTGCGCCCCTACAACGGTGCGGATTTGGGGTACTTGCGCTCCAGGGCGTCGGGCAGATAGACGGTGCCATAGCCCCGGGCCAGGTCCTGATCGTGCAGACGCTTCACCCGTAGCAGGTGTTCCTGAAGCGGTGCGATCAGGCTGTCGGGCAGGATGGTCACGCGGTCCTGTTCGCCTTTGCTGTCGCGGACGGTGATGGTGCGGTAAGCGGATGGCCTCGCGGAGGCGGTCGGCGAGTTTCTTTTCTGGCATCATTGTTCTCCTCTTGACAGCGTTTTCCTCAAGTGGTATAATAGCAATGGGACGGCAAATCCACGGTCAACCGTGTGGTTGCAGGATAGCATAAAATAGAGAGTCACGCAAGATAAGATAGAGAGTCGAGATAATCACAAGTT
>DAOTYI010000148.1:0-12293 GCA_034434895.1 Anaerolineae bacterium
GACAGGAGGAGGGTCAGGGTATAACCTGTCACAACCTGAAGTTGCACATGGCGGAATGGGTCATTGGTCATTGGTCATCTTGGCAGATCGGGCATGGCGTGCTAGAATAGAAGCCAGGAATAGGAGCTTCATGCAGACATTGGCGTAGGGTTATGTCTGCCCGGCAGGGCCGTATCTTCCCATGAACACCAGGGGCCAGGTATTGCTCGTCAATCCCTGGATCTATGATTTTGCTGCTTACAACCTGTGGATCGAACCGCTGGGCCTGCTGACTATTGCTGCCGTCTTGCGCCAGAGCGGCTACGCTGTGACGGTGCTCGACTGTCTGGCTCCGCACCCCGGCGCGCCTCGGCCCCGTGCCGACGGTTCCGGCAAGTTCCTGAAGACCCTGGTGGACAGGCTGGCGGCGATAGCCTTTGTCCCGCGCCGCTACGGACGCTACGGCCTGCCCACAGAGCAGTTCGACGCGGCGCTGGCTGCGGCCCCCGTCCCCGATCTGGTGTTGGTCGCTTCAGGCATGACCTACTGGCTTCCCGGCGTCGTCGAGGCGATCCGTCGGGTGCGGGCACGTTTTGGCCTGGTGCCGGTGGCCCTGGGAGGCGTCTATGCAACCCTTTGCCCTGATCACGCCCGGCAGTGGTCGGGCGCCGACAGGGTGATCGTTGGGCCGGGCGTCGTTGCCGCCTTGCGCCTGGCCGATGAAATAACCGGCCACAACTCGGAACCTGATCGCTACGCCGATCCCCGCACCTGGCCACCCCCGGCCCACGACCTGGTGCCGCGCCCCTATGCCGGCCTGCTCACCTCCTGGGGCTGCCCCTACCGTTGCACCTACTGCGCCAGCCATCGCCTGCAACCGGCTTTTGCCCGGCGGGAACCTGCTGCCGTAGTGGATGAGATCGCTGCCTGTGTCCGGCGCGGCATTGCCGATTTTGCCTTTTACGACGATGCGCTTTTACTCGACGCTCAGGACCATCTGGTGCCTATCCTGGAGGGGGTGCTGGCGCGGGGCCTGGTGGTCCGGTTTCACACGCCCAACGGCCTGCACGCGGCGCAGATCACTGCCGGCCTGGCCGCCCTGATGCGTCGGGTTGGCTTTGCCACCGTGCGGCTGTCGCTGGAGACCACCGACCCGGTTCGTCAGCAGACCAGCGGGGGCAAAGTGACGACGGCTGCCTTCGAGCAGGCGGTGGCTTGCCTGCGGGCGGTCGGCTTTGGTCCGGCGGAACTGGGGGCGTACCTCCTGGCCGGGCTGCCGGGCCAGCCGCTTGAGGAGGTCGAGGACTCGGTCCACTTTGTCCATCGGCTGGGCGTGCAGGCCAGATTGGCCCTCTTTTCGCCCATCCCCGGCACACCCGACGGCGACCGGGCTCTGCCCCCCGGCGCTGACCCGCTGCTGCACAACGACACGGTCTACCCTTACCTGCGGGGCCAGGAGTATGTGCGCGAGTTACAGCGGATCAAACAGATGGCCAAAGAGGGCAATGCCCGCCTGGCCGGCCCCGAAAGAGGGTGCTGAACAGGCTCCTGATTCCACCGCCGGGCAGAGAGCCATAAGACCCGGCGGTCTCTGTCAGATCGTGTTGGCCCTGGACTGGGCCCGCTCAAGCAGTTGGCGGGCCAGCTCGTTGTGATGCCTGATCGCCGCCGGCAGGTCCACGCCCAGGAGTTGGCCGTCTTCTACGACTACCCGCCCGTTGATGACCGACAGGTCCACGTTGGGCGGGGCGCAGAAGAGGAGCGCGGCCAGCGGATCGGCCTGGGCACCGGCAAAGGCCAGGCGGTCCAGCCGCACGCCGATGAAATCAGCGGCCAGGCCAGGGGCCAGGGCGCCGATGTCATCCCGGCCCAACACCGCCGCTCCGCCCCGCGTGCCCAGCCATAGTGCCTCTTCGGCGCTCATGGCCGAGGCCCCCAACCTGACCCGTTGCAGGAGCATGGCCTGGCGTGCTTCGGCCAGCAGGTGTCCGCTGTCGTTGCTGGCGCTGCCGTCTACGGCCAGTCCTACCTTGACCCCGGCGTCCATCATGGCCCGGATGGGCGCGATGCCCGACCCCAGCCGCATATTGGAGGTGGGGCAGTGGGCCACGCCGGTGCCGGTGGCGGCCATCAGCTCAATTTCAGCCTGGTTCAGATAGACGCAGTGTGCCCACCACACATCTGGCCCCATCCAATCCAGTTGACGCATCAGCTCAACAGGGCGCACGCCAAACCGGCGCAGGCAGAACTGCTCTTCGTCCAACGTCTCGGCCACGTGGGTGTGGAGCATCAGCCCTCGTTCACGGGCCAGGGCTGCGGCGGCGCGCATCAGCTCAGGCGTGACGGAAAAGGGGGAGCAGGGGGCAATGACAAGGCGGCACATAGAATAGGGGGCCGGGTCGTGGTACTGCTCAAAAGCGCGCCGACAGTCGGCCAGGATGGCCTCTTCCTCTTCCACGACCGAATCGGGGGGCAGACCGCCTTTTGACCGGCCCAGCGACATGCTTCCCCGACCGGGATGAAAGCGCACGCCCAGCTCCTGGGCGGCGCGGATTTCATCGTCAATCCGGCTGTCGTGGGGATACAGGTACAGGTGGTCGGCGGCGGTGGTGCAGCCGGAGAGGACCAGTTCGCTCAGAGCGATGAGGGCGCTGATGTACACCGCCTCGCCCGTCAGCCCGGCCCAGATGGGATAGAGGGTGCGCAGCCAGTCGAACAGCTCTGCATCCTGGGCGGCAGGCAGGGCGCGGGTCAGGCTCTGGTAAAGGTGATGGTGGGTGTTGACCAGCCCCGGCAGCACGACCATGCCCCGGGCATCAATCACCCGGTCGGCAGTAGGGGGCAGCTCCGCCGTCGGCCCGACCTGGCGGATGACCTGACCCTCGGCGTACAGCCCGCCATTCGGGATGCGGCGGCGGGCGTCGTCCATGGTGACCAGCAGGGTTGCGTTTTTGAGCAGCAGGGTGGGCATGGAATGACCAATGAAGAATAGAGCCTGATCCCCCTATCCCCCCTGATCCATCTTGATACAGCCTTCGATCCGGCCGGTGTTGGCGACCTCCGCAGCCACATCCAACAACGGCACCGGGCGCTCCGGCCAGTTGGTTGCGACCTTGCAGGTGATCCCCTCCCGTTCCGGGCAGCGGCGGCACTGGCCGTGCATCCACAGGATGGCCCGGCTCAGGCGGGAATAGGTCCTGGTGATCGCCTCTTCGTCCATGTCATCGGGGAACAGTTCCTCCACCGAGCCTGCCTGCGCCAGCAGATGGGCCAGTTGCGCCTGGGCAAAGAGGGCTTCGGCCACCCCCTCTCCCTCGGCAGTGACGGTTGGGGTTTCAGGCAGGGCCTGCCATTGGGCCAGGGTCTGGTCATACAGCCTGGGATCGCTAAAATCGGGGGGCAACGGCAACCCTGCTGCCCGTTCCGGCCAGCGCATCAGGGTCATGGCGATCATCATGGTAAAGCCGGTCATGGCCGGGGGCAGATCGGAGCTGGATAGCAGTTCGGCCAGCTTCTCTTCATCCCAATCCTCATATTGGCCGTAGGGGGCCATCAGGCTGCGGTGTACACTGGCCCAGGCCCGCACAGCAGCCTGGGCGGCCTCCGGCAGTTCCCTGGCCAGCTGGATCACAGCCTGGGCGATACGGACCAGTTTGCGGCTGCCCACCCGCCGTCCAGAGGGCTGCGGGGGCAGGTTGCCTGCCAGGGCAGTTTGCAGGAAGCCGAGAGGGGATTCCAGAAGCTGGGTGGGCAGGCCGGGGAGTTGAAGCAGGGCGTCCAGTTCCTCTGCCAGCTCTATGACCTCTTCCAGGTCTACCGTCTCGTTCAATTGCCTGACCAGTGGCCACCAATCATCCGCTTCCAGGTAACCCAGGTTGTACAGGTCGCCATCGGTGGGCAGATAGCCGTCGTCACTGAGGAAGAAGGTGTCGGCCAGTTCCTCCACGATTGTATCCAGATCCTCCTCTTCACCTTCCCACAACTCATCGTCGTCGAAATCCCATTCGTCCATCTTTTTTCCTTTCTCTCTTAGAGCTTGTCTGATAACCACCAAGGCACAAAGGACACCAGGGGGCACCATGCGGTTTCTATTCGTTTACTTCATTTTCATTTGTTTACTTTAGCTCTTCTTACTCTTCCAGGTCATAGAGCAGATCGGTCAGCTCGGCCAGCCAGTTGTCCAGCTCGACCTGATCTCCCCGACGGCGGGCCTGGTCAATCATGTTCAGGGCTTCGGCCAGATCCGCTGCCTCCTGGGGGGCCAATTTCTTACTCTGGAGCAGCTTGCGCGCCCGGTCCACCATGGCCTGGCCTGCTTCATCGAGGCTCAGGGTGGTGACCGTCTCGGCCAGCCGTTTCTGGGCCTGGCTGATCTGCTCCTGGCTCAGCCGCTCCCGCGACGCAGCCACGGTGATCCCCTTTTCCTGGCCGCTACCCCGGTCGTGGGCTGTGACGTGCAGAATGCCGTTGATGTCCAGGCTGAATTTGACCGTCACCTGAGCCAGCTCGCCGGGCCGCTCCGGTTTCAGGCCGGTGATGGTAAAGTCGCCCAGCAGTTTGTTCTTGCTGGCGACCGGCTCCTCGCCCTGGTAGATCTTCAGGTGGACCGTATCCTGGTCGGGGTGAAGGGTGTAGTAAACCTCCTCCTTGGTGACCGGGATGGTGGTGTTGCGGTGGAGGAGGACGCTATAGCGGTCGTAGGCCCAGCCGCGCCAGGTCATTTCGGCCACTTCGATGCCCAGGGAGTGAGGGGTGACATCTACCAGGATGGCTTCGATCGGCTGACCGGCGATGATGGCCGCCTGCACGCCGGCTCCCAGGGCTACCGCCTCGGAGGGGTGGATCTCCTGGCGCGGTTGCAGGTTGGTGGCATCGGCCACCAGTTCCCACACGGCGGGGATGTAGGTGGAGCCTCCGACCAGCAGCACCTTGTCCAGGTCTTTGACGGTCATTTTGGCGTCGCTCAGGGCCTGCTGGATGGAGGTGCGGGTGGAGCCGATCAGGCTGTCAATCATCCGCTCGAATTCGCGGCGGCTGACTTCGAGTTCCAGGTGGAGCGGTTTGCCCCTTTTTTCTGCCAGATACTCTTCGCGCACCCAGGTGAAAGGGCGGTCGGAAAGTTCGATCTTGGCCTTTTCGGCGGCCCGGACCAGGCGGGCCATCGCCTTGCGGTCGTTCCGCAGGTCCACGCCATGCTGCTTTTCAAAGGCCTGACGCAGGTGCTCGGCCAGGAGGGCGTCGAAATCGTCGCCGCCCAGGTGGGTGTTGCCGTGGCTGGCCCGCACCTCGACGACCCCTTTTACCAATTCGACCAACGACACGTCAAAGGTTCCTCCCCCCAGGTCATAAACCAGCACCACCTGGTCCTCTTCCCGGTCCAGGCCGTAGGCCAGGGCGGCAGCCGTCGGCTCGTTGATGATGCGGACCACTTCCAGGCCCGCGATCTGACCGGCATCCTTGGTGGCCTGCCGGGCGGCGTCGGAAAAGTAGGCCGGCACCGTGATGACGGCCCGCCTGACCGGGTGTCCCAGGTTGACTTCGGCGATCCGCTTCAGTTCGCGCAGAATAAAGGCCGAGATCTCTTGCGGGGTGAAGGTGTGTCTGCCCAGGGTCACGGTCCGGTCGGTGCCCATATCGCGTTTGATGGAGCGGACGGTGGATTCGGGGGCCAGCACCCACTGGTTGAGGGCCGGCGTGCCCACCAGCCACTCCCCCTGGGGTGACAGGCTGACCACCGAGGGGATGATCCGCTCCTGCCTGTTGGGCAGGAGCACCGGGCGGCCCTGTTTCACCACACTGACGGCCGAAAAGGTGGTGCCCAGGTCAATGCCGATAATAGTCTCTTCCTTCGTCATGTTTGCTCTCTCTATTAGTCTTTGTTCTTGACCACCACGACTTCGGCGTAGCGGAGCACCTGATCGCCGGCGGCATACCCCCGCCGTTCCTCGGCGACGATCTGGCCGTCAGGGCGGGATGGGTCCTGGACGGTGCCGACGGCAACATGGCGGTAGGGGTCGAAGGGGTGGCCTACGGTGGGGATCGGTCGGATTCCCTCCTGGGCCAACAGGGCCAGCAGGCGGTCGCGCAGCAGGCGTTGGCCGTCGAGCCAGGCGATGAGGGTGGCCGCTTCAGGCGAGCCGTGGCGGTAGAGGCGGTAGGCATGGAGGGCGCCGCTTTTCAACCCGGCCTCCAGTCCGTCAAGCACCGGGAGCAAGGCTTTCAGCACCTCCAGCCGGGCCTTGTGGACAGCTTCCTGCCGGGCTGTTTCCTGGCGGTCCAGGCCGGCTTGCAGGGTTTGGAGAGCAGCCTCCAACCGCTCAAGCTGGCTTTGAGCCAGGGTGTTGGCTTTGTATTGTTCCCGACCCAGCTTGCTGACCTCCTTTTCCAGCCGGGCCAGTCCATCGCCCGACAGGGGGTTTTGCTGGGACAGGAAACTGGAAACGGTTTCCCATACGTGTCGCTTATGGCTCATAGGTCCTCATGACAGATGCACAGCCTGGTAATCATCCCGAAAGTCGGTACGGGCCAGGTCGGTCAAGGCTTTGGCGGCTGCCAGGAGTTCCTGGCGATGCAGGCGCAGGTCAAAATGGAGCGGGACTGGCTGGGCCGGGGCAGGCCAGGGGGGGGGAGCCTGCAAGAGATAGAGGTCGGTCACAAGCCGCTGCTCGGCGCTGCGCAGTTGCTCATAGGCGGCGCGGATGGCCTTAAAGGCTTCCGGATCGGTTTCGGGCGGGTGTTCGCGCACCTTCTGGAAGTAGGCGCGGCGGATCTCTTCATGGCTGGCCCCCCGTTTCAGGCCCAACACGCTGTAGGGATCACCAGAAGCTGTCATCCTCTTCCTCTTCATCCGGCCAGTTCATGGCCAGGGCAGAAAGCAGGGAGGTCGGATCGGCCCCTCGTTCGATCAGCTCCGAGAAGCGTTCAAAGGAGCGACGGGTCTGTTCAATCGTCTCCAACAGCTCCTCATCCCCGGTCTTGCGCGCCGTCCGGCGTGCCTGCCGCCAGTAGCGATTGGCCTCCCGCATCTCGCCGGCCGCCCCATAGCTGGCCCCCACGTGATAATTGGCCCAGCCATGCTCCGGGTCGAGGCGCAAGGCCTGGTCAAAGAAGTGGAGGGCCCGGGGAGTGTTGTCATGGTCCAGATAGAAGCTGCCCACTTCTACCAGTTCGTCCGGGTCCCCTGCCGCCGCCTTTTCGGCCCGCCGCAGGTACTCTTCGCCCGGCCCGGCCTGGTGGTGCTTGAAGCGACAGTCGGCAATATCCAGATAGAAGGTGGCCGGGAGATGGCCTGCCTTCTGCGTCGGTCCGGCCAGCTCCTCGGCCCGGTCGATCACCCATTCGGCCTCTTCAGGCTGCCTGGCCGCGTGGCACAGGTCCACGGCCATGTGGTACAGGTCCAGGTCCAGCGGTTTCAGGGCAAAGGCTCGTTCCATTTCCTGGCGGGCGGCCTGTGGGTTCTGCTTGAGAAGGTGGCAAAAGGCACAGTCCAGAACCAGATCCGCCTCCTCCGGGGTGTATTCCAGGGCTTCCCGGTAGGAGGCCAGGGCCTGATCCGGTTTTCCGGTGTGTGCCAGCCGGTCCCCTTCCTGCCTCAACAGGTCGGCCAGGCGCTCGCGGGCTTCCAGGTGCTTGGGTTCGAGAGTCAGGACCTGTTTCCACAGCTTTCGGGCGCGGGCCAGGTAGCCGTCCCCTTCATCAATCCGGGCGGCACGGACCAGAGCCCCCACATGGTTCGGCTGCCGGTCCAGGATGCGCCCCACTTCGTTGCTGGCCGCGTTCCAGTGTCCCTCGGCTGCCAGGGCATCTACCAGTTCCAGGCGCAGGTCAGGGTTGTCGGGATCGTTCTTGATGGCGTTGCGCAGGGTGGCGATCGCTTCTTCGGCACGGCCGGCCCGCCGGTAACAGTCGGCCACGTGGCCCCACAACAGGGCTACCTGCTGGGGAGTAAGGGCGTCGGCGGCGTTGGCTTTGCGTGGGCGGCGGCGGATGACTTCGCGCCATAGCCCGGCTGCCTCCAGGAAATGGCCGTTCTTTTCGCAGGCCAGGGCCAGGTTTTGGATCAAGGGCCGGCTGTTCTCCCCCAGGCTTTGGGCCTGCCGCCAGTGTTCGAGGGCCTGGCCCCACCGCCCGGCCTGAGCTTCGGCATAGCCGGCATGGAGGTGGGCATAGAGGGCCAGCTCCCTCAATGCAGGGCCGGTCCTGTCCAGGACCAGGGCAGCATCGGCCAGGGAGGCGGCCTCGTCCCATCGGGCGGCGGCCATGGCCGCTTCAGCGCGGCGGTGGTACAACACCTTCAGGTTGTCCCGCAATGCCGGAGTGTCCAGCCCCAGGCGACGGGCGGCTTCCCAATGGCCTTGAGCGGCTTCCAGGTTGTGCGGCTCTTGCTGCAACACCTCCACGCCGAGCGCGTAGGCGGCCAGCGCCCGAACCGGCGGTGGCCGGTCGGCGGCCTGGGCGATGGCGTGGAGGGTGTCTCTGGCCCTGCTGTCCCCCGCCTGCAGGGCGGCCAGTGCTGACCACATCTGCCCCGCGTCGGAAGGTGGGGATCCGGTCTGGGCCTTCCTGCCGGCCGGTGATTGACCGCACACCAGGCCGACCAGCGGCATGAGCTCTGCCTGCCGGGCGGGCGGAAGCGCTTTCCATTCGGCGGTCTGGATGGGGTTTCTGTCTTTCTCCAGCATGCTCAGGACGGCCATCTCGGCGGCACGGCTGAAGGTCGGGTCGGCATCCAGAGCCAGGCGATAGGCCGTCAGGGCGATCTCCAGGTTGCCCAGGCGATGATGGGCCAGGCCCAGGTGGTAGGCATAGTGTGGCCTGTCGGGAGCCAGGCGGGCGGCGCTGTCCAGATCGGACAGGCCGGCGTCCTGTTGCTGCTGACGATAGAAACGGGCCAGTCCACGGCGAAAATAGACCTCGGCCAGGGCAGCGGTCAGCCGGGGCGAAGGGGTTTCCCGGTTGGCCTGTTCCCAGGCGGCAATGGCTCCGTCGTAGTCGCCCTGGTGGAGGGCTTCCTGTCCGCGGAGGATCGGGTTGGTAGCAGCCCGGCGTGCCTTAAGCCTGGCCTGCCGCGAGGCCCCTTTCTTCTTAGCCACGATTGTTGCTTTCCCGTTTTCCTGCTGGCCTGGTTCCGGCCCTGTCTATGGCTGCCGGAAGCGACATCATCTTGTGACAACCTGCCCCACGGGCCGATTGGAAATCGGCCTCTCTGGGCGCCTGCGCCGGTGCGGAAACAGCGGTCGGCGCCGGGCGACCGCTGGCCGGAGGCCCCAGGCGGGCGATTTCAGTCGGCGTGAGTATCAATTTTACATCAAACGGGGAACGATGGCAATTCCGGCCAGGACTGCGGCAGCGAATTTGCCTTTTCCGCTCCCCCCAGGTATAATGCAGGAGAGCAGCGGATCGGCCTGGCACAGGCTGAAGCCTGCGCTATAGGTGGCTCACACAGGGGGCCCAGACAGGCTGAAGCCTGTGCTACGGGTCGCTCACACGGCTAAAAACCTTGTGTCCTGCGAGAAATAGGGGGCAGCCATGGGTGTTCTTGACGATCTGCTGGCCTTGTTGCCGGAGGAACCGATCCCGGTGCATCAGGTGCGGATCGGAGCGTTTTGGACGGTGGTCTGGACCGGGCGGGGGGCAGGTCTGGCCTCGACGCAACGGGACACACAAACCCCCCACGGCCAGAGCCTGATCCGCTGGGCCGGCGACCTGGCGGCCCACAGCGCCCAGGAACTGGCCGGACTGGTTCGATCCGACAGCCCGATGGAGGTCGGGCTGGGGATGGCGGCGGTCAACGCCCTGCTGGAGGTGGAGGAGGCGGCGTTGACCGAGCACAATGCCGCCGACGAAATCATCCGCCGGGGGAGGGGAAAGCGGGTTGTGGTCGTCGGCCATTTCCCTTTCCTGCCCGATGTGCGGCAGGCTGCCGCTCACCTGGACGTGCTGGAGCTTGACCCGCGCCCTGGCGAACTGCCTGCGGAGGCTGCCGCCGAGGTGATCCCCCAGGCCGACGTGGTGGCCATCACCGGCACGTCGCTGCTCAACCGGACCTTTGAGGGGCTGGTCCGGCTTTGCCGCCCCGATGCTTATGTGCTGGTGCTCGGCCCCACCACGCCTCTGTCGCCGGTGCTGTTTGACTATGGTGTGGACCTGATCGCCGGGACGCGGGTGGTGGACCCGATTGCTGCTCTGGAGACGGCCGGCCAGGGGGCCATCTTTCGCCAGATGCGCGGGGTGCGGCTGGTCACGATGGTGAAGACGGGGTGGCAGAAGGCGAAAGAGCGGAGGTGAGGTCAATCCCTTCGCTGATGATGGCCAGGTAGAGGGGAAAGCGATGGCGGGAGAGTTTGTCCCATTGGGTGCGGCCCACAGTGTGCACCGAGATCAAAAGATCGTGCTCCAGCGAAACCCTCGCCGCCAGCCGGCGCACGGTCCAGGCAAGTTCAGGGTTATCGTCGGCCAGACGGACCAGGAGATCCACATCGGAATCGGGGCCGGCATCCCCTCGGGCTTTTGAGCCAAAGAGGATAACCGACTGCACGGAACTGCCACATTGGGCATACAGCCGTTGTACAAACGTATCCAGGGCTCGCTGTTCGGTGTGTGTCAACGATCCCTGTCTTTTCATGTCTGGATACCCTCCCTGTCCAGGAGATACACCGCGATCCGTTCGACAAAACGGCGTGCCGCATCCAATGCCTTCTCGGCCAATGTTCGGTCCGATTCAAATATGATCTCGTAATCACTTCCGATTCTGGAGTCCATCACGGCGCCATAGAGATCGCTATATTCGGCTTCGATCAGCCCCGGTTTGACGAAAAATTCGCGGAATGCAGCAATCACCCCTGAATGCTTGCTGCGGCTGACCCCTTCGGTCAATAACAGGCCGCTGGCAGCGTAAAAAATGGCATAGTAGGCCCGGTTGATAACCGTGTCGTAAAAGCCATGTTCCAGGCTCGAAGCTGCTGAGTTCAGGGCATGGCGGGCGTGGTCGAGATAGCTTTTGATCTGATAGCGACGATTCAGAATTTCCTCTTCTTCCATAGCCAGTTTATTATAAGGTGATCGGCCAGAAAAGTCAATCCCTGATCAGGTGCCGCTTTCGCTGCCTTTCTCCGGCGGTGGCGGGGTCCAGGGTGGCCGGGGCCAGAAGGGGGCGTTCGGGTTGAAATAGTTGTAGAGCAGGTTGCTCACGTCGCGGTAAAGCGGCTGGACGATCCCAAAGTCAATCCAGGGTGAATCCTGCCAGATGTAAAAGCTGATGAGCCATGTCGCCCCTGGCGAAAAGACGATGCCCACCTCGCCGCGCGTATCGCCCCACGGGACATCATAGCCGGCAAAGCCGTGCTTGTGTGCCAGCCTGACCTCAGGCGGGATGCCGGCGCCCAGCATGTTGCGCAGGTCGTTGGCGGCCATGATCTCTATCATATCCTGGCAGACTGTGGGGGTGATGACGTTGGGATAGAGGCGGCGCAGGGGGCCCTGGTCCTGGGTGCAGCGGTAGATCATCTCCAGCAGGTTGGCCATTTCTCGGGGAGTGGCCCGCACGCAGCGGTCATAGCGCGGCGTTTCGGCCTGGGGGAGCCAGAAACCGGCGGATGGCCAGATGCCCGGACCGGCTGTCCACACCACCTGCCCCTCCGGGTGCTGGCGCGCTTCCAGGCGGAAGGGGGCGCACAGATAGAAATTGGCCAGCCCCAGGCGATGCATGGTGTTGGTCACCTTCCTGGCCCCTTCATAGGCCGATCCCCCTCCTACGGCGGCCAGCAACCGGTTGGCACAGGGGTTGCAGGAGGAGCTACCCAGCATGTCCAGCAACTCCTGATGGGTCTGGGCATCCACCTGACCGCCGTAGTAGCGATAGACCTCGACCATGATGCCGATCTTGACGATGCTCATGCCTGACAGGACATAATCTACATTCGACTCGTAGATCACCTGGTCTGTGTCCAGGTTTTTGACCAGGATGCTGCTCACGCCGGGGAACCGGGCCAGCCGTGCTTTCAGCGGCGGGAGGAGCAAGCCGGGCGTGATGGGCGGCGGGGGCACCAGGTCTGGCTCGAAGGTGATGGGCCGGGTTACGCCGGCCCGCAGCGACAGTTCCACCAGGCTGGTGGCCCGGGTGAGGTTGAAGGTATAGCCCGGCCGGCCCGGTTCGAACAGGTAAGCATAGGTGGTAGTCAGCGTGCCCTTGTAGCCGGCAAAGTGAGGAAAGGTCCAGGTCAGCGGGCCGGTGTAGCTGACAACAGGTGTGCCCTCGATCCCACCGGTGGTGCTGATGGGCAGGGTGGCGGTGTAGAAGCGGGGGGGTGTGGGGG
>DAOTYI010000149.1:0-1926 GCA_034434895.1 Anaerolineae bacterium
GCCCAGCGGCCGGCCGGCCGCCAGAAGCATCAGGGCCACCCCCAACCCCCACGCCACCCAGACCCACAGGACCGCACCGTCGAAGTGGGCGCGTACGGCCGCAAACCACGGCGGGGGATCCCAGGGGTAAGGTGTATCCAGGCCCGGAGGCTGTGCGGTCGCGAGACTCTTCCCCAGGAGCGCTACTCCCTGGACCAACCGTTCCGGCAGGTGCAGATCGAACAGCAGCCCGAGGCCGCCGTACAGCACCAGGAGCGTCCCGCAGATGAGGATCAGCATCCGCCACCAGGCCGGCCGGCCGGGAGCGCCAGTAGACCTCATCCTTACCCTCGACACGATGGGGATGGAAGTCGCAGACCCATCACTTGTACGTTGCAGCGAGATAGGATACGAGCAGTGCCGCTTCTTCGTCGCTCAGGCGAGCCCCCTTGGACCGCATGCGGCGCACCACCTGCTCCCACTCGGCCTGGGTCTTGCGCGCGGCTTGCACACGGTCCAGGCCATGGCAGCCACCACAGCGGGATTCCAGCAACCTCTCCGGAGGCAACGTAGGGCCCGGCGTCGCCGCACCACCATCTCCCTGCGGGCTACAGGCCAGCACAATCAACACAAAGACCAGGCCCAGCACAACTGCGCCCACCAGGAGACCCCTGACCTGCATCTGAACCTCCCCTGTCATCCGCTCAGGCACCGCGGGGCTGCTTCCAGATCCAGCGCCGCGCCACCACAACACCCCCACACAGGAGTACCAGCCCCAGGCTCACCACCTGGGCTGCCGGCATAGGCCCTAGCATAATGCTATCGGTCCGCAGGAACTCCATGCCGAAGCGCCCCAGGCCGTACAGAATCCCGTAGAAGCAAAAGATCTCCCCGCGGATCAGGTAACGCCCGTAGCGGCGGGCCAGGAAGAGCAAGAACAGGCAAATGGCCAGATTCATCAGGCTCTCGTAGAGAAAGGTGGGGTGGAAGCGCGTCGTCGGCGGATAGGACGCGAGGTCGTTGTAGGGAGGAATGCGATGCTCCACACCGATGGAAATGCCCCAGGGGAGGGTGGTTGGCGGGCCATAGGCCTCCTGGTTGAAGAAGTTGCCCCAGCGGCCGATCGCCTGGCCCAGGACGAATCCCGGACCCCCAACATCCAGCCAGGTCCAGAAGTCCAGTTTCTTCCACAGGACATAGATGGCCACAGCGATGACCGCGCCGATCAGGGCTCCGTGGATCGTCAGCCCACGGAGGCCGACCCATTGGCCATTTTCAAAGCCGACAATCTTGAGAAAATCGCCGGAGAAAGCGCGCCAGTCTCCCAGACATACCACAGGCGGGAAACGGTGACACCCAACACCAGCCCCAGGAGCAAGATGTTCCAGACGTGATCGGGGTTGAGTCCACGCCGGCGTGCCTCGGCCTCGCCCAAGAGCGCGCCGCAAAAGGCCCCCGTCATCAGCAAGATGCCGTACCAGCGCACGGCGAACGACCCGATCTGAAAAGCATCGGGGCTGCCACGGCCCTGCCAGGTCTCCACCGCCCGCAGGGCCAACAGCACCACCAGCACGATCCCCAGGACGATGAGCACCACGGTCCACAGGGACAGGCGCGGTCCACGGGCCGGCCCCGGGGATTCCGCAGGCTCCGGAGATTTCGTCTCTGTCAGGGGGTAGTCTTCAGGCCTCTGCTCGTTCGTCAAGGGAGTCTCCTTCTGTGGGGATACAGGGTTCAACGTGCCAGGCAAAAGGTACACAGGAAATCGGGGTGGCCCGATTTGAACGGGCGACCACCTGATCCCAATTCAGGTGCGCTACCCCTGCGCTACACCCCGCACGGGAAGCCATTGTAGCAAAGGGGAGATGGTTTGTCAAACATGCAAAAGGGCCAAAGTCTGACCTTTCCCTGGCGGGATGAGATTCTCACCACAGAGACACAGAGAAC
>DAOTYI010000150.1:0-2095 GCA_034434895.1 Anaerolineae bacterium
GGCTGTCATTTATGTTAATTTAACATTGTCGAGACAGGCACTGGGCCGGGCTGTGCGGTGGCGTTTATGGTGACCGTCGCTCACGTTTGACAGGGCCTGGCCTTTCCAGGCACAAGAGTTGACAGCATCTGGGGCTCAAGGTATAATTCGAGCGTTAGTTTCTGGTAGGAGAGAAGTATCGTGAGTGTAGATGTGCCAATCTCGCTTGCCGACATTTCAACGGGACAGAGACTGGAGGGCACAGTCAAAAAAGTGACCCTGTCGGGCGCAATCGTGGATGTCGGTGCCCAGGTTGATGGCCTGTTGCACATTTCAGACATGGGCCAGGGCCAGGTGGTCCGGGTCTCGGATGTGCTGACGCCAGGCCAGCGGATCACCGCCTGGGTGAAAAAGGTGGATCTGACCGGAGGGCGGCTGAACCTGACTCTGGTGGAACCGCCGAAATTCACCTGGAACGAATTGAAACCCGGCCTCAAGGTTGAGGGCAAAGTCGTCCGCCTGGAGAAATTTGGCGCCTTTGTGGATATTGGGGCCGAAATTGACGGTCTGGTCCACGTGTCCGAAATGGGAACGGGCCGGGTGAACAGGCCGTCCGACGTGGTCCGGGAAGGAGATGTCGTCACTGTCTGGGTCAAGGAGGTGGACCGCAAGGCCCGGCGGATCAGCCTGACGATGGTGGAACCGCCCAAGGTGGACCTGCGCACCCTGAAACCTGATACAATCCTGACCGGCAGAGTGGTACGCCTGGAGAGCTTTGGCGCTTTTGTGGACATCGGGGCTGGCCGCGATGGCATGATCCATGTCACCGAGATGGGCCGGGGCTATGTGGGCAGCCCGTCCGATGTCCTGTCGGTGGGCGACGAGGTGCAGGTCCGGGTGCTGGAGGTTGACCCCCGCCGGGGACGCATTTCCCTCAGCATGAAAGACCTGCCGGGCGAGGTCTACAAAATGGACGAAGAAGAGGAAGAGATGTTGTCGTCCATGGAGCTGGCCCTCCGCATGGCGATGGGCGATGAGGAATTTGCCTCTCGCTCCAGGCGGAACTCTCGCCGTCAGAAAAAGTCCAGACAGCGCCGCGACCGGTTGCAGGACGAGATTATCGAAAGAACGCTGCGCAGTCACAAGGATTGACCTGAAGCCGGTCCTGCGGCTGCCGAACTCCCCATGCCATCCTCGCCGTCGTGAGTTCAAGCGGCCTCGGCGACCATCAACCGCAACAACCCGCCCAGCCGGCGCTCGACATGGAGCACCTGGAAACCGGCCTCGATGACCGCCCCTTCGGTGTCACGGTTCAGGTGGCAGCGGCCGTTGAATGCATACCAGGGGCCGTTGGCCCTGTCTGCCAGCCAGGCCAACGGGCCGGGCCGGGGCCGGGTGTGTTCCAGCAGGAGTAACCTCCCGCCTGGCGCGCGCAGGACCCGGCGCAGTTCATCCAGGGCGCATTCCAGGTTTACAACGCTGCACAGCACCAGGCTGCCGACCACGGTATCGAAGGAGCCGGCGGGGAAAGCCAGGCGCTCGGCATCTCCCTGGCTGAAATGGACGCAGCGCCCCAGGGCCAATGCCCGCCGCCTGGCCACGGCCAGCATCTCGGCGCTTTCGTCCAGGGCCATCAGGCAGACGGAGGGGGGGTAGAAGGGGAGATTGGCCCCGGTGCCTATGCCGATCTCCAGCACCCTGCCCCTGACGTGGGGCAGGAGCCGGGCGCGCAGGGACCTGAGCCAGAGCCACTCCAGCAGGGCCATGCCCCGGTCATAGGGCGCAGCCAGCCGGTCAAAGGTTGCCGGATCAGGGGGCATGTTGCGCTTCCTGTGCTTTCAACCTCCTGAGCTCCTCCTCCAGCTCTTCCAGGGCGATCATCATCGTCACCGGGACAGAGTGTTTGGGCAGCCGCGCCCTGAGTTCATCAATCTCCCTTTCGAGTCGGGCGATCCGTTCTGTGTTTTCCATCTCTCCCTTCTCATTTCCACCATCGTATTTGGGGATGGTTCATAACAGGTTGACCCCTGATGGGACACGGATAAACACGGATGAGACGGATCAACACGGATTTTACCTTCGATCATCCGTGTTCATCCGTGAAATCCGTGTCATC
>DAOTYI010000151.1:0-4095 GCA_034434895.1 Anaerolineae bacterium
GAGCGTGGGCAGGGGGTGGGGAGTCACGGCAGGCGTCGGCGAGGGAGGCGGTGTGTCGCCCGGCACAGCTTTCCCCCCGCACCGGCCCAGGGACAGGCATAACAGGAGTAGCAGAAACAACCGCCCTTTTTTCCCCATCTGCTGGTATCCCCCTTTCAGCCCCCGTGGTGGATCAGGCCCCCACGACACCATGACAGGAGTTGCGCAGTTGACCCGGCAGGCTTCCCACAAAGGCACCAGGACACGAAGAATTGAACATGCCATCCATTGCGCAAGCCCTGACCAAAGGTCATTGATCTAACCATATCCTACCACAAGGCCGGTCATTCGCCAAATCGAGGCGCGGGGGGTCACAGACCCACGCCGGGCAATGAAGATGCCGAAAAGCGCAGGTAGGGCAACTGCGAGCAGTTGCCCTACAAATGCACCAGCCTTGCGCCGGTTTGCTGCCCCCGCCAGGTCTGTGACCCGGCGGCCCCCCAGCAATGGGGTGCCCCACGCCAATGCTCTGCTTCGAACACCCAGGGTCAGGACAGGTCTGACATCGGCCTGGAGCGATTTGGAAATCTGGGCCAGGGGTGCTATAATTGCCGGTTGTGAAAGCCAGGCTTTTTTCCAGGCTGGCCGTTGTGCTGATCGTGGACCTGCCGGCCATGTTGAGGTTGAGGGGAGAACCGGAGGGGCCATGACCGTTGTCCGTTTCGACCGGGTGTCCAAGCGGTTTATGCTGCACCACGAACGGCCCCGTTCTTTCCAGGAACTGTTCCTGAACACCCTTCACCTCAAGCGCACCTCCAGAGAGGAGTATTGGGCGCTGCGCGACGTGAGTTTCGAGGTCAGGCGGAGGGAGATGGTCGGCATCATCGGGGCCAACGGGGCGGGCAAGAGCACGGTGCTCAAGCTTTTGTCGCGCATCATCGAGCCTTCCGCCGGCACCATCACCGTGGGCGGCCGGGTGGGCGCACTCCTGGAGCTGGGGGCCGGTTTCCACCCCGACCTGACCGGACGGGAGAACATTTACCTCAACGGCTCCATTCTGGGCCTGAGCCGCGCTGAGATCCGCCGCCGCCTGGACGACATCATCGGTTTCGCCGAACTGGAGCGCTTCATAGACGTCCCGGTGAAGCACTACTCCTCGGGGATGTACGTGCGGTTGGGCTTCTCCGTAGCCGTCCACACCGACCCGGAGATTCTGCTGGTGGACGAGGTGCTGGCGGTGGGGGACCAGGCGTTTCAACGCCGCTGCCTGGACAAGATCGGCCAGATGAAACGGCAGGGGGTGACGATCCTGTTTGTCACCCATGCCCTGGACCAGGTGCGTGCCCTGTGCGACCGGGCCATCTGGCTGGAGGAGGGCCGGGTTCAGGCCGACGGCCCGGTGGAGCAGGTGTTGGAGCAGTATTTGGCCCACACCCTGGCCGATGAGGAACAGGACCTGCTCCGGATCGAAACCGCCCAACGGGAGAGCAAACACTGGCTCCACCCTGCCCGACTGCCCGACGAATGCCCGGCGGAGGTCGGCAACGGGGCATTTCGGCGCTGGGGGTCGCTGGAGGCCGAGATCGTGCGCGTGCAACTTCTGGACGATCAAGGGCGGGAGCGACGCATTTTCCACACTGGTCGGCCCTTCGTGGTGCGCATCCACTTTCTGGCCAGGGAGCGGATCGAACGGCCTCAGTTTGGGTTGGCCCTGTATCACGTCAGCGGCTTTCAGATCAACGGTCCAAACACCCTCTTTTCCGGCCTGGAGATCGCGGCCATTGAAGGGGAAGGTTATCTGGACTACATCGTGGAAAGCCTGCCACTTCTGGAGGGCAGCTACCTCCTGTCGGCCTCACTGAACGACTATGAAGGGTCACACCCTTACGACTATCACCATCAGGCCTATACCTTTCATGTGCAACCCGGCGGGGGGGTGCGGGAAAAATACGGCAGTGTGCTCATCCCGGCCGTGTGGCAGCCGGGGCCGACCGGCTTTGTCCCCCCTCCTCCAACGGCGGCGGGCGGCGTATGACTTCGGTGTTGCTGGTTGCACCGGTCCCCATCGGCCAGCAGCGAACCGGCCCGGCCATCCGCTACTGGGAGCTGGCCCGCGTGCTCAGCGCCGAGCACCGGGTCACGCTGCTGCTGCCGGGCGACGGCGATCAGCCGGCCGAAGCTGCCCGGCCCGGCCCAACGCACCCCGCTTTTGCCGTCCAGAAGGGCGACGAGGCCGACCCAGAAGCCCTGCTGGCCACCCACCAGGTCGTCGTCGTCCAGGGGCCGGCCCTGCAGAAGCAGCCGCGCCTGGCCGGGCGGCTGGCCACCGGGCAACACTACCTGGTGGCCGATCTGTACGATCCGGTCATTCTGGAGGTGTTGGAGATGGACCGGGGCGGCGCGGTGGGCCGCTGGCTGTACTGGGAGTACCGGGCGCTGCTCGCCGAGCAGTTGCGGCTGGGCGACTTTTTTCTGTGCGCCAGCGAGCGGCAACGCGATTACTGGCTGGGGGCGCTGGCGGCGCTGGGCCGCATCAACCCCGACACCTACGATGGCACCGACCTGCGCCGGCTGATCGACGTGGTGCCCTTTGGCCTGCCCGCCGAGCCACCGCAGCCCGCCGGGCCGGTGCTCAAGGGGGTACTGCCCGGCATCGCCCCCGGCGACCGGACCATCATCTGGGGAGGGGGGCTGTGGGACTGGCTGGACCCGTTGACGCCGGTGCAGGCCATGAAGCAGGTGATAACCCGTCAGCCCACTGCCCGGCTGGTTTTCTTCCAGGCGGACCGGCCTCAGCCGGCAATGGTCGGCCGGGTCAGGGAACTGGCCGCCGGGCTGGGGCTGCTGGGCCGCCACATTTTCTTCGCCCCGTGGCAGCCGCCGGAGCGCTGGGGGGCCTGTTTGCTGGAGGCCGACGTGGGGTTGTCGTTCCATCCGGCCAATCTGGAGACGCGCTTTGCCTTCCGCACCCGGCTGCTCGACTACATTTGGGCCGGGCTGCCCATCGTCGCCGCCCACGGCGACGTGCTGGGCGACCAGGTGGCAGCCCACGGCCTGGGATACCTGGTAGAGCCTGGCAATGCCGAGGCCCTGGCCAGCGCCCTTCAGGCCTTGTTGGACGAGCCGGATGCCCGCGCCTCTCGCCGGGCCGCCTTCCGCCGGGTGGCGGAGCGCTTCACCTGGGAGCGGGTGGCCGGGCCGCTGCTGCACTATTGCCGCCGGCCGTGGCGCGCCGGCGATGCGGCGAGTACCTTCGCCGAACGTTGGCAGCAGGCGGAGAAAGACCACCTGGCCTCTGATCTGGCCCATGCCAGGCGTCACCTGGCCGCCATCGCCGTTCAGCGCGACGCCCTGGCCGCCGAACACGCCCGGACCGCCCAGTGGGCGGATGAATTGCAGGCCCGGCTGGACGATATGACCGCCCGGTGGCAGCAGTGCGAAGCACAACTCCAGGCAGCTCTGAACGGCCGGGGGATGCGCCTGCTGACCGGCACACAGCGGCTCGTCCGCCGGTTAAGGGGGAAAAGATGAGCCAACGCCAAATCCTGATCATCACCCACGACGTGGTGGACAAAAACATGGCCGGCCCGGCCATCCGCTGTTGGGAGTTCGCCCGTGTCCTGAGCCGCCAGGCCACTGTGATGCTGGCCACTCCCTTTCCCACATCGCTGGCACCCGACGGTTTTGATCTGGTTCAGTACGATGCAGAAAAGCTCAAAGGACTGGCGGCAGCCGGTGACGTGATCATCCTGTCCACGTATACCTTGTGGCAATTCCCGTTCCTGTCGGCGACGGGTGCCCCGCTGGTGGTGGACCTCTATGATCCATTCCTGCTGGAAATCCTGCAATTGCAGACCACCCAGTCCCAGGCCGAACGCCTCCATCGCCATGCCAACGCACTTGATGCTCTCACCGATCTGCTTCTCTGGGGCGATTTTTTCCTGTGCGCCAGCGAGCGGCAGCGCGACTATTGGCTGGGCTGGCTCAACGCCCTGGACCGGATCAACCCCCTTACCTGCGACGACGACCCAACGCTGCGGCGTCTGATTGACGTGGTGGCCTTTGGCCTGCCCGACGCGCCGCCGCGCCACACCCACACCGTGCTCAAGGGGGTGC
>DAOTYI010000152.1:0-2046 GCA_034434895.1 Anaerolineae bacterium
GACAGGGTCTACACCGACCTGCCGTTGCTGCTGGACCTGGTGTTGTGGGGGGGGGCGGTGGTGCTCATCATGTATGGATTCAAGTAGATAGACCGATGACCAAAAGGCGAGAGTGAGGCAGCGAGGGTGGAAGAGGGACAAACTATCATCCAAAAAGCCAGCATTCTGCAGCAAGGAGCGCGCCTGACCGAGCCGTTCACCATGATTGACCTGGCCCAGATTGACGACCTGGTGCTGAGCATCTTTCTCTGCCAGGGGATGCTGGCCTATCACCGCCACCTGGATCAGGATGAGCTGTTCCTGGTCCACAGCGGCGCCATCAGCCTGGAGAGTGAATGGGGTAATGTCATCCTCCGGCCTGGCGAGCTGGCGGTAACCCCCAAAGGGGTCGGCCATCGCTCCTCCTCCCTGCAACGCTCGCTGGTCCTCCTCTTTCAACCACGCCTGATGGTCAACCGCCGCAATGGCGACCGCCGCCTCTTTGCTTTGGAAGGCCAGGGCCATCTGGAAAAGCTGAGTGTCCCGGCCATGGGCCGGCAGCTCAACATCCCTTTCCGTCCGGTGGTGTTGGCCCACCTGGACACCTTTGCCCTGCATCTGATGGTCTGCACGGGCATCAGCCCCTGGTGGCGCACCGAGCGCCAGAGCAGCCTGATCCTGTGCTATGAAGGCCGCCTGTTGCTGGAGACAGAGGGGGGGCAACTTGTCCTGGAGGCCGACGAGCTGGCCGTCGTGCCCAGGGGGATCGCCTATCGGCTGTCCAGCCCGGTCCGGTCTCTGGTGATGGGCGTGCAACGGCACAAGCAGCCGGGCCTGCCGCTGCCGGATTGAGAGCCGGCCCGACATCGCCTGTGTGGGCGTGAGCCGCAAGCGTGCAGACGATCCGCCTCGCCGAAGGGTGCACCCGCTGCCCGGAGCTCGTGGCCAATCGCCGCTGTATCGTGCACGGCTATGGCCCGCCCCAGGCGCGGGTCCTGTTCGTCGGCGAGGCACCGGGCTACAAAGGTGGTGACCTGACCGGCGTGCCCTTCACCCGCGACCGGTCAGGGGTGCGGCTCCAACAGCTACTCATCGAGCTGGGGCTGTCGGACGAGGGCGACCCTCGCGCCGGGCAACCGCGGCTGCGCTGTTTTGTGACCAACGTCGTGCGTTGCAATCCACCTGCCAACCGGGCCCCCACCCGCGCCGAGATCGCCCACTGTCTGCCCTACCTCTGGCAGGAGCTTGAACTGTTGCAGCCGGAGGTGGTTGTGCCGGTGGGCAACCTGGCGGCGCAGGTGCTGTTCCCCCGATTGGTGGGGCAACCGGCGCCGCCCATCGGTCAGGCCCACGCCCGGCCCTTTGCCGGGAAGGGCATTATGGTGGTACCTCTGTACCACCCGGCGCGCATCAGCCGCGCTAACCTGGCCCGCTTTGTGGCGGTGATGCGCCCGCTGCTGGGATGTGTGGGGCCAGGGCGTTAATCTTCCTTTTCCCCCCTGGCCTGGGCCTCGGCCCACATTTCGCACGCGGCCTCCAGCCCAGAGTCAAAGATCTTTTTGGCGGCGATGGTGGCGATAACGACGGCGACCGCCGGCAACAGGGCCACCTGGGCGACCAGAGTCGGGGCCAGGGCGACGGCCAGCATCCTGGCCCCCTCGCCCAGCGCCGACATAAACTTGCTGTGCTCCGGGTTCTGTTTATTGCACAGCAGATCGTACAGCCTGGGCTCAAGCTTGCTCCACCACCGCTGACCGATCCTGGCGACCAGGGCAGTAAACTCCGGGCCCCCCTCCTCTTCGTAGGGCAGCGGCGGCAGATCGAAATCGCTGACATCATACTCCTGCAACAGTTCCACCGCCTGGCCACTCTCGGCCGCGTAGGCCCGGGTGGCCAGCGTCAGGTACAGCCCGTCCAGATCATCTTCCCACAGGCTGTCTACGACCTCTTTCAATCTTTCTTCTTCAGACATAGAACCCCCCCTTTTTGTATGAGTCTCGACAATGTTGGATTTGACCTCACCCCTACCCCCTGGCCCCCTTCCCTTCTCCGCGGCGGAGAGGGGAA
>DAOTYI010000153.1:0-9573 GCA_034434895.1 Anaerolineae bacterium
GCTCTAAACCCGGGCTACAGCCCCAGAACCAGACGGGCGATGGTAAAATAGATAAACAGCCCCGTGGCGTCCACCAGCGTGCTCATCACCGGGCCGGAGACGATGGCGGGGTCAATCTTGAACCGGGCAGCCAGCAGCGGCAACACCGAACCCAGGCTGTTGGCCCAGATGACGATGGACAGGATGGTCAGGGCGACGGTCAGCGCCAGGTCGGTCGTCGAACCCCAGGTGAGAGCCCGGATAAAGGCAAAGACGGCCATGCCCAGGCCCAGCAGCAGGCCGGCGCGCATCTCGTGCCACAGCGACCGCAGGGCATCCCCCAGGTCTATGTCACCCACGGCCAGGGCGCGGATGATGGTGCTGGTGGTCTGCGAGCCGGCGTTCCCCCCGGTGCCGATCAGCAACGGCACAAAAAAGGAGAGGGCGACCACGGCACGCAGCTCATCCTCAAAATAGCGCAGCACACTGCCGGTCAGGCTTTCGGTCACAAACAGGATGAGCAACCAGCCGATCCGTTTGCGAAAGACGGTCCAGATGTTGGTATCCAGGTATGGCCGGTCCAGCGGCTGGGCGCCGCCCATGCGCTGGATGTCTTCCGTCGCCTCATCCTCCAGCACATCTACCACGTCGTCAATGGTCACCACGCCCAGCAACACCCCGTCGGCATCCACCACCGGCAACGCCAACAGGTCGTAGCGGGTCATCAGCCGGGCGCACTCTTCCTGGTCGGCCCCCACCTGGACATGGATGACCTCCGGGTCCATGATCCGCTCCAGAGGGGTGCCGGGATCGGCGACGATGAGCTGACGCAGGCTGACCACCCCACACAGACGCCGCCGCCCATCCACAACAAAGAGGTAATAGGGCGCTTCGGCCTCCGGCTTCCAACTGCGGAGGGCCTGGATGGCCTCGGCGGCGGTCATCCGGCGGCGCAGGGCCAGGAATTCGGAGGTCATCAGGCCGCCGGCGCTGTCGTCGGGATGGAGCAGCAGGGGACGGATCTCGTCCGGGTCTTCCAGACCGGCCAGCACCGCCTGAGCCTGATCCGGGTTGATGTCGCCCAGCAGGTCGGCGGCCTCGTCCGGCTCCATCTCATCCACGATGCGGATGACCGCCTCGGTGGGCAGCGAGGCCACCAGATCGGCAGCCTCCTCCTCGTCCAACTCTTCCAGAATGTCGGCCGAGTCGGCAGGGTTGAGTTGGGGCAGCAGCGCTACCTGGTCCTCATCGTCCAGCTCGGAAAAGATCTCCGCCTGATCGGCAGGACGCAGGGCCTCGATGATGGCGGCCGCGCCGGCCAGGTCGTCTCGTTCCAGGGCCGTGCGCAGGCGTGCCAGGACGTCGTCCAGGACAAAGGTTTCCATGGGACACCTCCGGGAGTGGGCTCCCCCGGAGGCGCGGTTTCCTGTGGAGAATCCCTGCCTTCCGAGGGGGCTAGGCTATTCGGTTGGCAGGTCGAAGACGGGACGTGCGTCCCTTCCTACGTGAGTCGCCCCCGTCTTCTGCTTCTATCCCTTCCATCTCGCTGCAAACATGTCCACCCCCCCGCAGGTTTGGGCGCAATCCCTGCACAAGTGCGCTGCAATGAGCTGCCTGCCCTGTTGCCGGCCACTTTCTAACCTGCGGGAGGGTAGCGGGTAGGTAGTTATGTTACCCGACCAAAAAGCTGTTCAGGGCGGACCCCAAGGCCCCGGCGGGACCAAAGCCGATCCCACCCTCAACCAACGCCACCGCCCGCCGGGCAGTGAAAAAATTATATCCCTGCCTCCAGAGGAT
The DNA here is from genome assembly GCA_034434895.1 of Anaerolineae bacterium. GTDB lineage: Bacteria > Chloroflexota > Anaerolineae > JAAYZQ01 > JAAYZQ01 > DAOTXL01. The sequence goes on from DAOTYI010000153.1 coordinate 1,777, forward strand.
GTCAAATCCAGAAGTGCTGGAAGTTCTGCCCCCCTCATCCAGTTTTGCCTTCCGCCCAAGTTGTGATATACTGGGTCCAGGGTGCCGTGGCCTGGCAGACCCCCAACCCAAGAGAGGACGCCAGGCCGGGACTCATCCACAAATTCAGGAGGGAGGATCATGATCGTCACAACCCAAGATCTGTTCAAAGTAGCCTACAGCCATTTTGCCATCGGGGCTTACAACATCAACAACATGGAACAGTGCATCGGCCTGTTCCAGGGCAATGTAGATTCACAGGCTCCATTCATCATCCAGATCTCCAAAGGGGCCCGCGACTATGCCCGGGTCAAGATGCTGGAGGGCCTCATCCGGGCAGCGGAAGAGCTGTGGCCGGAGGCGATCTTTGCCGTGCATCTGGACCATGGCGACGAGCAGACCTGTTACGACTGCATTGACTCGGGGTTCTACAGCTCGGTGATGATTGATGCCTCGCACCTGCCCTTTGAGGAGAATGTGGCCATCACGCGCCGTGTGGTGGAGCGCGCCCATGCCCGGGGCATCAGCGTGGAGGCCGAATTGGGGATGCTGGGCGGCGTGGAGGAGCATATCAGGGTGGATGAGAAACATGCCATGCTCACCGATCCTGACGAGGCGGCCGAGTTTGTGCGCCGCACCGGTTGTGACAGCCTGGCGGTAGCCATCGGCACCAGCCATGGGGCCTACAAATTCAAGGGCGAACAGGGGTTGCATTTTCAGCGCCTGGCCGAGATCCAACGGCGGCTGCCCGGCTTCCCGCTGGTGATGCACGGCTCCTCGTCGGTGCCCCGCGAGGAGGTGGAGCGGATCAACGCGGCCGGCGGGGCGCTGGACCCCTCGGCCAAGGGGGTAAACGAGGATGAGTTCGCCCGGGCCGTGCCCCTGGGTGTGACCAAGGTCAACATTGACACCGATGGTCGCCTGGTGTGGACCCGTGTCCACCGTGAATACTTCCGCGACCAGCCGGCCAAGTTCGATTTTCGCGGGCCGGGCAAGATCTTTATGGCCGAGTACGCCAAATTCATCGCCCACAAGAACGAAAAGCTGGGCAGCGCCGGCCAGTTGGAAAAGGTCCGGGCTGCACTGGCTTGAAAGGGTTTTGACCAGGCTGGCGGATATGGAGTTGAAGTGGCAAGCCGCCCGCCAGGCGCTGACCTGGGTGCACAACGGCATGGTCCTCGGCCTCGGCTCCGGTTCCACCGCCCAGTGCTTTCTTGACCTGCTGGGCGAGAGGTTGCAGGCCGGGGCGCTCCGCGACATCGTTGGCGTGCCGACGTCGGAACGGACGGCCAGCCGGGCTCGCGCTCTGGGCATCCCCCTCACCACCCTGGCCGAACACCCGCACCCGGACCTGGCCGTGGATGGTGCCGATGAGGTGGACCCTGACCTCAACCTCATCAAGGGGCTGGGCAAAGCTCTGCTACGAGAAAAGATTGTCGAGATCCACGCCGGACGGTTGCTGGTGATCGTGGATGAATCCAAGCTGGTCTCCCGGCTGGGGCGGGGGCCGTTGCCGGTCGAGATCGTGCCCTTTGGCGCCGAGGCCACAGTGCACTGGCTGGCCACCCTCGGCTGCCGCGCTGAACTGTGGCGGGAGGCAGACGGCTCGCCGGTGGTGACCGACGATGGCCACTACCTGGCCCGCTGCTGGTTCCCGGCCGGCATCGCCGACCCCTATGCCCTGGCCCGGCTGCTGGCCGACCGTCCCGGTGTGGTCGAGCACGGCCTGTTCCTGGGGATGGCCACCGCCGTGCTTGTGGCGGGCACCCAGGGGGTCCGCGTGCTGCAACGCGGCCAGCCGGTGTGAAACTTTTATAGGACACGGATGACACAGATCTCACGGATGAACACAGATGATCGAACAGGACTTATGACATGTTCACCACCAAGACACGAAGGCAGATTCTTCGTGTCTTGGTGCCTTGGTGGTCAGCCTGCCGGGTCAACGGCCGTACCTCCTGGGATCGAAGGGAAAAATCCGTGTCCCATCAGGGGGTCAACCTGTTGTGAACCATTCCGCTTCGGTTTGACGTGGATGACAGATCCGGATATAATGGCATTCAGTCCGGGGGCACTCTTGCGGCCGGGCCGGGGTTAAGGAGGAACAATGAGCTTGATACGACGCATTCTCGGCATATTGGTCATGCTGGCCGGGATCCTGGGCTTGCTGCTCAGTCTGGCCGGCCTGGCAACGGTGTGGGTGGCAAAACCCACGGTGATTGTCTATGCCAGGAGCACGATTGACACCCTCAACAAGAGCATCACCACCAGCCAGAATGTCATGGAGGTCACCAGACAGGCGTTGGGAGCCACGATTGAGAGCGTGGATGCCCTGTCGGCCATGTTGGGCACCACCGCCGCGACGGTGGAAGACACCAAACCTGTCCTCGATCAGGTAGAGGCGATCCTGTCCACCACACTGCCTGCTACCCTGAAAACGGCCACCGATTCCCTTTACACCGCTCAGGAGGCCGCGCGGGTGTTGGAAAGCACCATCCAGTCGCTGGATGCTTTTCGCTTCCTGCTGAGCACGACGCCTCTGATAGGTGATGTGGTGGGGCAACCGGCAGAGCCGTACAACCCGGAGAAACCTCTGGCCGATTCATTGGGGGAGCTGGCCTCGAATCTGGAAGAGCTGCCGGACACCTTTGTCAAGATGTCGGCCAACCTGGACAACACCGACGACAACCTGGACGCCATTCAAGGGAACCTGGTCACCATGTCCGACAGCGTGAGCCTGATCTCGTCAAGTTTGAGCGAGTATCAAAGGATGATCGTCCAATCCAGGTCTTCGCTGGATGACCTGAAATCGCTCCTCACGAATCTCCAAGGCAACCTGCCCGCCATCCTGAATTGGGGAGCCATCGCCCTCACTCTGTTTTTCGCCTGGCTGCTGGCCGCCCAGGTCGTCATCCTCAGCCAGGGCTGGGAATTGTACCAGGGCACCGCAGATCGGATGGAACGGTAAATTGAATCCCAAATTGCTCAAGAAAGGAACTATCTCATGGCACTAACCCTTGATACCACCGTCGGCACACTTTTGGACGATCCGCAGGCCAGGGCCGTGTTGGACCAATACCTGCCCGGCATCTCCAGCAATCCGCTGGTCGCGATGGTCAGAAACATGTCGCTGCGAATGGTCCTTTCCCTGCCGCAGGCAGCACAGTTTGGCCTGACCCAGGCAAAGGTCGAGGAGATACTGGCCGAAATCAACAAAAATCTCTAAGGCCGCCTCGGAGACGGGGCGCAGAAATCGCCGGCAGATCTGCGCTCCCGGCAGGGAGGGGGAATCTGTCAGCCGGGCAGGCCGGGGTCACCAGACCCTGCACAGCAGGCCTTTGAGATAGGCCGATTCGGGGAAGGTGAGGAGCACCGGGTGATCGGCGCCCTGGGCCAGCCGTTCCAGGATCTGGACATCGCGCCGGGCATCCAGGCTGGCCGCAAAGACGATCTTCTGGAACAGGTCGGCACTCACCAGGCCGGAGCAGGAAAAGGTGACTAGAAATCCGCCAGGGCGCAGCAGTTGCAGGGCCAGCAGGTTGGCGTCTTTGTACCCCCGGCTGGCAGCCATGACCTGCGTCTGGGAGGCTGCAAATTTGGGCGGATCGAGGATCACCACATCGAACCTCCGCCCCTGGTCACGGTAGCGGCGCAGGACCTGGAACGCATCGCCGGCCACCATCTCCTGTGGAGCGCAGCCGTTGAGGGCCAGGTTCTGTTCAGCCAGAGCCAACGCTTCGGCCGAAGAGTCCACGTTGACCACCTGTTGCGCTCCGGCCCGCCCGGCATAGACCCCAAAACCACCGGTGTAGGCAAAGAGGTTCAGCACCTCAGCACCGGAGCAGTGGGCTGCGGCTCGTCGCCGGTTTTCGCGCTGATCCAGATAAAAGCCGGTCTTGTGCCCCCGCTTCACATCCACCAGGAAGCGGTGTCCATGCTCGGCGATTTCGACCCGGTCGGGCGGTTCCGCCCCCCATAACGGACCGGTTTCCAACGGCAGGCCCTCCTTCAGCCGCACCTCGGCGTCGTCGCGAGCGTAGATGCCCTCTGCCCGTTCAAGCCCGGCCAGCAAGGAAACGATCTCGTCCCGGCGGCGGGCCATACCCAGAGTCAGGCACTGGACGACCAGCCAATCGTTGTAGCGGTCCACCACCAGGCCCGGCAGCCCATCCGATTCGGCGTTGACCAGGCGATAGGCGTTCGTCGCCGGATCGGAGGCCAGCCAGGCCCGGCCGCTGATGGCCCGTTGCAGCCGCCTCCGCCAAAAGTCGGCATCCACTCCCTCCTCCTCCTCCCAGGTGAGCAGCCGAACGACGATTTGAGAGCGGCGGTTGAGATAGCCGGTGGCCAGGTACTGCCCCTGACTGTCCACAACCCGCACCAGGCCGCCATCCTCAACCTGGCCGGCGATGCGGCCGATCGCCCCGGAAAAGATCCAGGGGTGCCGGTTATGGACCGGTTTTTCCCGGCCCGGTTTCAAGACCACAGTGGCAGGTCTGAACTCCATGAGCGGAGTATAACATAGCGCCGGGCTTTTGCCAAACAAAAGAAAGGTCTGAATTTCCATCTGCTCAGATTGCCATCCCCAGGTTTTGTGTTATAATTAGAAGGTCCGTTTTTGCCAGAAACAGGTTGGGGAAATTGCCAACCACGTCTTCCCTATCCAGCTTGCCAGGAGAGCAAGAGTGACACGACGCATCCTCGTTGTGGATGATGAACCGGCCATCCGCCACCTGCTCAAGCAGGTGCTCAGCCAGGAGCGGTATCAGGTAGAGACGGCCAGCAGCGGGTTGGAAGCCCTGGAGCATCTGCAGGTCGCCCCCTTCGACCTGGCCGTCGTGGACCTGCTCTTGCCGGGCATCAGCGGGCTGGACCTGGCCGAGGCGATCCGCATGTTGGACCCTGGCACGCCGGTGATTCTGATGACCGCTTATGGCACCCCTGTCCTGGAGGACCTGGCTTCACACCCAGCCATCCGGCATTATCTGCACAAGCCTTTTGTTCTGGAACGGCTGCTCGACCTGATTGATCACGACATCAGCCGTCGGATCCGGGAAGAAGCCGGAACTCTATGAAACGAGCCAAGGCCCCATCCCTGACACCCCATATCTTTGCCCATCCGTTTGTGCCCCTGCTCATCACCTTCATCGCCTTCCGGCTGATGGCTCTGCTGCTGGTCAGGCCGGGTGGCTATCTCACTTCCCTGTCCGATTTCACCTTCTACCGGCTGCTGGCCTCCTACGCCTCCCAGGGTTTCTACCCGGCGGTCCATTATTGGATAGAGTATCAGCCCATTTTCCCCTGGATCTCGGTCGGCCTCTACCGCCTGAGCCTGCTGCTGCCCAACTGGGGGGAGCCTGGTTTCTGGTTTCATCTCTTCCTGGCGACCTTTTTCCTTCTGGCCGAGATCGCCAACCTGACTCTGTTGTATCTCATTGGCCAGAAGTTGCATGGCCAGGAGGTGGCTCTGCGCATCGCCTGGACCTACAGCCTGCTCTTCATGCCGCTGTTGATCATGCTTGGCTGGTTCGACCTTTTTGGGCTTACCTTCCTGCTGTTGAGCCTGTATCTGATCGTATGTCAGCGCGGCCTGGCCGGTGGCATCGTTGCCGGGGTTGGATTCCTGGTCAAACTGCTGCCCATCATCGTCGTGCCTGTTGCTTTCTGGCGTGAACCGGGCTGGAAGCGGCGGATATGGCTCGTCATCGCCATCCTGCTGACCGTGGTCATGGTGGCGTTGCCCTTCTATCTGCTCAACCCTGAGCTGTTTACCCTGTCGTGGACCATCAATCTGAAGCGCAGTTCGTGGGAGACGGTCTGGGCCTTGCTGGAAGGGTTCACCGGCTATGGCCTGGCCGGCGGCGGCAACCGCTTCGACCCGGCTCAGGCCGGTGCACTCCAGCACCCCAGCACTCTGCCCTGGGGGTTGATTTCCGCCGGTTTTGCCCTGGTCTATCTCTACCTGTGGTTGATGGCCCGGGACAAGATACAGGAAGCAGGAAGCAAGGGGCAAGAAGGACACAACCCTCCTGCCTCCTGCCTCCTGCCTCCTGCCTCCTTCCGGGCTGTCGCTTTTACCGGGCTGACTCTGAACCTGGTGACCCTCTACCTCAAAGGTTACAGTCCGCAGTTCATTGTCTGGTTGCTGCCCTTTGTCCTCCTGCTGCTGCCCAATCTGCGCGGCCTGGCCTATGCCCTGCTGTTGAGCGCCGTCAATCTGGTCGAAAGCCCACTCTATTTCACCCTGTTGCCTGACCAGACCTGGCTGCTAGGCGGGGCGGTGCTGGCCCGCACCGGCTTGCTCCTTCTGCTATCGGTGGAGTATGGGCGTATGGCCCTGGCCGAACCGCTCTCCGCCCGGCTGAGCCGCCGGCTCTGCCTGGGGGCGGTGCTCCTGTTGACGGTATTGGGCCTGGTCGCCATCCCCTTTGCCGGCGATGCCTATTACCATAGCCGCCTGGCCGTCAGCCCCTACCGCCCGATGATCACCACCCTCACTGCCGAGGCCGCTTCCGGCGCGCGGGTGATCATTGGCGGCGACGAGCCGAACAACGCTCAAGGGGTCTTTGACGCGGTCTATCCCTTTCTTCAGCGCCGTTTCGACGTGACTTCGATCCAGACCGACTGGTGGTTCCCCGACTGGCAACCGCGCCTGGCCGAGGCCATCAAAGCTCATGCCCAGGCATGGCTCTACGCTCCGGCCGGCTCGCCCCTCCACACCTGGCTGGCCGAACGCTACACCCCCCTGGCTCGCCACGAATTTGACGGCTGGCTGCTGACCGGCTGGAGATTGGAGATTGGAGATTAGACCCATAGTTCGCTCATTTTTATGGCGGTTTAGCGGAATGAGTGCAGAGTCTGGCGTAGACATTGGGTGAGAAGCCCAGCAACGCCAGAATCCGCTGTTGCAGGGGGGAGAGGGGCGTAAGATGGCGAGAGGTTTGATGGGATTCCTGAACAATGGTCAGAGTGATGCCCTGAAAGGCTTCCAGGAGGCGCTCTGCCGTCGGCCGGCGGGTCGCCCGTTTGGGATTGCCCGCATACAAACCGGTCAGTGGAACATCCTCCACCGCCAGGTTGCGACGAACCACAAACTCCAAAAGGGTCAACACCCGCAGAGCAATGGTCAACAGGCGGATCAGGCCGGTGACCCGGTCGTCCCGTTGCAAGTACATCGGCGTCAGCGACAACGGCCGACCTTTCAGACGCCCCATACCCCGGTCAATGGTGTACTGCTCCCGGTACGCCAGCACCGCCTGCGGCAGGGAAAGCCGTTCTCCCCCCTCGTTGGTGACATAGACCCGCCAGCCCAACCGACGCACGGCCTGTTCCACCGCTTCCTCATCCACCCTCACCCTCACCCAGATTTCCCGCTCCTGCCGGACGGTGGCGGGCCGGTTCCGGTACCGCCGCACCGGGCGCTCTTTGACCTCTTCCTCGTATCTCAGGCACAGCAGTCCCTGGACCTGGTAATGGGCGACGATCGCTTCGGCCGCCTGGCGCAGAGAGGCCTCATCGGGAAACCGCTTCTTCCCCCGACCGCGCTCGTTCAGGGCCAGCAGCGCGTTCTGAGCTTTCTCCAGACGAACCCGCAGCGCCGCTTCCGCCGCCTGTGCCTGCTTCTGCGAGCGCACCGCCAGCCGCCGTTCGGTCCAGGTGATGATCTGACCGTCCACCTCCGCCGTCAGCGTTTCTTGCCATTCAAACCCTTCGGCAATGCACTCCTGTTTCCCATCTTCCTGCTCTCGATAAACGGGGGTCAGGACCTGTTCACCGCTC
>DAOTYI010000154.1:0-21713 GCA_034434895.1 Anaerolineae bacterium
TGCCTTCGGCTACCCGGTGCGATTTCCAATGGCCCGCGGCGAACCCAACAGGCCCAGGTGCCAGGCAGTTCGGAAGTGCCCGGCACCTGGGAGGGCGGCTATTGGCCCTTGACGATGAGCGGCAGGTAGAGGTAGAACCGCGCAGGCGCGGGAGCGATCAGGATGGTGTGGAGATCGGTCACCAGGGCCCCGGCGCAGTTGGTGGCGGTCACGGTCAGGGTGTGGGTACCCACCTCCAGGCTGCGGACCGAGGCGCTGCCCGTATCGCCGTTATCCCAGGTGTAGGTGATGGGCGGTGTGGCATCTGGCGGCTGGTAGGTGGTGGTGAAGGTGTAGGTGCCCGGCGCACCGGCGGTTGGACCGACGATGGTGATGCCGGTCAGGCTCAGGCAGGTGCCCGGTTCATAGACCGTCAGGGTAAGGGAGCCGGTCACAGCCTCCGACCCGGCCATGTCGCAGTTCCAGACGGCGACCTCGACGGTGTAGGTGCCGGTGGCAGCGAAGGTGTGGTCAAGGGCCAGCGGGTCGTCGCTGCTGCTGGCCGGGACGACGGGGCTGCCATCGCCATAATCCACGGTGTAACTGTACGGTTTGGCCGCGTCCTCGGGTGCCAGGTCGGCCAGGAACTGGACCGGGGTGCCGGTGTAGAGGGTGCCGGTAGTCAGCAGGGTCAGCTCCACCCCGGTCACGTCGGTGCACACGGCCGGCTCGGTGATGACGATGGTGTGGGTGTCGGTCACCTGAGCGCCACAGTTGGTGGCGGTCACGGTCAGGGTGTAGGTGCCCACCTCCAGGCTGCGGACCGAGGCGCTGCCTGTATCGCCGTTATCCCAGGTATAGGTGATGGGCGGCGTGGCGTTGGGCGGCTGGTAGGTGGTGGTGAAGGTGTAGGTGCCCGGCGCACTGGCGGTTGGACCGAGGATCGTCACCTGGGTCAGGCTGAGGCAACCCTGCGGCAGGACGACGACGGGGTGGCTGACGCTGTCGCTGCCCAGGCTGTTGGTCGCCACCAGGGTGACGGTAAAGGTGCCGGCAGTCTGATAGAGGTACTGCGGGTCGCTCGCGGTGGAGCTGCCCAGGCCGTCGCCGAAATCCCAGAAATACTCCATCGGAGCCGTGCCGACCGTCTGGTTGGTAAAGACGGCCGGGCTGCCCAGGATCACCGGGCTGTTGCTGGTAAACTCGGCGGTGGGGGCCAATGGGGTGATGCAGGCCGGGCCGCCGCCCGTCAGGGTGATGTCGTCCAGGTGCCAGCCATCGGCCACCAGCGAGGTGTCGGAGGTGAAGCGGAAGCGGATGCGGGCATTGGCCTGGCCATCCAGGGCCGGCAGGGGGATCGTTTCCTGGGTCCAGGTCTCGTGGTCGTAACCGGTGTAGGCCGCTGCCTGCGTCCAACTGCCGCCGCCGTCGGTGGAATACTCGACGTAGCCATAATCCCAGTTCGGTTCCATGTCGTAGATGTGCCAGAAGCTCAGCGTCATCCCCTCGTAGCCGGACAGGTCCAGGACCGGCGAGGTGAGGGAGATGTTGCGGTTGTTGCTGTAATTGCCGCCGGGGCTATCGGTCCAGGAGTGGGTCGGGCTGTGGGAGGCTTCGGCGGTGATGGCCCACGGCGACTGCGCCGTCCAGCCGATGTTGCCCGACTCGACATCGTCCTCCAGGACTGCACACACGGGGGAGAGGAAAAAGTCCTGCTGCACGGTCTGATAGTTGTGGGCCTCGATGCCGGTGACGGTGGAGATGGCGAAACCGGGCGCGACGGCGCTGAGGTCGTAGGTGTCGCTGACGACCAGCATGTGGTAATAGCCGGTGGCCGGGTCGGTGGTGGCCTGGAAGTTGTTGGCCGTGACCGTGGCTGCCAGCGGCAGGTTGGTGCTGGCGTCGCGCACAAAGCCCTCGATGGTCGGCGACACGTTCGGGTCAAGGAGGTAAAGGAAGGTGGCGCTTACCGCTCCCCAGTTGCCGTTCACATCCTGGCCGCGCACAAAGAGGATGTGCCGGCCGGCGCTCAGGCCGGTGGTGTCCACGGTGGCCACGACCTCTTCCACCTTTTCGTCAAAATTGCCGTCGGCGGCAGCCATCGGCAGGGGGACCGGCGGGGTGGTGGTGATCCAGGGCGGCACGTCCAGGTAATACTCGGCGGTGGCGATGTTCTGCGTCGGCTCGGTGCCGTTGGAGTTGTTGTAGCGGGTATCGTTGATGGTGGCCGTCAACTGGACCGGCTGGCCGGCCACGACACCGCCGGGCAGGGCGGTCACATTCAGCGCATCGGGGCCGGCCGGGGTCATGTACGGCGTGCGGGAGACTTTGGCGGCATAGATCAGGGCCGGCAGGTTGTCGGGCAGGATGGTGTTTTCAAAGGTACCACAGTCCTGGAAAAAGGCGGTGCCCAGCTCAAAGGTGTAGGCTGCCAGCCCCAGGTCACCGTAGGCAAAGTCGTCGGTGGTGCCATCGGTGACATAGAGGCCATAGGCCTGTTCGGGGGTGTAGCCGTTAAAGTAGGCGAACTTGCGTCCCAGGGTCTGCAGGGCCGTGCCGTTGGGGGCCGGGGAGCTGGTAAAGCCCCACGGCCACAGCACCAGTTGGCTGTAGCTGTGGATGTCCATAAACACCCCCATGGCATCCGCCGGAGCCGGGTCGCCCAGGCCCGGGCCGCGCTGATCGGGGAACTGGGCCTGCACATAGTTCACCACAGCCTGGGTCTCCGGTTCGGAGGCAGCGCTGGGGCCACGGTAGGTCTCGGCGCAGGGATTACCGCTGGAACCGCCACAGCAACCCCACTGGAACGGATAGTTGCGGTTGAGGTCCACACCGATGCTGCTGGGCGCACAGGAGCCGTAGGGATGGGTGTTTTTGCGCCATAACTGGCCCGCTTCGGCCTTTTTGCGCCCGTCGGGGTTGGACTGGAGCAGGAGATGGATCTCGTGATAGTCCAGCAGCCAGGTCACGTCGGGGTCCAGGTCATAGTTTTCGACCAGGTACTCGGCAAAGCGGGTGATCAGTTCGGCGGTGGTGTATTCGCGGGCGTGGATGGCAGCCATGATGAACAGCTTGGGCTTGGGGCCGGGCACGGCCGAGTTGGTCAGGCGCAGGACCATCATGTCGTAGCCGGCCGCCGGGTTGTTGACCTTTTCCCACGAGTCGCCGATGTCGGTCCAGGTAGCCAGGGTGGGATGGGCGGCGGCGAGGGCCTGCGCCGTGTCAAAGGTCTCTTCCACGGTGCGGTAACAGGGATAGCCAGGGATGCCCTCGGTCTGGCCGGGCAGCGGCTCACGGGGTCGGGTCAGCTCTGCCGTCAGGCGGGGGTCCACCTCGACGCGAAAGCCGGCATCCAGCAGCCACTGATAGCCGGCGCGGTCCACATCCAGGACGATATAGCCCTCCTGGCGGTTGACCTCCCACGGTTCGGTCCAGGTGGCCAGGCTGTCCAGCATAGTCCGGTCGGTGTAGTAGGCGCGCACCACCCACGGCCCTTCGCCCGGAGGGGGTGCGGCCGGTTGGGGTTGGGGGTCCTGAGCGGTCGCCGGGGCGCCTGCTCCCCACAAACTACCCAGGAGCAACACAGCCACGAACAGGAATGCAACGATGCGGAAACGGTGGATCACAGTTTTCCCTCCTTTTTTAGCGTTCTATCAGGTTAAGCCTGTTCTACTTCGATCGCTGTGTCATCCACGCCGGTCACCCGCCCGGCCAGAGAAGCGTGCAGGTTGGCTCCCAATTTGCCTTCTGGGATGCGGGCGATGAGGTCGCCCACAGCCACCCGGTCACCTGTGGCGACCACCGGTTCAGCCGGCACGCCGATGTGCTGCTGCAGCGGGATGCGCACCCGTGCCGGGCGATAGTCCCCTTCGTCCAACGGGCAGAGTTGATGCTCCCACTCGCTCAGCCCCAGCCGGGCGATGAGCCGCCCGGTGGGTACCAGGCGGTCGTCGCGCATCGGGTGCGGCTGCAAGTCGGCCCGCCTGTGCACCTGGTTGACCCAACCTTGGGCCCGCAGTTCGCGCTTGATGGCCACATAGTACGACATCGGTGACAGCTCCAACGGGCAGGCATACGCCTCGCACAAACGGCACTCACAACATAGCACCGCAGCCGTCACCTGGTCGGCCGGGCGTTCCAGGCCGTAATGGATGGCCCGCATCACCTCATGCGGCCGCAGGTTGTGGCCCAACAGGTAGCGCGGACACAGGTCGGTGCAGTCCCGGCACTGGTCGCAGGTCGAAATGCCCCGCCGCACCCACGACGTCCGCGACCGGGTCAGGAAACGGACCACCACGCTGTCGCGGGGCAGCACCAGCAGCCCGCTGGTCGTCTTGGTCACCGGCCGGTCCAGGCCGGTTGCCACATAGCCCATCATCGGCCCGCCGACCACCACCGCATAATCGTCGGCCGTCCGCTCCGACCAGCGAGGCGGTTGCACACCCCCGGCCCAGGCCACCACCTGGCCGATGGCCGTGCCCAGCGGCACCCACAGGGTGACCGGCCGGGCCACCGCCCCGGCCACGGTCAGCAGGCGGTGGGTCACCGCCGCTCCCCGCTCGGCCCGGGCGACATTATACAGCGTCTGCACATTTTGTACCAGGCAGCCGACCTGCAACGGCAGGCCGGCTTCGGGTACCAGCCGGCCGGTGGCCTCGTAGACCAGCACGAACTCATCGCCGGCCGGATAGCGGCTGTCCAGCAGCAACAGGCTCAGGTCAGCCTGCACGCCGATGGCCCGCCGCAAGGCCGCCGTTGCCCTTTCATACTCCTTTTTCAGAGCCAGAATGCCCCGCTTTGCGCCGGTGGCCTCCATCGCCAGGCGCAGGCCGCGCACAATCTCGGCAGCGCGGCTTTCCATCAGCCGCTGATCACATTGCAGCAGCGGGTCGCACTCGGCGCCATTGGCGATGACTGTGTCCACCCTGGCAGCCAGTTTGACGTGGGTGGGAAAACCGGCGCCGCCCGCGCCCACCACGCCGGCGGCCCGCACTGCTTCAACAAGGTTCGGTGACATCTACGAAACCGCCAGGGAGCGTCCCCTGATGCCCATCGGCTACTCTGTCTCGGCCTGTTCTACGGCGCATAACCGGTCAATTCCACATACCCCTTCCCGCTCGCCGTCCCTTCGATCGTGACACTCCCCTCCCAGTAGATCGGCCCAAGCTGGATGGTCATCTCCTGCTCCGGGAAGGTGGCCGCCACGGTGAGGTCCAGGCCCTCGTCCGGCAGGAGGATATGCCAGCGGATCGGATAGACGGCCCCGGTTTCGGGGCTGGTCCAAAAGTCCAGCGCCTCGATGGTATAGTCGTCCAGATGCAGGAAGCGGGTCTGGCCGTCGGCGGCGATCCAGGTGCCGCCCGACTCGGGCAGGGCATTGCCCTCGTCGTCCCGGAACAGGAAGAGCATCACCTGCCGGTCATCGTCCAGCCGCAGGCTGAACCAGTCCCACCCGGCGAACCCATTGTGCATCTGCCAGCTCCCCCACTGATGGTCCATCCAGGCCGTGGCCGTCACCGTCTGAGGCTGGCCATTCACGCTGAACAGCCCGTGGCCACGCAGGTCGGTGTAGGAGTAGTAATAGGAGGTCCCGGCCTGGCCCATATCCTCCACCCCCTGCGGGCTCTGCCATACGGCCGGCCTGGCCGCTTCCAGGTCCAGTTGCAGCTCATAGGGACCGGCTGCGGCCTGCAGGTGGTGCGTGCCGCTGCCTCCCCAGGCCCGCCAATCGCCGTTCCACACCTGATAACGGTCCGCTCTGGCCCCTGCTTCCCAGAAACGGGGGAAATTGCTCCGCTCGAAAAAGGTATGCTTTCGGGCTGCCTGATCGCTCACGGCGAAATGGGCAAAGTAGAGCGGGTTGCTGATCCAGGTGATGGGCAACACTCCGCCGATGCGCATCTGGGGCGAGGCATAGGCTTTGAAAAAGACCAGCTCGAAGCCATATTCCTGCCCCTCGCTGCCGTTCAGAAAGCCGGTATAATACCACCACTCGGCCCTCACGTCGAAATGGGCCGCCTCATCCTGGGGCAGGCGGATGGGGCGGTCGGTCGTCGCCTGTTGAAAGACGGCCGGCGTTGGGTGGCGGAAGATGAGCAGGGCCGTCATCAGTCCGGCGGCCAGCAGAAGCAGAAGGGCCAATGTGAACAGAACGATTTTGCGGATCATTATCCCCCCTCACGAATTCACCCAACCCTCTCCGGTTTACGATCCGGGCCGGCTCTCATGATACCACCGTTGGGTCGGTTTGGCAAGAGGGTGGCTGCCACGCGGATCAGGGTCGGCAGGTGGAGGAGCATGTTGGCATAGCTGGCGTTGGCCATGGGGCAGGCACATTCCCCGGCGGCGATGCTGCGACGCAGGCGGTGCAGCTCTCCCACCTGCTCGGACCAGATGGGGCGCAGGTCATAGCCGGTGTGCCGCAGGTTGCCCACCGCCTCGGCGCGGATGCAGCAGGTCCACACGTCGCCGTTGGGGGCGATGTGGCCGCTGGCCCAACCGGCCTGGCAGGGGATCACCTGCCGCCGTTCCTGCAAGATGCGCCTGGCGAGCTGATAGTACTGCGCCCGGAAGGCCTGGGTGACGCGGGCCAGACCCCGGACCGGCACGGCCTGCGCCCGTGCCGATAGATAGTCGGCGATGGGGGCGTACTCGTCGGCCGGCGGGGTAATCTCCCATCCGATGGTGTCCAGCTCCAGCCGTTCCTCGGCCACTTCGGTGATGTACGAATCGGGTTGCAGGAATTCCAGGCCCTCGACGATGGCGCGGAAGCGAGGGAGATTGAAGCGAGAGACAACGGTGTGGACGCTGAGCACCAGGTTCTTGTGCTTCCTCTGCAACTCTTTCAGTCCCTGCCAGGTATCCAACGCCCGCTGCCAGTTGCCCGGCACGCCCCGGATGTCATCATGCTCCGCGCCGACGCCATCCAGCGACAGGTTGAGGCCGATCTGCGAGTGGGAGGCCGCCGCGCAGATGGTGTCTACCTGGTCCACGATGCGCCGGGTGAGCAGGCCATTGGTGGGGATGGTGATAACCCCTGGCCGGCATAGCTCCGCTCCGGCGCCGACCAGGTCGGCCAGATCGGGGCGCAGGAACGGTTCGCCGCCGGTGAAGGTCAGGTAGAATGGGGCGCGGCCCAGCCGGGCAAAGATCGCACGCCACTCCCCGGCGCTCATCTCTTCGCCTGACCTGCGCCATACGCCGCAGGTTTTGCAGCGGCTGTTGCAGCGAAAGCTGACGCTGACGACCAGGCTGAAGGGCAGCAGGCAGGGCCAGCCCCGGTGGTAAAAACTCCAGTAGAGCGGGAGCCTGGGCAGCAGTTCAAACATGGTCAGAGCAGCAGTCATACGGCGCTGATTATAACAGCATCCCTCCCCCCTGTCAACGTCCAGGAGAGGTCAGGGTTTGGCGCAGAGCGGAAGGTGTGGTATCATGCTCCCGCTGCCAGGGGCAACGGACATGGTGCCCCTGGCCTGAGATCATGAGGGGGAATTCGGTTATGGTTGCTCCCTGGTTCACCACTCTGAACCCGATTGTCCAGGCCTTGCTGGCCACCTGCTTTACCTGGTTCGCGACCTCGCTGGGGGCCGGCACCGTTTTTTTCTTCAAAACCATAGAGCGCCGGGTGCTGGACGGGATGTTGGGCTTCGCCGCCGGGGTGATGATCGCCGCCAGTTACTGGTCGCTCCTGGCACCGGCCATTGAAATGGCCGCCGAGGGGGGCGGGCCGGCCTGGGTCCCGGCCACGGTGGGCTTTTTGCTGGGCGGCGCGTTTCTGTGGGGCGTGGACCGGATCCTGCCTCACCTGCACCTGGGGTACCCGCTGCAGGAGGCGGAAGGGTTCAAGACCGCCTGGCAACGGAGTGTGTTGCTGGTGTTGGCCATCACCCTGCACAACTTTCCGGAGGGCCTGGCGGTAGGGGTGGCCTTTGGCGCAGTGGCCGCCGGATTGCCGGCTGCCTCGTTGGCCGGAGCCGGGGCGCTGGCGCTGGGCATTGGCCTTCAAAACTTCCCGGAGGGTGCAGCCGTTTCCGTCCCATTGCTCCGCGAAGGATTGTCCCGGTTCAAAAGCTTCTGGTACGGCCAGTTGTCAGGCGTGGTCGAACCGCTGGCCGGGGTGTTGGGCGCTTCGGCGGTGCTGCTGATGCGCCCGATCCTGCCCTATGCCCTGGCTTTTGCTGCCGGAGCGATGATCTATGTCGTGGTCGAAGAGCTGATCCCGGAATCGCAGTTGGAAAGCGGCACCAACATTGCCACCGTGGGGGCATTGGCCGGCTTTGCCGTCATGATGACGTTGGACGTGGCTTTGGGGTAGGAGCACGCCCGACACAAAGGGCACACCGGCCACGAACTGTCCGGGGCCTACCCGGTTCGGCTCATGACCGGGCGGGTCAGCAGCGAGGCGATATAGTCGTCCGAGACCCGCCGTGCCGCCTGGATGGCGCGTCGCTTCTTCAGCATCCTGGGCCAGCCCAAGAACCCGGCGATCTGTCCCCGCAGCCGCGCCCGCGCTGCCGCACCGCGCCAGGCACGCAAGGCGTCCCGGCAGATGCCCCACTGGGCATGGACGATGTGCGGCCAGTATGTTCGCAGCAATGTTCCGGGATAGTTCTTGGCAATGACCCATAGCGTGTTCCGCCCGGTGTAAAAGCTGGCCAGGGGGCCGCCTCCGGTGGCGCTCAGCTTGTGGTAAACCACTGCCTGGGGGGTGTACCAGCAGGGCCAGCCGGCCAGTTGCGCCCGCCAGTTGAGGTCCACATCTTCACAGTACATGAAGAACGATTCGTCAAACAGCCCTACATCGTCCAGCATGGCCCGCCGGTAGGCCACTGCCCCCCCACAGCCGCCGAAGATCCAGCCCGCCTCGTCGAACTGGCCTTCGTCGCGCTGCCACACCCCCCGGTTGAACGGCAAACCGTCTATGCCATAGCCGTCACCGGCCGAGTGGAGGAGGTCGCGCCGGTCAAAGAGCCGGATCTTGGCCGCCGCCATCCCGGCTTCGGGATGCGCCTGCAAGGCTGTCACCAACGCCTCGACGAAACGGGGATCGGCCTGGGTGTCGTTGTTGAGGGAGATGAGAATGTCGCCCCGGGCAGCACGAAACCCGGCATTGTTGCCGCCGGTCAACCCCCGGTTGCGCTCCAGGACCAGCAACCGCACCTCAGGATACCGCTCTGCCACCAACGCTACCGAATCGTCGGTCGAGGCGTTGTCCACCAGGATCACCTCCAGGTCGGAGCAGGTCTGCGCCCGCAGCGCCTCCAGACAGGCGGGCAGGTGATGGGCGCCGTTCCAGTTGGGGATGACCACGGAGGCCAGAGGGCTACCCACGCGCAAAATAGTCCCGCAGCGCTTCCTGCCAGGGGCGGAGGGTGATGCCCAACGCCGCGCCGGTCAGGTTCTCCAGAGGGGTGTACAAGGGGGGTGGGGCGGGGCGTTCCCACTGCTGGCTGGTGATCGGCTCGACCGGCACATGGCCCCGGCCGGCCATCTCCAGGATGGCGCACGCCCACTCATAGCGGGAGCAAAAGCCGCTGTTGGTGAAGTGAAAGATGCCGTAATGCCCGGTGCGGATGAGCCGGGCGATGGCGGCAGCCAGGTCGGGGGCGTAGGTCGGGCTGCTCACCTCATCGGTGACAACGCGCAGCGCCCCTCGCTCATCGGCAGCCGCGATGATTTTCGTGACAAAGTTCCGGCCCTGCCGGGCGTAGAGCCAGGCGGTGCGCACAATGTAGAAATGGTGGAGCAGACTGCGCACATAGAACTCGGCGGCGGCCTTGGAGCGGGCGTAGGTGCTGCGGGGGGTGGGGGTGTCCCACTCGTAGTAGGGCCGGCCCAGCCGTCCATCGAACACCTCGTTGGTGCTGATGTGGACCATAGCCGCGCCGCAGCGCCCGCAGGCCAGGGCGATGTTGTGCGTGCCCAGGACGTTGATCCGAAAAGCCCGCTCCGGATCCCGCTCACAACCATCCACGTCGGTCATGGCGGCGGTGTGGATGACCAGCTCGGGTTGCAACCCGGCCACCGTGCTCACGATAGCCGGATCGGCAATGTCGTGCTCTGGCAGGTCAAGGCCAAAGAGTTCCTCGCCGGCCAGGACGGTCTGCAACGCCCGGCCCAACTGTCCCTTATGTCCCGTAATGACAACCCGCATCTGCTCCCTCCTGTCCTTCGTCCCTGGCCATGGGCCGTTTCATGGCACCCACGACAGCCGCTCACTCACCGGGTCTGGATAGGCATCGCCGGTAGCCAGGACCTTCTGCACCTGACCCGACCGGAGCTGGAGGAGATACACCGCCCATGCCCCCTCACGATTGGAGAGGAAGGCCAGTTGCCCCCCGTCCGGCGACCAGGTGGGAGCCACGTCGGCAGCAGGGTGGTCGGTCAGCCGTGTCTCCCGGCCGGTCGTCACGTCAATCAGGTACAGTTCCCAGTTTCCGGCCCGGGCGGAGACAAAAGCCACCTGACGGCCGTCGGGCGACCAGGCGGGGGCGGTGTCACCGGGATCGGCCGTCAGGCGGGCCGGATGAAAGCCGCCGGCCTGCATGACCCACAGGCCGCAGTTATCCCCTCGCTCATCGCAGCCGTGGTAGACGATCTGGCTTCCGTCGGGCGACCAGGCCGGCATCTGGCCAAAGGCCCACGCTTCCCCCTCACCCCGGATGTCGGTGGGCGAGATGGCGTAGATGCGCCACTTGCGGTCGCCATGCTTGTCCGAGGCAAAGAGGATCTGTTCCGCATCGGGTGACCAGGCCGGGACCGAGTCCTCCACGTGGGCGGTCAGCTCACTGACCTGGCCGGTGCGCAGGTCCAGGACGCTCAACCCCAGGTGAAGTGGGTCCAGGTTCCGGAAGGCCAGCCGCTTGCCGCCGGGAGCCATGGCCGGCTGTCTGGCATTTTCCCACAGCAACCGCGCTTCTCCCTGCGCCAGGTCCACCAGGTAGAGGTCGTAGCGCTGGCGGCTGGCGTCGTAGCTGGCGAACGCGATCTGCCCTTTGCCGGCTGCCCGGGCGAGGGGGGTGGGGGTAGGGGTGGCCTGGTAGACGGCCGGTGTCGCCGACGGTGAGGCGCCCACAGCCGGCCGGGTGACGGTGGGCGTGGCGCGGCGGGTCGCCGTGGGCGTCGGCGCCTGGGCTGTGGCCTGACAGCGCAGGGCAGCATCGTCCCGGCTGTCCACCGTCGTCTCCAACGGCAGGACCTGGACTGCGGCCGCGTACTCGCTGGCCGCCCGACACCAGTCCCCCTGCCCGGCGAAGGTCTGGGCATAGAAGGTATAGGCGTCGTGCAGGCGGGCCTGCACATCCTTGTAGCCGGGAGCCAGGGCGTAAAGCCCCTTCAAAGCCTGGACCGTCGCTCCCCAGTCGCGGTCCCAGTAGCTCAGAGCAGCCTTGTACAGATGAGCCAGGTTGATCTGCTCCTGCGCCGCCGCGTCTCCCGGTTTCAGGGTCAATACCAGCTCAAAATGGCCGATGGCTTCATCCAGCCGGTCCTGGCGTACAGCATTCAGCCCCAGGCGGTAGTGGGCTGTGCTCAGCATGGTTTCCACATTCTGGCGCTGATACCCGGCATCCAACCCGCGCAGTTCATTGAGCACGGCTACCGCCTGCTCCAGGTTGCCGCTTTCATAATGGGCTACCGCCTGCCGATAGAGCAGGGCGGCGGCGTCCTGCCGCGTTTCTGAGGTGGGCCGGCTCTGCGCCCGGGCCAGTTCCTCGGCAGCCCGCAATTGGGCGCGGGCCGCGCTCAGGCTCGAATCGTGCCGCAGGGCCAGCTTGAACTCGGCGATGGCCAGTTCATAGTTCCCCTGGGCCAGATAGCCCACCCCCAACGTATAGTGCTCCTGGGCAATCTGCCGGTTTTCCAGCGCCCGGTCCCTCAGACCATCGTAAATGCCCAGGGCCCCCAGCACCAGCATATAGACCACCAGCAGGACCACCGTCAGCGCGGCGATGAGCGTCCACAACCAGGTGCGAGGGCGGCGCCGCGCCGCCTGGACCTCCTGCACCTCCAGCTCCTGGAGCGGAGGCAGCCGGGCGGGGACCGGAATCCACTCTTCCTCTTTCTTTTTCCGTCTTACCATTTCTCAAAGATCGGTGTGGTATTCAGCCACGACCGTCCCGTCGGGCGCTTCCAGGCGAAAGGTCAACCGCCTGCCCTGGAGCGCGCCATCGAGTGAAAGAAGCTGACGGAACGGTTCACCGGGCCGCAACGACACCTCTTGCCGCCAGCGCTCCTGGCCGTCCAGCAGCAGCAGGGCGACGCCCGACCAGGCGCGGGTCGTCATGGCGGCTACCTGAACCCGGTCGCCTGCCACCGACAGGTTCAGCGCCGCCACCTCGTTGGCATAGCGCAGGCCGCCCAGGCCGGCCACCGGATACCAGGTCTCGGTCCACTGCAGGTGGCCGCCGGCCGGCAGGGTCACGCTGTCGGCGAAGGTAGAAGCCGGGCCGCCGTGGATCTCGACATAGCTCGAACCATCATCGGTCCAGTTGTCGGCGGGAAAGGGATCGTTCCAGCCGAAGGCAAACAGCTTGGCCCCGCGGGCTACCTCCGGCGGAAAGATGCGGACCATCCCCTCGTCATAGCCCTCATCGTACACGGCGATAAAGTGGCCGACGGCCGGGTCCTCGAAAAAGCCCAGCCAGCGGTTCCAGTTGCCCAGGCGGCTCAGGTCCACGCCGCCAAAGAGCGGCCACGACAACCGCTGATTGGGTCCGGGCAGCCGGTCGTCGCCCCGGCTGTGGACGGTCACGGCGGTGACGGCCTGGGGCAGGACGAAGCGCAGGTCCGCCGAGGGCGCATTCCGCCCGCCCGGAGCCAGCATGGCATTGGTCCAATATTTGACGGCCAGCGGCGCAGCGGTGGGGTTTTCCAGGCGGGGGCGGAGGGTGAAATAACCCGCTCCGGCCTCCAGCCGCACGGCGATGATGGCCCGGACCCGGTCCACCGCGTCCGTATCACGCAGGGTGACGGTTACCCCCCGGTCGTCCCGGCCGGTGGTGATCTGCCAGGGCACACCCCATTCGTAGCCATGTTCCTCCACCGGCAGGCACCACTCAAAGCCGCCCGCTGCCAGCCACCAGCCCTGCTCCGCCGGTCCCCACGGGGCGGGCTTGAGCACCGGATTGCGGTAGGTCTGCCGGTGGCCGGTGGGCTTGAAGATCACCTCATAGAGGCGCCCTCCCACCTCGGGCAGGAAGGTGAGCTGCAGATACTCGTTCTCCACGACCAGAGTGCGATAGGTCACCTCCACCGGGGCCGGCCCAGAGGCGTCATAGGCCGCCCGGTCGAGGACGGCGTAGGGCATGTGGAACGTTTCGTTCCAGCCCTGCGTGATGAACCGGGCATAGGGATATGTGGCGATGGTGACCTGCCCCTGGCGCACCGTCACGACCCCTGGCCTGGGACCAGGGGTAGCTGTAGGGGTGGCGGTGGCTGTAGGGGTGAGAGTAGGAGGTAAAACAGGCGGGGTACAGGTGGGCGGCAGCGTTGGGATGGGCACCCTTTGCGAGAAGGAGTTGTTGTCCTCGTTGCTCTCCTGGACTTGGGAATCCACGTCCACGACCACCCGGTTTTCCCTACCATACCGGTAACCTTCGAACCAGAGGCGGATCGTCTCACCGGCGGCCAGCCCTCCGGCCACCTCCTGGCGGGTACCGTTGGCTTCGACGATAAAGGGGCCGGCTGCCCCATGCCCGGCATTTTTGACCGACACCCCCAGGCCGAGCTGGGTGGAACGATAGTCGCAGGCCCCGCCTGTCTCCAGCTCAATGGTGACCTGGCCGACCTGCAAATCGGGCAGGGCCGTCCGGGGGGTCGGCGTTGGCGTGGCGGTCGGCCCTTCGCTTTTCCGTGGGGCAGGGGTGGGCGTCGTGGACGGTGTCAGCGGCACCAGATCGCCCAAGACGGCAGCCTCGGCGCCGGCGGCCAGGGTCACCTCCTGTTCCAGCGGCATGTAGCCATCCATCTCGACGCGGACGGTGTGCTGGCCCGGCGGCAGGTCCAGGCCCACCGGCGTAGTGCCGGAGCGCATCCCATCCACCCATACAGCCGCACCCGCCGGGTGAACCTCCACCCGCAGGCGGGCCGCCGCCTCCGATGGCGGTGGAGCGGTTGTGACAGGCACCGCACCAGGCCGGCCCGGCCCCGCGCAGCGACCGATGCCTGCGACCAAAAGCAGGACAAAAAGGGTGGCCAGGAGCCGTACCCCAACTCCCGGCCATCCGCTTGAGCCAGATGGCCCCTGTTCCCCGGCGCTATTCATGGGGCCATTATACCATGTTTGGGGCAGCGCGCAAGTCACTCGCCTGGAAAGCCGTCAGCACAGGGGAGTACCTGGTTTCCCGTGTCCGGCCCACCGGCAGGTGAAAGACAGCCACAGGGGGCTCCTCTCCGCAACCGCGACCGATTTCCAGTTCAAAGTTGAAATGCCCCCTGGTCCAGCTACCGCCACCTGGCGTCTCTCGCCTTCCCCCTCATCCGGTCTCACAGCAAGCCACGCAGGAGAGATTCAAATGCATCCGGTTCAGGCATACTCGTACACAGGGACCTGGATCACACGCTTCGGCCTACCCTGTTGCCAGACCAGCTTTTGCAGGTGTTCCACAGTCTCGGGCGAAAACAACTGCTCGCCTGTTTCCACATTGACTCGTGCAGGAACATTCTCCACAACAATCAGCTGACCATCCAGATCGAGGGTGTATGTAACTCTTTGTTCTACCAAATTTTCCTGCCATTGATATGCATTCATATCATTTTTCTCCTTACCCTGAAATCAATCCATTGGGCCGGGTCCGGTTCGTACAGGGTGATGATTTTGATCAACGGGCGAGAGGGGTAACTGCACTGAACATGCAGCGGTCTGCCCGCCTGTGTGAAACCCAGCACCAGGCAACTCGGACCATACTTGTCATCTGGATAGTCCTCGATAACCTCGCTATTGACAATTGCCTCACGCACTTCGCGCACGCTAATTTGGCGGAGGATACTTTGATCAACGGCATGCTTTGAGAACTCGAACTGTCCTGCTTGAATCTTGACACGTATTTGCTCAATCATCCAGGTGCCCTGCTTTAGAGCTAGTCTGAAAACCACTAAGGACACGAAGGACACAAAGAATTTCTGTCAATTTCCTATCACTTCTTTGCCCTGTGCGCCTTCGTGGTAGACTTTTCAGACAAGCTCTTAGAAATACAGGAGCCGCGCTCCGGCTTCCAACCACTCGCCGGAGCCAGATGGCCCCTGTTCCCCGGCGCTATTCATGGGGCCATTATACCATGTTTAAGCCAGTGCGCAAGTAAGGCGTTTGGCCGCACCTCTCTCCCTGAATGCTGTCAGCCCCAGCAGCAGCAGCGCCATCCCGGACAGGGCCGTGGCCCAACTGCGCAGCGGCGTCGAGCCAAAGGCCAGCACCACCTGGTGCAGGCCCGATTCCAGTGAGAAATCAATCAATCCATACCGATTCTGGACGGTCAGAGGATGTGGCCGGCCATCCACCGTCAGCCGCCAGCCGGGATAGTAGGA
Organism: Anaerolineae bacterium; assembly: GCA_034434895.1. Taxonomy (GTDB): domain Bacteria; phylum Chloroflexota; class Anaerolineae; order JAAYZQ01; family JAAYZQ01; genus DAOTXL01. The sequence continues at coordinate 15,502 of DAOTYI010000154.1, forward strand.
GATCGCCGCCCGCAGGTAGGCCGGCCCATCGGCCTCAACCAGCCACTCAAGGCGGTGGCCGGTCACCCGACTCTTGAGCACCCGCACCTGTCCGGCCAGGAGCAGCAGCCGGTCGGAAGGGGCCGGCATCGGGGGCCGCTGGTCAACCCAGATCGGCTCATACTCGCGGGCGGTGGTCACTTCGATCCCTGTCGTGGCGATGACCGCCGGGCTATATTCGGCGTCGGTCGTGTTGGAATAGCCTTCCGGCCTGGCGTGGCCCAGGCCGGTCAGCAGCAGCCCACCCAGCAGGGCGGCCAACAGCCGGCGGCGCGGCCTGGTTCCAGGCACGGCCAGGAAGGGAAAGCCGCAGAGGAAGGCCGTCGCCACTGCGGCCAGTACCAGGATACGCCACGGGAACTCCAGGTATTGCAGCAGCGGCAGCGCATCCCACAGCCAGATCGAATTGTCGGTGACCAGGAAGGCGGTCAGCCCTAGCAGGGCGACAAAGAACCAGAAGTGGCCCCAGCTTTCCTCCGCCCGGCGCAGCCGGCCGCCTGACTTCCAGGCCAGCAAGAGAGAGGTGATCAGCAGGGCCAGGTGGACCGGCCCCAGCCCAAAACTCATGCCATCCTCCGGCCCCGGCAACGACAACCCATAGCCCCACGGCGAATAGAGGAGCTGATGCAGGTAGACAAAGTGATGGCGATAGTTCAGGTAGCCGCTCAGCAGGCGGTCGGTCTGCACCCAGTCCCGCTCGACCAGGGCGGGCAGCCAGAAAAAGGCAGCCAGCCCCAATCCCAGCCCGATGGCCCACGCTCCACGCCCCAACACCGACCACGACCTGGTTCGCCAGGCCAGGAAAGCCGCATACAGCGCCAGCGCCGGCAAGGCGATCAGCGCCACCGGGTTGCTGCTCAGCAGCAACAGGGCCACGGCTCCGACGGCGACGACCGGAAGGAATGGGGAATGCGGAATGCGGAATGCGGAATGCGGAATGCGGAATAACGGTACAAACCCCACAGCGCCCAGGGGAGAAAGGCCATGGCTGTATAGTCAGCCAACGCCTGGCGCACATACAGGTTGACCAGCAGGAACGGGGCAAAGAGGTAGGCTGCTCCGGCGGCCAACCCGCCAGCCCGGCCAAAGAATTCGCGGGCATACAGATACATCCCGATCCCGCCCACAACCAGCAGGGCCAGCGCAGCCAGGTTGAGCGAGGCGACAATCGGGTATCCCAGGGCGTGGAATGCCGAAGCAACGTAATAGATGGCCGGGGGATTGAACAGGAAGAAGGGCTGGCCGTACCCGCTCGACAGGTCGGGCGCCCAACGGGGGAAGACCTGGCCTTCACTCAGGCCACGATAGAACTCGGTGGTGCGCGGCAGATACTCCAGGGCGTCATGGCCGGTCATCTGCCTGAGCTGCAACAGGGGCAGGCCGGCGAGGAGGGCAAAGAGGAGGAGGGCAGGGATTGGAGATTGGAGATTGGAGAGTAGAGATTGGAGATTGGAGATTAAAGGTACACTGCTTCCTGCCTCCCGCTTCCTGCCTCCCGCTTCCTGCCTCCTGCCTCCTACCCGCCACTCGATCACCCCGGCCAACAACAACCCTCCCAACCCGGCGCACAACAGCCAGAGGCGCATCGCCGTCGGTTCGTAGCGCAGCTCGGCCCGGTGTTTCCCCGGCCCGACGGCCAGGCCGACAAAGCTGGGGGCCAGCATCTGAGTGGGGACCGGCCGGCCGTCCAGCGTCGCCTGCCAGCCGGGGTGGAAGGTCGCCTTGAGCATCAGCCGGCAGGCGCGGTCGGCCTCAAACTCGACGGCGTAGAGGTTGCCCGCCACCTGTTCGCCCAGAATCTGGCCGCATGGCCCATGTGGAGGCAGGGGCAGGCCGGTCAGGTACTCCGGCACAGCGTTGAGGGGCAGGGTCAGGCCCTCCCCCGCCGGTTTGGGTCCGAAGAGGATGGCTGGATGCTGTCGGGCCTCCACCAGGTCGCTTTGCAGCCAGGCGCGGGCCGCCTCGAACCAGTCGGCCCGGTCGCCATAGAGGGTCACATCGCTGTCCACCAGGTCGAAATAGCCGGTCGTGTCTACTTCGTACAGGCGGTGGCGGCCATAGGCCGCCAGGAAGCGGGCAAAGGCCGGAGGAGGCTGGCCTTCGGGGGCGACGACGTAGCGCAGGTTGAACAGATTAAAGGTCGCCAGGCGGGTTTCGTCCAGGTAGCCCTCGATGTCGGCGTTGAGCGACAGGGCATGGTACAGGTAGCCGGGGTTGTCAATCTGGTGGGCGGCCAGCAGGGCATAGACCGGCACGCTGCCGATCCTGTACCCCTGCCCCCAGTTGGCCCCCCGGCCAGCATAGACCCGCGCCGGGGGCCGTGACTTCAGGTCGGCCAGGAGGGCATCTATCTGCCCGCCGTCGGCCCGGAAGGCAGCCTGGGTTTCCCGCATCCACCGGACATTCGTTGTTAGATATTCGATCCGTTCCCGATAGACGGGGGCCAACAGGCCGGCTATCACCAGCCCGACCACGACGAGCCAGCCTCTCCACCGCCGGCTCAGGGCCTGTCCGACCAGCCAGGTCAGCCCTGCTCCGGCTAGGCCGATGGCCCCCAGGTGCACCGCCACGATCAGGCGGTGCAGGTGCAGGTCGCGGCTCAGGGGCAGCAGGTCCAGCAGCACCCCCCAGGTCGGTCGGCCAAAATAGAGCAGCAGCCAGAAAGCGGTAAAGATCACCAACAGGCGGTATCGTTCGTCACGCCAGCGCGCCAGGCAGACGGCCAGTCCCACCGCTGCCAGCAGCGTCAGCGAGGGGAAACGGCCGTGGTCCAGCAGCTCGCCGCGCACCAGTGCCCCCAACGTCCACTCCCAGCCGTAGGCGTTGTACTTGCCGGGGTCTTCCCACACGCTGCGGTTCATATACAGCCGGTCGGCGATGAACGGCCCCAGGAAATAGGCCGTGGCCGCCAGGGTCAACAGCCCGACCAGCATCAGCCGCCCAACCCGCCGCCCTATCAGGGACGATCCACCCAGAAAAACCAGCAGTCCACCGGTCAGCAGGGCCACGTAGCCCAAAACCGTGTGCGACAGGAGGGTGCCGGCCAGCAACAACGCCGTGCCGGCATAAGCCCGTCCCTTGTACAGCGTCACGTACAGCCCGGCCACGGCCGGCCCCAGCAGCCACGCTCCCCACAGTTGGGTGTACAGGCCGTAGCCGCGCCACAGATAGCTGGCCCAGTCCAGGCCGTACAACCCGTCCGTCGCCAGCAGCGAGCTGACGGCGCCGGCCAGCGCCGAGGGCATTGCCCCCCAACCCAGCCGCCGACCGGTCCAATAGATAGACAGCGGGAAGGTGCTGAGCAGCAGGAGCCGCAGGCCGTTGAACAGGGTGCGCAGCGGCACCCTCTCCCCCAGCCCTTTGTAGAGCAACGCGGTGGCCAGATGAGGCAGGTGCTGGTAGTGGTGGAACAGGGGATACCCCTGGACAAAGGTGGACACCCACGGATCGGTGGGGTCTTCGCCCCGGTCCAGTGCTTCCACCGCCCGGGCGACCAGGGCCAGATGAAGCGTGTCGTCGTTGAGGGTGGGCGTCTCGACCGCTACCTCTGGCCAGAGAGCCACCAGATTCAAAGCCACCGCCCCGACCAGGATCAGGATGGCAAAAGTCCCTCGTCTCATCGTCAATCCTCAATCCCCATTGTAACACAGGCGCGCCCTCTGTCAAATAGATGACCAGGGCCCCTTGATTCTTCTCCTGTTTTGTGATATACTGGTTGTGGCGGATTGCCAGATCCGCCCCTCTCCGCCCGATTCAGGAATCTGGCGGGATATTGCGCCCTTCCCTGCCACGACGCAGGGAGTGGGATCCACACTCTGGCCAGGCCGGTCAGGCCATCATCGCTCCCCGGGATCAAAATCTCAGCCGGCCCCTTGTCCTCTGGAAAGGAGGTGAGGAATTTGCGGCGAGTGCCCGCTGGTATCCTTTTGGTCAATCCGTTTTGAATCGCGCAGAAAGGAGAGGTGGAGCGATGAACGGAAAGCGGACCTTCCTTTGGGGTTGTCTGATTTTCATCCTTGTCCTGTTCGGAGCCGCCGGCACCCTGGCCTCTCAGCCGCCGGCCGGCGCCGTACAGGGCGGCGCGCCGGACAGTTTTAACTACCAGGGCCTCCTCCTGGATTCGGCCGGCAACCCTGTCCCCGATGGCAACTATACCCTCACCTTCACCCTCTATGACCACGAGACCAGCGTTGATCCCGGCCACAAGCTGTGGACGGATACCCAGACCGTCCAGGTTCAGAATGGATTGTTTAACGTCCGGTTGGGCCCGCTGGGCGACACCTCATGGGCGGACGGGCGGGACCTGTGGCTGGGGATCACCGTCCAGGGCGAGAGCGAGATGACACCGCGCCAGCGGTTGGTCAGCGTGCCCTATGCGCTGAACGCCGGTGATGTGCGCAACGCCGATATCCATCCCGACGACATCTATGTGACGAACTGGGGCCTGGTGATTGACGCCGATGGCTACTGGCACGGTCAGCCGATCTCCGGCACCGTCGGCCCGACCGGCCCGCAGGGTCCCACCGGCCCGACCGGTCCGGCGGGGGCAACCGGTCCCAGCGGTCCTGCCGGCCCGACCGGTCCGGCAGGAGCAACCGGTCCCAGCGGTCCTGCCGGCCCCACCGGGGCGACCGGTCCATCTGGTCCCAGCGGTCCCACCGGCCCGGCCACGCTGTGCGGCTGGACAGAAACCTGCGCCGGCAACGGCGTGTCCATCACCTCTACCGGGGGGAGCTATGCGCTACAAGGCATCGGCGGCGCGGCTGCCTCGGGCCTGACCAACTCGGCCGGCCCATCCACCTATGCCGTCTGGGGGGATAGCAATCCGGCTGCGGGCACGATAGGCACGGCCGGCGTGCTGGGCACCGAAGCCGGCGGTGGGGCAGGCACGGCCGGCGTGTCGGGCGTCAACCTGGCCCCGACCGGCATCTTTGGCCCGCAGGGGGCCAGCCAGTATGGCGTCTGGGGGGAGGTGACCGGTCAACTGCCCGGCGCCGACGGTGTTCTGGGCACGGTCCTGCCTTCGGCCGGACCGTTCAGCGGTGACGCGGGGGTGCACGGCATCTGCGTCGCCCCTACCGGCGTCTGGGGCTTTCAGAACCTGAGCCCGGCCGCCGGCCCGACCGACTATGGCGTCTGGGGCGACAACGGCAGCGGCACGCCGGAGAGCATCGGCGTCCTGGGCACGGTGCCGGCGATCCAGGCGAGCGTCGCGGGCGTGTGGGGCATCAGCGGTGGCCCTGTCTCGCCGCAATTCAGGCCACCAGGGGGCCCCCTGCCTCCGCCGGTTGAATCCCCAGGCGGAGCCCCGGCTGCTTATGGCGTGCGCGGCATGACCAACAGCCCCTTCCCCGGCAGCGCCGGGGTGTTGGGTGAAACCAATCAGGAGGGGACGGCCGGCGTCTACGGCCGCTGTACCCAGTCCAACTGCTACGGCCTTTACTCTGACGGCGACATGTTTGTGAACGGCAACTTTATGGCCAATGGCGTCAAGGCCGCGGTCGTCCAGACCTCACAGGGGTGGGAAGCCCTCTATGCCATCGAGGCGCCCGACGTCGAGTTCTATGCCAACGGCACAGCGCAACTGAGGGACGGCACCGCGACCGTCCGGTTCGAGCGGCTGTTCCGCGAAGCGATCTCGCCCGACGTGCCGGTGCGGGTCCTTGTCACGCCGGTGGGGGGCTGGAGCGGGTTGTACGTGGTCAGCGCCGACCGGGAGGGCTTTACCGTCCAATCGGGCGCGGGCGATCCCAACGTGGCCTTTAACTGGATCGCCATCGGCCGGCGCAAGGGGTATGAGACGCGGCCTGAGTCGCCCCTGCCCTCCTCTCAGCCGGCACCGCAGAGCAGACCAGCCCCGGCCGGCGCGCAGTAGGAGGTGGGCCATGAGCAGACAAACCGTAACCGTCCTGCTCGTCGCTTTGCTGGCCCTGGCCGGTGTGGGGGCCGTCTGGGCGCAAAGCTCGCCCCACTATGACCTGAGCTGGCACGTGCTGAGCGCCGGCGGGCAGGAGGGGATGGCCTCCGGCAGCCACATCGTCCACGGCACACTGAGCCAACTGGCCATCGGCCCGGTCCACAGCAGCCACGCCATCGGGTCGGGGTACTGGTATGGCCTGCGCCCGCCTGTGGAAGCCGGCTTCCAGGTCTACCTGCCTGTTGTCCTCAAAGGG
>DAOTYI010000155.1:0-4954 GCA_034434895.1 Anaerolineae bacterium
AAAACCGAGAAAGAGGAACCGTTCAGCCGGAAGCCCGGCCACCGACAGAGCAGCCGAGAGGGCCGTCGGCCCCGGCACAGCCACGACAGGAAAGCCACGCTCCCTCACAGCGGCCAGAAGCTCGTAACCGGGATCGGCCAGGCCGGGCATGCCCGCCTCCGAGACAAGGGCCACTTCCCCTTCGGCCAGCGCAGCCAGCACGGCCTCCAGCCGGGGCCGTTTCCGGCGCTCGTAGGCGTCGGTAAAGCGCACCATCGGCGTGTGGATGTCATAGCGGGCCAGCAGGCGTTGCGTGCGCGCCGGGTTCTCGGCAGCGATAAGCCGCACCTGCCGCAGGATGCGCAGCGCCCGCTCGCTCACATCCCCCAGGTTGCCCAGGGGGGTACCGACCAGATACAGGGTGCCCATCTTCCTTCAGAGCCGGTCTGAAAAGCTTACCACCAAGACACAAAAGCCACAAAGGAACACGAAGGAAACGAAGAAACCGCATAGTGCCCGTGGTGTCCTTTGTGTCTTGGTGGTTTTCAGACAGGCTCTCAGAACCTTGTTTTCTGCACCACAAACACCAGCTCGCTCTCCAGGACCAACTGCTTCATCGCCCATTGCCGGCCCTCGACCCAGGCAGAGAATTGGCGCTGATAGTGAGCCACCATCCCCTTTTCCCGTCCCCCCAGGCTCTTGACGGCAAAACTGACCACGATGAACGGCGCGTGGAGCTGCTCCACCAGGCGCAGGGTAGCCCCTTTTTCCTGGCGCTCCAGCGACGGGCTCATCTTGAGCAACAGGGCCACGTCAGCGGCATCGTCGGGCGGATGGACCAGCAGATCCTGGCAACGAGCCAGCGGCTGCAACCCGGCCAGGGCCAGGTAGCGGTTCAGGAATTGGATACGGGCGACATCAATGTCCAGAGCAATGTAGCGGGTGCCGGGGGGCAGGTTCATCCAGGGCAGGGCCAGCGGGTTCAGGCCGCAGCCCAGATCGAGGAGTGTGGTGGGCCGGCCGGTAACCTCCCAGATGGCCGGGTAAAACCGGTCAAGGATCGGCAGACGCTCGGCGGTGGAACTGTGCCGGCTCAACAGTTCCCGGCAGGCCGCCCTGATCTCCTCATCCAGACCGGTCCCGCAGGCAGCTTCCAGCCGGCGGTAAGCCGCCTTATAGTCCATTTCCTGATCAAAAGCGCCATAGATCTGATGCAGCCGCCGCCTGGTGGCCCGGGTGGCCGCCTTGACACTGCCATAGATCGCCAGCTCACGCCCGGCCACCCGGCGGATGGTATCGAGCGAGAGGCTGTGGTACTTTTTCGCCGAGACAACGGCAGAAACGATCTCGTCCAATTCCGCCCGGGGTGGGGGACGCCGGTCCATCTCCATCAGGTCAAAACACCCATTCCAGAAAGGTGATCAGGCCGATGAGCATCAGCGCAGCGGCGACAAGCGACACGAGCAGGCAACCGATCCAGCCCAGCTTCCGGTCAGATGCAGGGGGAAGGATCAGGTGATATTTTTCCCTGCCGCTCTTGCCAAACTCAACGTAGACACCCCGCTCCTCCTTCGCCCGGGCCTGGAGCGTCAGCAAGGTTTGCCCGGCGAAAGTATCACGAATGGCCTCGATCTCCCCTCGAAACTTCAGGGCCAGGAGGATCTGCAACGGATCGCCGCCGCAGGATCGCTCAAAAGCCCGGCAGGCCGCCGCCATGTCAGGTGTTTTCTGCTCTTCCAGATACCAGTATCGGCCGGCCATGGCCGGGTATTGCAGATGCCAGAAGATGTCACCCAGCTTTCGGCGTAAGGTCAGATCGTTGGGAAAGGTGGCGATCAAACCGTGTAGCCTGTCGCGTGCTTTGCCGTAATCGCCGGCAGCCAGATCCTCCTCGATGCGCCGCAGTGCCCTGCCCCTCATTTGCCCCGTTGCCTCCTATTGCGGTCCGGTGGGATAGTTGGGCGCTTCTTTGGTGACGAACACGCTGTGGGGGTGGCTCTCGATCAGGCCGGCGTTGGTGATGCGCACAAAGCGCGCCTTCTCCCGCAGCTCGGCCAGGGTGCGCGCCCCTACATAACCCATGCCCGACCGCAGCCCCCCCATCAACTGGAAGAGATAATCGGCCAGCGGCCCCTTGTAGGGCACCTGCCCTTCGATCCCCTCCGGGACCAGTTTGCCGCCCTGCTGCCCACCGCCATAGCGGTCGCGGGCCAGGCCCTTCATCGCCCCCAGCGACCCCATGCCCCGATATTCTTTGAAGCGCCGGCCCTCGTAGATGATCAGCTCCCCTGGCGACTCCTCCAGGCCGGCCAGCAGGCTGCCCAACATCACCGCATCGGCGCCGGCAGCCAGGGCTTTGGTGATGTCGCCGGAGTACTTGATGCCGCCGTCGGCGATGATGGTCACCCCCAGGCGATGGGCCTCCCTGGCACAGGCCTGAATGGCCGTGATCTGGGGCATCCCGGCACCGGTCACCACCCGCGTGGTGCAGATGGAGCCGGCTCCCACACCTACTTTGACGATGTCAGCCCCGGCCGCCACGAGATCCCGCGTGCCCTCGGCGGTCACCACATTGCCGGCCACCAGCGGCAGATAGGGGTAGCGGGCCTTGACCTGCTCCACCATAGCCAGCACGCCGGCGGTATGGCCGTGAGCGGTATCAATCACGGCCAGGTCCAGCCCCCTGTCCACCAGCGCATCCAGCCGGGCCAGTGCCTCATCCCCCACCCCGATGGCTGCGCCACACAGCAACCGTCCCCGACCATCGGTGGCCCGGTTGGGATAGTCGCGCTTTTTCATAATATCCTTGACGGTGATCAGCCCCTTGAGCGCCCCGGCCTGGTCCACCAGGGGCAGTTTTTCGATGCGGTGTTTCTGGAGGATCGCCACTGCCTCTTCCAACGTGGTGCCCACCGGGGCGGTGATCAACCGCTCGGCAGGGGTCATCAACTGGTGGATCGGGATGCTCATGTCGGTCACAAAACGCACATCGCGGTTGGTGAGGATGCCCACCAGCCGGTTGCCATCTTCGGTGATCGGCACGCCGGAGATGTGGTACTTGCTCATGATCGCCTCGGCATCGCCCAGGGTGGCGTGGGGAGGCAGGGTGATCGGATCCACGATCATGCCCGACTCGCTGCGTTTGACCCTGTCCACCTCCTCGGCCTGCTGCTCGACCGACAAATTACGGTGCAGCACCCCGATCCCCCCCTCCCGGGCCAGGGCTATCGCCAGCCGGGCTTCTGTCACCGTGTCCATAGCCGCCGACAGGACCGGGATGTTGAGATGGATGCCCGGTGCCAGCGTAACGCTCAGGTCCACCTCAGCGGGCAGCACCTCCGAGCGTCCTGGCACCAACAGCACATCGTCAAAGGTGAGCGCTTCGTCTTGCAACCACTCACTCACCATCACACCTCCATATTGGAGGGCAACTGCAAGCAGTTGCCCTCCAAATCCTTTAGTACAGGAACATCGGCTTCCCCAGCATGTCGGCGATCTTGGGCCGGTACTGCTCTACATCATACATCTCATCCACATCCACCCGCTTGGTACCGGCGATGACCTGGTTCAACGGCACATGGGTATAGACCCCGTCGCGCAGGGCCACCATCCGTCCCGAGCGCCCATGGCATACCAGGTCCATAGCCAGCAGCCCGTAGCTGACGGCCACCATCCGGTCCAACGAATCGGGGGCGCCGCTGCGCATCAGATAGCCCAATTGCTGATAGATAATGTTCTCGCCGGTCAGCCTTTTCAGCTTTTCGCCCGTCACCGCGCCGATGCCGCCCAGCTTTTTGTGGCCATAGGCATCCTCATCACCGTCGTAGTGGACCAGATCCCCCTCGATCTCCCGCGCCCCCTCCGAAATGGTCATGATCGCATAGTTGCTGGGGTTGTTATATTTGTCCTGGACCAGCAACATGGCCAGTTTCTGGATGTCAAACGGCACCTCGGAGATGATGGCCCGATCCACATCGGCCAGATAGGCAGAGATGAGGGAGGTCTCGCCCGAATTGCGGCCGAACAGTTCCACCACGGCGATCCGTTCGTGCGAACCGCTGGGGGTGCGCAGGGCGGTGATAAACTCAACGCTGCGCGTCACCGCCGTCGAAAAGCCGATGCAATAATCGGTGCCATACACGTCGTTGTCCATCGTCTTGGGAATCGCGACTACCGGGAACCCTTCGTTGTGCATCCGGGCTGCATACGACAGGGTGTCATCGCCGCCAATGGGGATCAGCGCATCCACCTCTAAAAATTCCAGGACCTTGAGCACGTGAGGAGTAAAGTCATAAATCGCCTGATCTCCCTCTCCCTGGATCGGTTCCGCCGTCCCTTTCAGGAAAGCGGGCACGTCGGCCGCCTTCACCCGCTGGGGGTTAGTGCGGGAGGTATGGAGAAAGGTGCCGCCGGTGCGGTCAATGGTCCGCACTGCCATCCGCGTCAGAGGGATGAACAGGTTCTTGCGGGCCTGGGGGCTATCCAGGTTGCAGTGCAAAAGCCCTCCCCATCCTTTGCGGATGCCGATCACCTCCCACCCTTCGTCAATGGCCCGTTCCACAACCGCTTTAATGGCCACATTCAGGCCAGGCACATCGCCGCCGCCGGTGAGAATGCCCAATTTTTTGTTTCTCGCCATATCTCTCCTCCCACCTCAACAGATTGCCCTCCAGTATAGCACAAAAACCGGCGATCGGACAATCCCCGGCCCGTCCAAGTCAGAAGGCCTGGTAAGGCAACTGCTCGCAGTTGCCCGACTGTAAGGCAACTGCCCGCAGTTGCCCGACTCTCCCACAAGTGCTATAATGGCATCGGTGTCTCACCACCCGGCGAAGCCGGACGGGATAGAACCTCTGTTGGACCTGTATTTCGCACCTTACCAACAGCAAATCCGAAGGCTGGACAAACTGAACCGCACATATAGCGGCCACATCCAACTGCTGGTATAATAGGGGTATCCATACCTAAACCAGCA
>DAOTYI010000156.1:0-21321 GCA_034434895.1 Anaerolineae bacterium
AAAAGCCAAAGTTGAGGGAAGGGGGCCAGGGGGTAGGGGTGAGGTCAAATCGAACATTGTCGAGCTATTCAGCCGATTGAACTCGTCCTCCCTGGGCACTTTGCCGGTTGTTGGCCTCTGCCGACAACCCTTATGTGCGTACCTGAGAGACCTGGTCGGCGAAGGCCGACCATTGGCCTGCGGCCCAAAGAGGCTGACTTCAGTCGCACTGAATAGTTACGGACAATGAGGATGGGCGGGTCAGAATGCGCGAGTTATCGCTGCACGTGCTGGACCTGCTGGAGAATGCGTTGGAAGCGGGAGCGACGCAGGTAGAGGTGGAGATCCGGGAAGACCTGGCCCACGACCGGTTGACCCTCACCGTGCGGGACAACGGGCGCGGGATGGATGCCGAAACGGCGCGGCGGGCATTGGACCCCTTTTTCACCACCCGCTCAACCCGCCACGTGGGCCTGGGGCTGCCGCTGCTGGCTGCTGCCGCCCGCCGCTGCGACGGCGACCTGAGCCTGGAATCGGTGCCGGGTCAGGGCACCACGGTGACGGCCACATTCCGCCACAGCCACCTGGATCGTGCGCCGTTGGGCGATATGGCCGCCACGCTGCTGGCCTTTCTCCTGAGCCGGGAGGGCAACCCGCCCCAACTGCGTTATCGCCATCGGTGGGACGACACGACGTTTGAATTCGACTCGGCAGCCATCCAGGCCGAAGCGGGGGGCCTGCCCTTCTCCTACCCACCGCTGCGGGATTGGCTGCACGACTACCTTAGAGCCAGTCTGAAAAGCTCACCACAAAGACACAAAGGCCACAAAGAACACGAAGGAAACGAATAAAAAACCGCATGGTGCCCCTGGTGTCCTTGTGGTTTTCAGACAAGCTCTGACCGATGGAGAGTCACAACAGATGCAACAGATGCAAAGGAGTCACCAATGCCCAAGTTGAAAACGATTGAGGATCTGCAACGGATCCGGGAACAAGCCAGACGCGATCTTCAGGTCCGCACCGAGACGGGGACGCGGATCATCGTCGGGATGGGGACCTGTGGCATCGCAGCCGGAGCCAGAGAGACGATGCACGCCATTCTGGAGGAACTCAGGAGGCGGGGGATGGAGGCCCATGTCACCACCGTGGGGTGCATCGGCATGTGTTCCAGGGAGCCACTGGTGGACATTGAGCAGGCAGGCAGGCCGCGCGTCACCTACTGCAACGTCCACCCCGACATGGTACCCCGCCTGATCGAAGAACACCTGGTCCACGGCCGGGTGGTCCAGGAGTGGGCCCTGGGCCGGGTGCCGACAGAAGGGATCGGCCAGGGGTAGAAGGAGTTGACCATGACCGAACCGCTTTATCGAGCCAACGTGCTGGTCTGCGGCGGCACCGGTTGTGAGGCTTCCGGCTCGGCCGGCACCTACCACAAGTTGCTGGAGGAGGTCCAGCGTCAGGGGCTGGCCAACGAGGTCCAGGTGATCCACACCGGTTGCCGTGGCTTTTGCGCCATGGGGCCGATCGTCATCATCTACCCCGACGGCATCTTTTACTGCCAGGTGCAGGACAGCGATGTGCCCCTCCTGGTCGAAGAGACGCTGGTCAAAGGCCGCGTCGTGCCCCGCCTGACCTACAAGGAACCCTCCTCGCACCAGGCCGTCCCCTTCTACAGCGAGATCCCGTTCTACAAGAAGCAGATGCGCATCATCCTGCGCAACTGCGGCATGATTGACCCGGAGAATATCGAGGAATATATCGCCCGCGACGGCTACCAGGCCCTGACCAAGGTCCTGACCACCATGTCGCCGCAGGATGTGTACGAGGAGGTCAAAAACTCCAAACTGCGGGGCCGGGGCGGGGCCGGCTTTCTCACCGGCCTCAAGTGGGAGTTTACCGCCCGGGCTCCCGGCGACATCAAATATGTGGTCTGCAACGCCGATGAGGGCGACCCCGGCGCCTTTATGGACCGCTCGGTCATCGAGGGCGATCCTCATAGCCTGATCGAAGGGATGATCATCTGCGCCTATGCCATCGGCGCCAGAGAGGGCTACATCTACTGCCGCGCCGAATACCCGCTGGCCATCAAGCGCCTGCACATCGCCATCGCCCAGGCGGAGGAGTATGGGCTGTTGGGCGATCACATCCTGGGCACCGATTTTTGCTTCCACCTGTATGTCAAAGAGGGGGCTGGGGCCTTTGTCTGCGGCGAGGAGACGGCCCTGCTGGCCTCCATCGAGGGCCGCCGGGGCGAACCACGCCCCCGCCCTCCCTTCCCGGCGGTCAAAGGGTTGTGGGGCAGGCCGACCAATCTGAACAACGTCAAAAGCTATGCCAGCGTGCCGCAGATCATCCTCCACGGCGCCGACTGGTTCGCCAACATCGGCTCGCCCCGCTCGCCGGGCACGGCCATCTTTGCCCTGACCGGCAAGGTGAACAACACCGGCCTGGTCGAGGTGCCGATGGGCATCACCCTGGGCGAGATCATCTTTGACATCGGCGGCGGCATCCCCAACGGCAAAGCGTTCAAAGCGGTACAGACCGGCGGCCCGCTGGGCGGCTGCATCCCGGCCGAGCATCTGAACGTGCAGGTGGATTTCGACTCCCTCAAGGAGGTGGGGGCGGTCATGGGCTCCGGCGGCATGATCGTGGTGGATGAAGATACCTGCATGGTCGAATTCGCCCGGTTCTTCCTCACCTTTGCCACCGCCGAGAGCTGCGGCAAGTGCGTCCCCTGCCGGATGGGTGGCAAACGGCTGTTGGAGGTGCTGACCCGCATCACCGCCGGCCAGGGCCGCCTGGAAGACCTGAAGCTGATCCGCGAGATCGCAGCCGGTATGGAGACCGGCAGCCTGTGCGCCTTGGGACAACTGACGCCGGGGCCGATCAACGCCGCGCTGCGCTATTTCGAGGAGGAGTTTATCCGCCACATCGTGGACAAACGCTGCCCGGCCGGGGTGTGCAAGGAGCTGGTCCGCGCCCGCTGCACCAACGCCTGTCCGGCCGAGGTGGATGTGCCCAGCTACGTGGCCCTGGTGGCTCAGGGCCGCTACGCCGAAGGGCTGGAGATCCACCGCCGCACCAACCCCTTCCCTCTGATCTGCGGCCGGGTATGCCCGGCTTTCTGCCAGACCCGTTGCCGGCGGGGGGACATTGACGAGCCGATCGCCATCCGCGCCGTGAAGCGGTTCATGGCCGACCAGGAGCTGGCCCACCCCTGGACCCCGCCCCTGCTGGACAGGCCCAAGACAGACAGGGTGGCGGTGGTGGGTGCCGGCCCGGCCGGCCTGACGGCGGCGCTGCGCCTGGCCCAGCAGGGGTATCGGGTCACCGTCTTTGAAAAGCTGCCGGTGGCGGGGGGCATGATGGCCGTGGGCATTCCCGAATATCGCCTGCCCCGCGACATCCTCAACGTCGAGATTGACAACATCCGGCGGGCAGGGGTGGAGATCCGCTGCAACCAGGCGCTGGGCCGCGATTTCACCCTGGACTCCCTCTTTGCCGAGGGCTACCGCGCCGTGGTGCTGGCCATCGGCGCCCACCAGAGCGGCAGGCTGCGCATTGCAGGGGAGGACCAGGCCGGTGTGGTCCACGGCGTGGACTTTTTGCGGGCCGTGGCCCTGGGCCAGCCGCCCGACCTGAAGGGCAGGCGGGTCGGCGTGGTCGGCGGTGGCAATGTGGCCATAGACGCTGCCCGCACCGCCTGGCGGCTGGGGGCCAGCCAGGTCCACATCATCTACCGCCGTCGCCGCGAGGATATGCCCGCCTACAAAGAGGAGATCCAGGCCGCCGAAGAGGAAGGGATCCTCTTCCACTTTCTGACCAACCCCACCCGCGTATTGGGCGGTGGGCAGGTCACCGGTGTCGAGTGCCTGAAACACACCCTGGGCGAGTTCGACCGCAGCGGCCGTCGTCGCCCGGTGCCGCTGGCCGGCTCCGAGTTTGTCATCGAACTGGATATGCTCATCCCGGCCATCGGCCAGACGCCCGACCTGACCGGGTTGCAGGACCAGGTGGCCGTGCGCCGTGACAATACCTTCCAGGTGAACGACGCGCTGGCCACCTCCCGGCCCGGCGTCTTTGCTGCCGGCGATGCTGTCACCGGCCCGGCGACGGTGGTCGAGGCGGTGGCCCAGGGGAACGCCGTGGCCCGGGCGGTGGACCACTACCTGCGCACCGGCCAGGTCGAAAAGATCGTCACCCTGCCCGGCTATGAAGTGGTGAACCAACCCTTCAATCTGGACGACTATGCCGAGGCCCGCCCGCCGCGGATGCCCGAACTGCCGGTGGCCGAACGGCGCAACTTCCAGGAAGTCGAGCTGGGCCTGGACGAACAGGCTGCCCAGGAGGAGTGCAAACGCTGCCTGCGCTGCGACCTGGAGTGGCTGGAGGAAATGGGCCTGGCGTTTGAACCGGTTCCCCAGCGGGAACTGGCAGAGATTGGATAATCGTGAGTGCCTGGTATCTGAATCGTTACGAGAGAGGTAAGGAATGAAAACAGTGAACCTGACCATCAACGGCAAAAAGATCCAGGCCCAGGAGGGGCAGACCGTCCTGGAGGCGGCAACGGCGGCGGGCATCAAAATCCCGACCCTGTGCCACCATCCGGCCTTGGTCCCCATCGGCGCCTGCCGCATGTGCCTGGTCGAGATAGCCCGCCAGCGGACGTTGCAGCCGGCCTGCACCTTCCCGGTGATGGAGGGCCTGGAGATCCAGACCCACTCGCCGCAGGTGGAAGAAGCACGACGCTTTGTGCTGGAGCTGCTCCTGTCGGACCATCCGCTGGACTGCATGACCTGCGAGCGCACCGGAAGCTGTGAACTGCAGGACCTGGCTTACCAATATGGCATCAAGCAGAGCCGCTTCCCCGGTGAACAACACCGCTATCCTCTTGACACTTCCAACCCGTTTTACGTGCGCGACTATAACAAGTGCATCCTCTGCCGCCGCTGTGTCCGCGCCTGTGACGAGATCAACGGCGTGGAGGCCATCGGCGTGATCCAACGGGGCTGGGAGAGCAAGATCGGCACCGCCTTCGACGGCCCCATGCAGGACAGTCCCTGCGAGTTCTGCGGCATGTGCGTCGAGGTGTGCCCCACAGCGGCGTTGCACCCCGTGTTGGGCCAGGGTCAGGGCCGGGCCTGGGAGATGACCCAGGTGGCGACCACCTGCCCCTACTGTGGCGTGGGCTGCCAGTTCTACCTCAAGGTCAAAGACGGGCGCATCCTGGGCGTGGCTTCCAAGTGGGACGCCCCGGCCAATCACGGCTGGCTCTGCGTCAAGGGGCGTTTCGGCTGGGATTTCGTCCACCACCCCGACCGGCTGACCCGGCCCCTGATCCGTCGAGAAAAGGGGGGCGAGCTGGAAGAGGCCACCTGGGACGAGGCGCTGGACCTGGTCGCGGCGCGCCTGCGGGCGATCAAGGAGCGCTACGGCCCGCAGGCGTTCGGCGCCATGGCCTCGGCCAAGTGCACCAACGAAGAGAATTATGTCATGCAAAAGTTCGCCCGGGCGGTGATGGGGACCAACAATGTAGACCACTGCGCCCGCCTTTGACACAGCGTGACCGTGACCGGTCTGGTCACAGCTTTCGGTTCCGGGGCGATGACCAATTCCTTCGATGACATCGCCCTACAGGCCCAGATCTACCTGATCATCGGCTCCAACACCACCGAAAACCACCCGGTGTTGGGCATGCGGCTCCGGCAGGCGGTGAAGCGGCGGGGTGCCCGGATCATCCTGTGTGACCCGCGCACCATCCCCATCGCCGAATATGCGACGCTGCACATCCGCCAAAAGCCGGGCACCGACATCGCCCTGCTCAACGGCATCATGCATGTCCTGATCAGCGAAGAGCTGTACGACAAACAGTTTGTCGCCGGGCGCACCGAGGGCTTTGAGGAATTCAAGGCCAAAGTGCTGGAATACCCGCCGGAACGGGCCGCAGCGATCTGCGGGGTGCCGGCCGGGCAGATCGTCGAGGCCGCCCACCTGCTGGCCAGCCACAAGCCGGGGGCGCTGATCTACGCCATGGGCATCACCCAACACACTACCGGCCACAACAACGTCCTGACCTGCGCCAACCTGCAGATGCTGCTGGGCAACATCGGGCTGCCGGGCGGGGGGGTCAACCCCCTGCGCGGCCAGAACAACGTGCAGGGCGCCTGTGATATGGGCGCGCTGCCCAACGTCTACACCGGCTACCAGGCGGTCACCCTGGAAGGCAGCCGGAAAAAGTTTGAGGAAGCGTGGGGGGTGCCCCTGTCGAACCAGGTCGGGCTGACGCTGACCGAGATGATCCCCAGGGCCGCCAGCGGCCAGATCCGCGCCATGTATATCATGGGCGAAAACCCGCTGTTGTCCGACCCGGATGTCAACCACGCCGGGCATTGCCTGCGCAGCCTGGAGTTTCTGGTGGTCCAGGATATCTTTCTCACCGAGACGGCCGCCCTGGCCGATGTGGTGCTGCCCGGCCTGAGCTGGGCCGAAAAGCTCGGCACCTTCACCAACTCGGAGCGGCGGGTGCAGTTTGTCCGGCCGGCAGTGCCGCCCCCCGGTGAGGCCCGGCCCGACTGGTGGATCATCGGCGAGATCGCCCGGCGCATGGGCAACGACAGCCTGGTCTATTCCTCACCGCGCGAGATCATGGATGAAATCAACCGCCTGACCCCCAGCTATGCCGGCATCACCTATGACCGCATCGGCGACCAGGGCCTGCAATGGCCCTGCCCGAATGTCGAGCACCCAGGTACGCCGATCCTGCATGTCGGCAAATTCAGCCGGGGGTTGGGCCTGTTCAGCCCCGTGGACTGGCAACCACCGGCCGAGGAGCCGGACCAGGCATATCCGTTCATCCTGACCACCGGCCGGGTGCTGTACCACTATCACACCGCCTCGATGACCCGCCGGTCAAAGGGGCTGGAGGCGATCTATCCCGACGGGGTGGTGGAGATCAACGCCGGAGATGCGGCCCGGCTGGGCATCACCGACGGCCAGAGGGTCAGGGTCGCCTCGCGGCGGGGCGAGATCGTGACCAGGGCGGAGGTGAGCGACAAGGTGGAGCCGGGGGTCGTCTTTATGGCCTGGCACTTTGCCGAGGCGGCAGCCAACAAACTGACCATCGCTGCCCTGGATCCCATCGGCAAGATCCCGGAGTATAAGGTCTGTGCGGTCCGGGTGGAAGCAGCCCAGGAGGGTGCTTAAAAAATATCTCCTCTCACCGCAGAAGCGCAGAGAACGCAGAGGAATTATAAAGGTCTCTGCGTCTCTGCGGTGCAAACCAACGAAAACCGTGACAACGGGAGGGAAAATGGATATCGTCAAGATCTATCAATACGCCCTGCAGCGCGAATATGAGGGGCGGGATTTCTTTCGCAACAACGCCGGACGCTTCAGCCATGCAGCGGTGAAGGGGGCCTTTGAGAAACTGGCAGAAGAGGAAGAAAAGCATATCCGCTTTATCCAGGGGCTGATTGACGCCCTGAAGACCGCAGGCGTCTCGGCCACGGCCCCCGGCGCCGAGATGGAAAAGGAGGGCTTTTTCTCGGCCCGGGCCGAAAACGAGCTTCTGGACCAGACCATCATCGAAGCGATGGTGCCTGACCTGCCGGTGTTGCGCACGGCCTATCTGATCGAACGCGACTTTGCTGAATTCTACGAGATGTCGGCAGCCAGAGTCGAGGACCCGACGGCCAAAAAGTCGCTTGAGATGCTGGCCCGCTGGGAACGACAGCACGAGAAACTGTTCAAGAGCCTGCACGACCGGGCTTTTGAGGAATATGCTCAGATGCCGTGGGGAGGGTGAGCGACCGAACCGCTAAAGGGGGGAACGGATG
This sequence comes from Anaerolineae bacterium, assembly GCA_034434895.1. Classification (GTDB taxonomy): domain Bacteria; phylum Chloroflexota; class Anaerolineae; order JAAYZQ01; family JAAYZQ01; genus DAOTXL01. The sequence continues at coordinate 7,815 of DAOTYI010000156.1, forward strand.
GGCAGGCAGGTGATCGATCCGGCCAGGCAGGCCCGTCTCCTGACCGCCCTCTACATCGCCCAGGAACAGAAGGGGTACCTGACTCCTGAGGCGTTGGAGCGGGTGGCCAGGCGGCTGGGCCTGCCTCCGGCCAGTGTGTACAGCACGACCAGCTTTTATACCCTGTTCCGCACCAGGCCGGTGGGCCGCTACCTGCTCCAGGTTTGCCGGGGATTGAGCTGCTACCTGGCCGACGGGGCAGAGCGCCTGGTGGACTATTTGCAGCGCAAGCTGGGCATCCAGGTCGGAGAAACGACAGCCGACGGCCTGTTTACCCTGGAAACGGTGCAATGCCTGGCCTCCTGCGGCACGGCGCCGGCCATGCGGGTCAACGATGAACTGTACGAGAACCTCACCACGGCCAAAGTGGACCTGCTGATTGACGAGCTGATCGAGAGGGCAGAGCAATGGGCAGCTTTGAGCCGGTCCTGACGCGCAACGTGGGCATCCCCAACTCGGAGCGGATCGCGGTCTATCTCGAACGGGGCGGGTACACTGCCTTGCGCCAGGCCCTGCACATGCCCCCCCAGGAACTGATCGCCCTGGTCAGGGCCTCCGGCCTGCGGGGGCGAGGGGGAGCCGGCTTCCCGGCCGGGGTTAAGTGGGGTTTTATGCCCCGCGAACCGGTCACCAAATATGTCTGCGTCAACACCGACGAGGGGGAGCCGGGGACCTTTAAGGATCGCCTGCTGGTGGAGCACGATCCCCACTCGATCATCGAGGGGACGATCATCGCCGCCTATGCAGTGGGGGCCCATCGCGCCTTTGTCTACATCCGTGGCGAGTTCTTTCTGGGGGTCAAGCGCTGGATCAAGGCCATTGACGACGCCTACGCCCACGGTTTCCTGGGCAAAAATATCCTGGGCAGCGGCTTCGACCTGGACCTGTCGGTGCACCGGGGGGCGGGGGCCTACATCTGTGGCGAAGAAACGGCACTCCTCAACTCCCTGGAGGGGAAGCGAGGCGAACCGCGCCTCAAGCCGCCCTACCCGACCCAAACCGGCTTCTGGAATCAACCCACGCTGGTGCACAACGTCGAGACGCTGGCCAACGTGCCGCATATCGTCAATCGCGGCGCGGCCTGGTATCGGACGATGGGGACCGAACAGAGTCCAGGCCCCAAGCTCTTCTGCGTCAGCGGCCATGTGCGGCGGCCGGGAAACTATGAACTGCCGCTGGGCACCCCGCTGCGCACCATCCTCGACCAGTATGCCGGCGGGATGCGCGGCGACCGCCCGCTCAAGGCGGTGATCCCGGGCGGGGCCTCCACGCCGATGTTGATGCCCGACCAGATTGACATCCCGATGGACTTTGAGTCGCTGGCCGCAGCCGGCACGATGTTGGGCACCGGGGCAATCATGGTCATCGAAGAGGGAACCTGCATGGTCGAAGTGGCCCGTCGCCTGATTGACTTTTTCGCCCACGAGTCATGCGGCCAGTGCACTCCCTGCCGCATCGGTTCCCTGCGCCTGTTGGAGACGTTGACCCGCATCGTGCGTGGACAGGGCCAGCCCGGCGACCTGGACCGGCTGGAGGCGTTGTGCCAGGGGATCGCCGGCCATACCCTGTGCCCGATGGGCGACGCTGTCGTGAATCCGGTCCTTTCGTCGCTTCGGCATTTTCGCCACGAATATGAGGACCACATCCGTTACAGGCAATGTAAGGAATGAGGCTATGGCTAAAATCCTTGTGGTAGATGACGATCCCGACTTTGTGGCCGCGACCTCCATCGCCCTCAAACAGGCCGGCTACGAGGTTGCCAGCGCGGCCAGCGGCGACGAGGCGCTGCGCAAGATCAGGCAGGAGCCTCCTGACCTGATCATCCTGGACATCATCATGGCCACCGTGCTGGATGGTCTGTCGGTCTCCCAGGCCCTGGGCGAGCACCCCGACTACAAACAGATCCCGATTATCATGGTGACCTCGATTGCCAATACCGACTATGCCGAGCTGTTCCCGACCGACGACTATATCCACCTGGACACCTTCCTGACCAAGCCGGTCCCGCTGGAGCGAATGGTCCGGGAAGTTGGCCGGCTGTTGAACCGCTAACCCGGCCAGCAGATAGTTCGCTAAAGGTGCCAGGCATTTCTTTGCTCGCAGGGGGTCTGTGACCCCCGTTGTGATGTCCGAAAAGGGCACGTGGGAGCAAGAGTTTTCGGATAGGCTCCGATCCTACAACGATGGTTCACGTTCTGAACTCACCGCAGAGGCGCTGAGGCCGCAGAGAAAACCGAAAAGACCTCTGCAAACTCTGCGTCTCTGCGGTGAACAAGCAATGTTCAGGTCAAACTATCGTTGCAGGACCGGTTTAGCTGTAAGCCTTTGTGCCTTCGTGCCTTGGTGGTAAAAAGAGCTTCGAGGTGCATCTTGCCGACAGGCCGGAAAGCCGGCCCTGCGGCCAAACATGAAATCGAGGAGGGAATCATGTCCGCAATCGAGGAGATTCTGCGCGAAGCAATTCAGGGCGAGGTCGAGTCGTACGAGCTGTATACCAACGCCGTCAACCTGGTCAAAGCCGAACATGTCAGGCAGACGTTACAGCAGCTTGCCCAGGAGGAACTGGGGCACAAGGCAACCCTGGAACGGATGCTCGCCAGCCCCGGCAGCGTTCGCCGGGCCGTCAAAAGGATCCAACAGGCCCCCATCCAGGACTACAAGATCGGCGATTATCTGGTGGTCAGGCCGCTGGGGCCCGATTCGACCTTCCAGGATGTGTGCATCTTTGCCTCGCGCAAGGAACAGCAGTCCTACGAACTCTACCGCGACCTGGCCGAACAGAACGAGGGGGAGATCCGCGATCTGTTCGAGGCCATGGCCAAAGACGAGCTGCGGCACAAAAACCTGGTCGAAGGCTGGTATGAGGAGGTTGTCTATCGGGATTTTTAGAGGAGAAATAGCATGATCCCACGAGAACTGTTGACCCGATACCCGGTCTTTGACAACCTGCCCAATGAAATCGCCCGCGCCATCCAGGAACAGGCCCAGATTGCCCCCTATGCACCTGGCGAGGTGATCGTCCCCTATGGCCAGCCGTTTACCTTTTTCGGGGTGATCCTGGAAGGAGAGGCCGGTTTTTTCACCGCCGAGCAGGAGGGAGAGCCACGCCGCATCGAGACGCTCCAGGCCGGCGGCGAGCTGGGTACCCTGTCGTTGATGGCCGGCATCCCCTCTCCCGTGGATGTGATCGCCACCACCCCCTGCCGCGTCCTGCTGGTGCCAGGCGAGCTGTTCCGACGATGGGTGCAGCTCGATCCGGCTGCGTTGCAGCGATTTGCCCGGACCGTTGCCCAACGGGGCACGTTGATCGAACAGAACCGGGAGGAATATGCCCGCCAGCTGGCCGAAAAAGAGGCCGATCCCTACGGCCTGAACCTGACCCCCGGCCCGGAGGGGCCCCAAAAGGTGCTGGTCATCAACCTGCGCACCGGTTCGCTCAAATACCGTTTCTTCGATACCGGCAATGAAGCCCACCATGTCGAAGGGCAGATCGAATGGATCGATCAACCGGGCACGCTGCAAACCCACCGCACCGCCAGCGGCGAGTACCGCTTCGAGTTGGGGCAGGTTGACCACCGGCAGGCGCTCCAGGCCGTGCTTGACCGGCTGACCGACCCCCAGATCGGCGTCATCCAGGAGGTGAGTGAAATCACCGCCGTCGGCCACCGGGTGGTGCACGGCGGCGACAAATACTCCAGCCCGGTGGTGATTGATGATCAGGTGCTGGCCGACATCCGCCAGCTGGCCCCCCTGGCCCCGCTCCACAATCCGATGCAGGCCCAGGGCATCGAGTGGCTGCGCCAGATGCTGCCTGACGTGCCCCACGTGGCGGTGTTTGACACCGCCTTTCATCAGACGATGCCCCCCTATGCCTATCGCTATGCCCTGCCAGAGGAGCTGTATACCCAGGATGGCATCCGGCGCTACGGCTTTCACGGCCCGTCGCATCAATATGTGGCCATGATGGCCGCCGCCTTTCTGAAAAAACCGTTCTCCCGGCTCAAGATCATCACCTGTCACCTGGGCGAGGGAGCCTCCGTGTGCGCCATTGACCACGGCCGCTCGGTGGACACCAGCATGGGCCTCACCCCCCTGGAAGGGCTGGTCATGGTCACCCGCAGCGGCGATCTGGACCCGGCTATCCTCACCTATCTGATGCGCAAGGGGTTGTCGGCCGACGAGATTGACAACCTGCTGAACCGGGAAAGTGGCCTGAAAGGGCTTTCGGGCCTGTCGGGCGACACCCGCGAGATCGCCGCAGCCGCCAACGCTGGCGACTCCAGGGCTCTGCTGTCGGCTGAGGTGTTTGCCTATCGGGTGCGCAAGTATATCGGCGCCTACTATGCCGTCCTGGGCGGGCTGGATGTGCTGGTCTTTACCGGAGGGATCGGCGAGAATGCAGCCGGGGTGCGGGCGCTGGCCTGTCAGGGCATGTGGGGGCTGGGCATTCTGATAGATGCCGTCAAGAACCGGATGGTGCGCGAGGGGGTTACCGGCGTGGAGGACATCTCCCACCCCGATTCCAAAGTCCGGGTGCTGGTCATCCACTCCGATGCTTCACGCATGATCGCCCGTGAGACGATCCGCATCCTGGGCTACCAGGCCATCACCCGCCAGATGCAGGCCCTGCACACCCCGATCCCCATCGGCGTGTCGGCCCACCACGTCCACCTGAGCCAGGCCGATGTGGAGCGGCTGTTCGGGGCCGGCCATCAACTCACCCCTCACTCCCCCCTGTCTCAACCGGGGCAATATGCCGCCGAGGAGACGGTGCGGCTCATCGGCCCACGCGGCAGCATAGATAGGGTGCGGGTGCTCGGCCCGGCCCGCAATCTGACCCAGGTGGAGATTTCGCGCACGGAGGGCTATCGCCTGGGCATCAACGCCCCGGTGCGCATGTCGGGCGACCTGGATGGCACACCGGGGTTAATCCTGGAGGGCCCGGCCGGGCAGATCGAGATCAAAAACGGCGTGATCTATGCCCAACGGCATATCCACATGACGCCCGACGATGCCCGCAGCTTTGGCCTGCAAGATGGCGACGTGGTGCGCGTGCGGGCCGGCGATGAGCGGGAGTTGATCTTTGGCGACGTCGTGGTGCGCGTTTCGCCCAAATTCAAGCTGGAGCTGCACCTGGACACCGACGAGGCCAACGCTGCCGATCTGAACACCGGCGACATCGCCTACCTGGACAGCATCCAGAAGCGGGGTGGTCAGGGGTAAAAGACAACTAAAAAGCAAAACGGCCCTCGGGATGGTTCATAACAGGTTGACCCGTGGTGGGACACGGATAAACACGGATGAGACGGATCAACACGGATTTTACCTTCAATCATCCGTGTTCATCCGTGAAATCCGTGTCATCCGTGTCCTATAAAATTCTGCCCGTGTGAAAAGTGTCAACCAATTTTCGCTGATCCTTGAACCATCCCCGGCCCTCCAACCTCCAATCTCCAATCGTCAATCCTTGACCAGACAGCCGATCGGCGGTAAAATGGGGGCGAGGAGGAAGAGCATGACCCTTCAGCCAACGACGAAAAGCCTGGTCGAAGTCAAAGAGTATCTGGATGAGCTGCTCCATGTGGCCGGCCTGGACGAGAGCGGCAACGGCCTGGTGGTCGGTGGACGGCCGATGGTCAGCAAGGTGGGGCTGGCGGTCAACTGTTCCTTTCAGGCCATTGAGAGCGCGATCCAGCGGGGTTGCGACCTGTTGATCACCCATCATGCCGCCTGGCCTCATGTGGACCAACAGCTATCGGCACAAAAGTATGACCGGCTGCGCCAGGCCGGCCTCAACTACTACGCCGCCCACGAGTGCCTGGACCTGGCCCGCGAGTTCGGCACGGCGGACGCCCTGGCGCGGGCGGTGCGGGTCGCCGTCCAGGGCACGTTCGATCTGGCGGGAGAGGCGCTGGCCGTACACGGGTTGACCACCGGCCATTTCCTCGAATTTGTGGTGCGGGTGGGGAATCAACTGGGCGTCGAGCCGCGCAAATGGAAAAACAGCGACAGTTTCGGCCACGTGGGCATCATCCCCGGCTGGGGAGGGCGCACCGACTGGATGGCCCAGGCTCAGGCGTTGGGCTGTGACACCTTCCTCACTGGCGAGACCAACATGTTCGGCCTCCTCTTTGCCCGCGAGGCGGGCCTGAACCTGGTTGTCGCCGGCCATTACGCCACCGAGACCCCCGGCGTCATGGCTCTCAGCGCGCGGATCGCCCGCGATCTAAAGCTGGAGGTGACCTTCATCCCGGAGGAGATGGTCGAGGCCCAAGCCCCATGAAGATCGAACCTTTTGCCCTCGAACGATGGATGACAACCTATGAGACGCGGGTGCAGTACGACATCGCCGAAAGCGGCATCTTTCCCCTGACAACCAACGAACTGCTGGACCTGCTGCCGGCCGCAGAACGGGAGAGAACCCTGCGGCACCTGCTCGACCTGCGGTTGGGCTACAGCGAAGCCAGAGGGTCGCTTGAGCTGCGCCAGGCGCTGGCCGAGACTTATGCCCATTGCAACCCGGACAACATTCTGGTCACCACCGGAGCCATCGAAGCCAACTTTTTGCTGTTCAACGTGCTCCTGAACCCCGGCGACCATGTCATCGCCCCCTACCCGGCCTATCAGCAGCTCTACAGCCTGCCCCGGGCCCTTGGCTGCGACGTAGAGCTGTGGCCCATCCGCCCTGAAACCGGCTTCCGCTACCAGGTGGAGGACCTGGAGCGGCTGGTGCGGCCTCATACGCGCCTGATCGTCGTCAACAGCCCCCACAACCCCACCGGCGCGGTCCTGTCGGCGGAGGAGATGGAGCGCGTGTACGACCTCGCCTGCTCAGTCGGGGCCTGGGTGCTGAGCGACGAAGCCTATCGCTGGCTGACCATCCCCGGCGGCGAACGCCCTGCCCCGCCGGCGTTCGACCTGGGGCCGAGGGGGATCAGCGTCGGCACGCTGTCCAAACCGTTTGGGCTGCCCGGCCTGCGCCTGGGCTGGCTGGCCGCGCCGGCCGACATTGTCGCCCAATGCTGGGGGCTGCGCGATTATATCACGCTAAGCCCCGGCAGGCTGAGCGATGCCCTGGCCATCCTGGCCATCCGCCACCGGGAGCAGATCATCGCCCGCAACGGGGCGATCATCGCCGCCAATCTGGCTGCCACCCAGGCCTGGATCGCCCGCCATGCCGGGTTGCTGTCCTGGGTCCCGCCGCGCGGCGGCCTGCTGGCTTTGCTGCGCTACGAACTGGACATCCCCTCCCTGGAGCTGGCCAACAGGCTGGCGGAGGAGTACAGCGTCATGCTTGTCCCCGGTTCGGCCTTTGGCTTTGAGCACTATCTGCGCCTGGGCCTTGGCCAGGATCCGCCGCTGTTTGCTGCGGCGCTGGAGCGGGTCAGCGCCTGCCTGGCCGGGCTGAGAAGCTTCCCCCTCACCGCAGAGCACGCAGAGAACGCATAGAGGCCTCTGCGGTGCATTCAGCAGCCTCCCTGGCAGTTTTCAGACAGGCTCTGAGCGGCGTGGGGTAGAGCCTGTGGGCAGGCCGGCCCGGGCAGAAGCAGCCGAAAGCTTTTGGGAAAGGTGTGAGGTACGAGGAAATGGATGCTCTCACCCTCACCCAGACAGGGATCGTGATCCTCATGATCCTGGGCGCCGCGATCCTGGGGTTTTTCCTGCAACAGGGTTGTGGCCTGATCCTGCTTATGGGAGCGGCAGCCATCGCCTCTGGACTATGTCTGGTCGGTGCCCGGCTGGCCGGCTGGCCCGGATTGCTGGCGGCGGTCGGCCTGGTTACACTGCTCGGCGCCCTCGTCGGCAACCGGTTGGGCAAAGGTCGAGGGGCCAGGCTGATCGGCCTGCTCTGGTTGGGCTTTTGCCTGAGCTGCCTGATCGGATCCTGGATCGCCGACGGTGCAGGCATCTGGCTCATCACCCTCCCGGCCAACCTCCTGTTTTGGGGGGCCACGTTTCTCTTTTCCGGCTTTTTATTGCCTGTCCGCCAGAACAGACAACGGGGCCAGGCTTTTCGCAGTTTGCTGACCTTCTCGTTGGGGACCAACTATCCCTACTATGTCATGAACGACCGCCAACTGGAAAAACGGGTGGACGGCAATCCCTATCGCTCCTTTTTCTGTGGCCCCGGAATTATCCTCACCGACTGCGACCACCTGGCCGTGATCACCAACGGGCGCAACATCACCATACCGGACGAACCGGGGTTGACCTTTACCGGCCGTTTTGAGGTGATCCAGCAGGTGATTGACCTGCGGCCACAACTCAAGGCTTTTCCGGTCGAGACACACACCCAGGATGGCATTCCCCTGCGGGTCTTGACCTTTGTTCCCTTCCACATCCATTGGGGAGGGAAAAAACCGACACCAGGCGCACCTTTTCCATTCCAAAAGCGGGCTGTTTTCCAGGCCATCACCAGCGAACTGGTCGAGCAGCCAGATCGCAGGTGTAACTGGGAAGATCGAGTCGAGATCTATGCGACCCGGATCGTCCAGGACATCCTGCCCCGTTACAGGTTCGACGACCTGTGTCTGGCATTGGGGCCATGCCTGGACGGACCGGTAGACGACATTGTCCAGTACTATCAACCGGACGAGAAACCGGCTGCTTCCGATCCCGACCACGATCCGCGCCTTCGCATCCGCAAAGAACTGGCCTCACGCCTGAGACGGGAGCTGAAACCGTTTGGCATTGAGGTGATGGGAGGAGGCATCAGCAATCTCCTGCCCGTCAATCAGGAACTGATCCGGCAACGGATCGCCAACTGGCAGACCAAATGGCAGAATCGGATCGCCTTCATGCAGGCAGAAGGGGATGCCCAAAAAACCCGATTGGTGGAACAGGCCCGGATCGGGGTCGAACGGGACCTGCTGGTAATCGTCTCCAAGATGCTGGCCGACAGCCTGGCCAACGGTGAAAATATCTCAGACGAGTTACTGGCTGCGACGGTCGTTGCCTCTCTGGAACAGATGGCTATCTGCTCAGGCCTGGAAGAACGGGTGGGACAGGAGACAATGGCCAAACTGGCCTATCTGCGCTCGACGGGGAAACCTTTGCCCTCCCTGGGGCCAGGGGCGAAAGGGTAGAGAAGCAACCATGTTCAACCTCAAGCGTATCCTCCGCTTCTGGGGACGCCTGTGGGCCACCCTCATCCCTTTCTCCGCCCTGTGGGTGCTGCTCATTTTGATCGCCTCGCAGGTGGGGGGAGGGCCGGAAAGGGGCAGGTGGCTGGGCCTGAAACTCGTCGGGGGACTTGTCCTGCCGGTGATGGCGATTGGGGCTGCCTTTGCCCTGTCCATCTCGTTCATGCACAGATTGTACGCCCTGAAAAACAGGCGCGAGATCTTCTGGTACCTGATCCACCGCCTATTTGGCCAGGCCAACTTTAAACCGTACATCTTGATCGAAGAAGGCCGGCTCGGTCAGATCACCGACCCCGACAGCCTGATCGTCAAGGTGGGCGGGCCCGGCCACATGGTGATCCGCAAAGACTCGGCCGTCGTGTTGGAAAAGGCCGGCCGTCTCTCCAGAGTGGAGGGGCCGGGATTTCCTCACCTGGAGCCTTTCGAACGGGTCTACGACATGATTGACCTCCGCCCCAGACGATGGCAGTACCCGGTCGTTGGCATGAGCAAAGAGGGGATCCCGGTTACCTGCGAGACCGACGTGATCATGCAAATCCAGGATGGAGGCCAACCACCAACCGGCCAAAGGCCATTTCCTATGGACCCCAACGCCGTCCTGCTCGCTTCAACGAGCAAGTGGATCCGGGAAGCGCATCGCGCCGAGGGGGACCGTATCCTGGACTGGAAAGGGCTGATCGTCGTTTCGGCTGCCGAAGGGACCCTCCGTTCTATCCTGGCCCGTTACCCTCTGGACCGCCTTATCGGGCCTGAAAGCCCGGAGCAGGAGCATCCCCGGCGGATTATCTGCCAGGAACTGAGAGAGGCACTGGATGAGGCCGCCTCCAGGGTGGGGGCCAGGGTCTTGAAAGTCGAATTGGGGCAGATCCAGGTTGCCGACGAGGTCACGCAACAATGGATCGAGAGCTGGCAGGCGGCCTGGAAACAGTGGGGGACCGAATATCTGGCCACGGGAGAAGCAGCCCGTATCGAAATGGTCGGAGAGGTCAGAGCAGAAGCTATGGCCAGGAGGATCTTCGATACGACCAATATCCTGCACGAGATGAAAGCGACAGGAGGGTATGAAGCGTTTGTGGCCGGCGCCAAACTCCAGCTGCAACTGGCGATGCGAAATATGGGTCTGGATTCTCTGGCGCTGACCTATATGCCCGGCGAGGCTCTAAAACTGTTGCAGGCAGCGACCGACCTGCCCCCGAAAGCAGAATGAAAAGGAACTATCTGCTTTCATGCAGGCACACCGAAACCACAAAGGACACCAGGGACACGAAGGCAAAAGCCGGAATCTCCCTCCTGTCCTTCGGGATCTGGCTCTTTGGTTCCGGCCTGTCCAGGTTAAGAGAGGACGCGGGGGGTCCAGCCGGGCGAATCCACGATCTCGGCCCGGACTGCGGACTGACCTGGAGGGGGATAAGGAATGCCAAAAGCCGCAGCAATCGCCCGGATCGCCGCGGCATAGCCTTTCCGGTAGATTTGTACTTCGACAGAATCAATATTGGATACCAGGTCCTGATTTGCAGTATCAACGGCCATCAGAGCATTTTGGATCTCATCCCTGAACCAGACCTTCAGGCCTCTCTGAGTTCCTTGATACATCCGCGTTGCTCCTCCTCCTAAAGGTAAACAAATTATAACACAAAAGGACAAATCCGTCAAATCGAGACCGTTTGACAAAAATGCCATAATCGGAATGCTATCTTTAGAAAAACAGCAAAACGAACAATAACTCAATCTGGACGATCTTGAAATTTGTCAGGATGAAGAAAAATTCTCACCTCCTCGTCATCGGCGCCGCCTCCATAGACACCAAAGGCCGCGCCTCCAGACCGATCCAGACCGGCACCTCCACCCCCGGCACGATCCGCGTCAGCGTCGGCGGGGTGGGCCGCAACCTGGCCGAAAACCTGGCCCGCCTGGGGGAACAGGTTGTGCTCCTCTCCGCCGTGGGCGATGATGGCTCCGGGCGGCGTATCCTGCACCAGGCGCGAGAATGCGGCATTGATGTCAGCCACGTGCTGGTCTCCACCACCGCCGAGCAGCACACCGCCGCCTATCTGGCCGTCCTGGATGAAACCGGCAACCTGGTGATGTCCATAGATGACATGGGCATCCATCGCCGGCTGATGACGCCCGGTTACATCCACCGCCATCGCGCCCTCTTCCGCGAGGCCCAGATGGTCATTCTGGACGCCAATCTGTCACCCGCCACGCTGCGCACCATCTTTCGCCTGGCCAAACAGCACGCCGTGCCGGTCTGCGCCGACCCGACCACCGCCTCCCTGGCCCCGCGACTCCGCCCCCACCTGCCCGATCTGCTGCTGGTCACCCCCAATGCCGCCGAAGCCGAGGCGCTGTGCGGCCTGCCGGTCACCGACCGGGAGAGCGCCCTGCTAGCCGCCCACAAGCTGGTCAGCCTGGGGGTGCAGATCGCCATCGTCACCCTGGGCGCCACCGGCCTGGTCTATGCTACCTCCCAGGAGAGCGGCCACATCCCGGCCATCGAGGTTGAGATCGTGGACCTGACCGGCGCCGGCGACGCCCTGACCGCAGCGGTCATCTTTGGCCTGCTCCATGACCTCTCCATCGCCGAAGCGGTGCGGCTGGGCACGTCGGCGGCTGCCCTCACCCTGGAATGCCGCGAAACAGTGTGCCCCACCCTGAGCCTGGAACAATTGTACGACCGGTTGGTGATCTGAAAGGAGGCAGGAGGCAGAAGATGCAAGAGGCAGGAGGCAGGATGGTGCGTTTGAGCCATGAGGTGCGGGAGGGGCTGAAAGCCAGGCGGGCGGTCGTCGCCCTGGAATCCACCGTCATCGCTCACGGCCTGCCCTATCCCACCAACCTGGAGACGGCCCGGCGAATGGAGGCCATCGTCCGGCAGCAAGGGGCCATCCCGGCTACCATCGCCGTGCTGGGGGGGGTGCTGCGGGCCGGCCTGACCGACGCCGAGCTGGAACACCTGGCCACCGCCAAAACGATCCGCAAAGTGAGCCGCCGTGACCTGCCCATCGTCCTGGCCCGGGGCGAAGATGGGGCCACCACCGTCGCCGCCACGGCCACCGTGGCCGCCTGGGCCGGAATCCCGGTCTTTGCCACAGGGGGTATCGGCGGGGTGCACCGCGACCTGCCCTTTGACATCTCGAACGACCTGCCGACGCTGGCCTCGACACCGGTGGCGGTGGTCTGCTCCGGGGCCAAGTCGATCCTGGACCTGCGGGCCACGCTGGAATGGCTGGAGACGGCCGGGGTGCCGGTCATCGGCTATGGCAGCGACGAATTCCCCGCCTTTTACACCCGGCGCAGCGGCCTGCCGGTGGATGTGCGCGTGGACACCCCCCACGAGGCGGCAGCCATCATCCGCGCCGGGCGACAGATGGGCCTGCCACAGGGCGTCCTGATCGTCGTCCCCGTGCCGGCTGAGGCCGAGCTGCCCGCCAGCCAACTGGAAGCGGCCCTGAACTCAGCCCTGAGCGAAGCCCAGGCGCGAGGCGTTGCCGGCAGCGCCTCGACCCCCTTTCTGTTGCGCTGGATCGCCCGCGAGACGCAGGGGGCCAGCCTCAAGGCCAACGTGGCCCTGCTGGAAAACAATGCCGCCGTCGCCGCCCAGATCGCCGTGGCCCTGGCCAACCTGCGGAGGGAATCGGCGAATGAGGGAATCAGCGAGGGGGTGCTGACATGAGCTGGTGGAAACCCGATTACACCGCCCTGGTCGTATCCTATGCCTACGTGTTTGGCGTCATTGGCCTGGGTGAACTGTTGCGTCGCCTGGGCGGGCGCCCGGCCGGGTTCACCCGCAAATTTATCCACATCGGCGTTGGCCTGTGGTCGGTGGGCACCGTGCTGCTGTTCAAAACCTGGTATCTGGCCCTCATCCCGCCGGCGACCTTTGTGCTCATCAACGCCTTCTCCTACTGGCGCGGCACCTTCCAGGCGATGGAAACCGGAGAACGGAGCAACCTGGGCACCATCTATTTTCCCATCTCCTTTGCTGCCCTGCTCTACTACTTCTGGAGCCAGCCGGTGTTGACCGTCGCCAGCCTGATGCCGATGACCTGGGGGGATGCCATGGCCGCCATCGTCGGCCAGCGCTATGGCCAGCACCGTTACACGGTCGGTGGGCGAAGCCGCTCGGTGGAAGGCTCGATCGCCATGCTCTTCTGGAGCTGGATCGCCACCAGTCTGGCGCTGCTGATCATGCCCTACCTGCTGGGCAAACCGCCCATCCACTGGTTGCTGACGCTCATCTATGGGGGGGCGGTGGCGCTGGTCTGCACGCTGATCGAAGCCCTGTCGCCGTGGGGCATAGATAACCTGACGGTGCCGGCCGC
>DAOTYI010000157.1:0-32647 GCA_034434895.1 Anaerolineae bacterium
CCACCTCAAAACCCCAATTCCTCCCCCTCTCCGCGCCGCGAAGCGGCAGCGGGGAGGGGGGCAGGGGGGAAGGGCAATCCGATCGCAAGCCCCAAAGGGCTCCAAATGGCTCGGGAAAAAAGTTGCACATGGCGCAACGTGTTATTCGATCCCTTTATTCTGCCTGTCCCTTGTTCCAGGCTCAATGGCCAGCCGGTCCACCTCCAACCACTGACGGCCCGGCGCGGCCAGCAGGCCCCACCTGAACCGCCCCCACGGCGTGGCGACCAGGTACTGGTTGTCCAGCCACATGACAAAGCCCAAGGGGCCACGCGGCGCAGGGGCATCCAACACCGGCCGGCCGTCCACGCGGAAGCTGGCCCGCGCCACCCCCCAGTCCAGGATATAGGTGTGCCAGGCGGTCATCTCCACGCCGATCTCGGCCTCACCGACCTTCAGCGCCCGCTGGATGGAAGGCCACAGGCGGCGGTATACGGGGCGCAGGTTCATGGCCAGCACCGCCGGCGGTGCCAGGAGCGCCCATAGCAGGGCGGCCGGCCGCAAAGCGTCTATCACGGCCGCTTTCCAGCCCCACCCCGGCGCCTGGAGGTCCAGCTTGATGTTGGAGGGTGGCGAAGCGGCGAAGAACCAGGCAGCGCGGGGCAGGGTCGGCGTGCGCCGGCCGGTCATCAAGAAGGGGTCATTCCAAAAGCCAAAGCCGGCGGTGCCGCGTAACCCGGTTGCCTGGCCGTTGATCGGGTGGGAAAAGCGGGCGTGGACCATCAGGCGCAGCGGCGGCTGCCAGGGGAAACGGCGGCGCGGCCGGCCCTGATAGTCGTCTATCTGGGCGTTGGAGTAGGTATGGACATCGGCGTCGGCGGTGAGAAGGCGCAAGGCCGGGCCGGTGGTTTCCAACGCCCCATGGCCGGTTACGAAGCGGCGCCAGTATGGAGCAGGACCGGCAGAAAAATCGTAGACGGCCACCTCATTGTTCACCCAGGAAGGTCATAAAGTGGATGACCGTTTCGATCCCCCGGTAAAAGTTGGGCAGGTGTAGCTTTTCGTTAGGCGAATGCAGCCGATCGTCAGGCAGGCCAAAGCCCATCAGGATCGTCTCCAGGCCCAGTACCTTCTGGAAGGTGGCGACAACCGGGATAGAGCCCCCTTCCCGGACAAAGATCGGCTCCTGGCCAAAGCTGTGGGTGTAGGCCCGGAAGGCGGCTTTCATCGCCGGGCTGTCGCGGCGGATGATGGCCCCTTCGCCGCCGTGGAGGCTCCGCACCCGGACCCTGACCGTCGGCGGTGCGATGGCGGTCAGGTAGGCCGCCAGCAGCTCCGCGATCTCGGCCGGCTTCTGATCGGGCACCAGGCGCATTGAGATTTTGGCATAGGCCTTGCTGGGCAGCACCGTCTTGGTTCCGGCCTGGATATAGCCCCCCCACATGCCGTTCACATCCAGCGTGGGGCGGGCGGTCCTGCGTTCCAGGATCGTATATCCCTGTTCCCCCCAATCGGTCTGCACTCCGGCCTCGCGCAGCCACACTTCGCGGTCAAAAGGGATCCTGGCCATCTCGGCCCGTTCCTCCGGATCAAGCTCCCGGACCTTGTCGTAAAAGCCGGGGATGGCCACGCGCCCGTTTTCATCGTGCAGTCGGGCGATCATGGCGCTCAGGGCATGGATGGGGTTGTGGACCGCACCGCCAAAGATGCCGGAGTGCAGATCATGGTCAGGGCCGGTCACCTCCACCTCGACAAAGGCCAGGCCCCGCACGGCATAGACGATGGAGGGCCGGTCTTTGTCCAGGATGTGGGTATCGGAGGCAACCGCCACGTCGGCGGCCAGCAGTTCGGCGTGCTTGCGGATGAACGGCTCCAGGTTGGGGCTGCCCACCTCTTCCTCGCCCTCAAAGATGCACTTGACGTTGATCGGCGGGTGGCCGACCGTTTCTTTGAAGGCTTCGATGGCCTTGACATAGGTGTACATCTGCCCCTTGTCATCCGAAGCGCCCCGGCCAAAGATGTCGTCGCCGATGATGGTCGGCTCAAAGGGTGGGGTGCGCCACTCCTCCAGCGGTTCGGGAGGCTGGACATCATAGTGGCCATAGATCAGGACCGTCGGGGCGGTGGGGGCGGCGGCCAGCCATTGGGCATAGACCACCGGATAGCCGGCTGTGGGCATGACCTCGGCCCGGGGGAATCCAGCAGCCAGCAGTTTATCCCGCAGCCAGGTCGCGGCCCGTTTCATATCGGCCTTGTGTTGCGGCTGGGTGCTGATGCTGGGGATGGTGAGGAACTCCTGCAGTTCGCCCAGAAACCAGTGGCGGTTGGTCCGTGCATATTCGAGAGCCTTCATCGGTCACCTCCATCATCCTCATCGCTTCCAGGAAAGGTGGCGCAGCGCCAACAGAGCCGATCCACCCGCCACACAGCCGATGGCGATCCACTGGGCCGTGGCCAGACCGCCGATGGTCCAGGCATCGGGGCGGAACATCTCGATGAAAAAGCGACCAAAGGGGTAGAGGATGAGGTAGGCCAGCGTCACATCGCCGTCGCGCAACCTGTGAGGCAGCCGGGCGTGGAGGGTGTACAGAATCAGGAACACCACCAGGCACCATAGCGATTCATAGAGGAAGGTGGGGTGGAAGCGGGTGTTATAGTCGGTGCCGGGGGGCAGGGGCTGGTGAGGCAGATCGGGGTTGATCTTGAGGCCAAACCGGTCTGATCCGGTGGGCGGGCCATAGAGCTCCTGGTTGATAAAGTTGCCCCAGCGGCCTATGAACTGGCCGAAGGCCAGGCCTGGCGCCCCCAGATCGAGCCACACCAGAGGATTGAGCTTCCGCCACCAGGCGTAGAGTGTGACGCCCACGATGCCGCCGGCGATGGCCCCATAGATGCCCAGCCCCAGGAAGCCGCCATATTTCCATACGGCAAAAGCTTCGAAAAAGTGATGGCGGTAGTAGGGCCAGCCGCAGGGGAAGGTTGCATCAGGCGGACAATCGGCCGGTGTGGAAAAGACATGGTAGAGCCGCGCGCCGAGGATGGCCAGGATCACCGCCACGATGACCCCCTCCCAGGCATAGTCAGGGTTCAGGCCCCGCCTGCGTGCCAGACGGCCGGCAAACCAGGTGCCCAGCACCACCCCGGTCATGATCAACACGCCATACCAGCGCACCTGAAAGGGACCCAGTTGGAAGAGAATGGGATGGATCGGATTCATCTGTCTGCTCCATAATCAGGGATTTGTGCCCCCTGGCGGTCTGTGAACCTGCACCTTGCAATGCATGTGCCCGCCAGCTGACAATCCGGCGGCTCGTCAGCGCGGGTTATAACCCGTGCTGCACGTTATGACCCGCATTCTGAACCATCCCCCGCAAAGCCACTTGAATTATAACACAGAATGGAGTATAATCCCAATCGAAGAAGCCTGCCGACACGGCCAGGAGGAAGCGTGCCCGAAAAAGGGTCGGACAAAATCGGTTACTTGCAGATGGTGGATATCTTCCGCGACCTGACCGAGGCTGAGATCGAGGAGATTGACCGGGCGACCACGATCAGCACCTGCCGTCGGGGCAAGATCTTGTACATGCCCGAAGACACGAGCGAAGTCCTGTTCCTGTTGAAGCAGGGTCGGGTGCAGCTCTACCGCATCTCCCCCGACGGCAAAAAGCTGGTCATCGCCACCATCGGACCGGGGGCGATCTTTGGCGAGATGGCCCTTATCGGGCAGGGGATGCACAACACCTTCGCCGAAGCGGTCGAAGACTGTGTGTTGTGCATCATGAGCCGCGATGATGTGGAGCGCCTGCTGATGACCAAACCCCAGGTCGCCCTGCGCATCTTTGAGGTCCTGGGCCGTCGCCTGAAGGAGGCCGAAGCGCGCCTGGAGGCAATCGCCTTCAAGAGCATCCCGGCCCGGCTGGCCAGCCTGCTGCTACAACTGGCCGATGAGGCGGGGAGCGATACGATTGTCGGTCATACCCATCAGGATTTGGGGGAACAGATCGGCACCTACCGCGAGACGACGACCCAGACGCTGAACAACTTTAGGGCGATGGGCCTGCTTGACATCGGTCGCAAGCGGATCACCCTCCTTGATCGCGACGGGTTGCGACGTATTGCCGAGAGCTGAGCCAGGCTCCCGACCTGCTCTCCCTTCTTCCCGCCACCACAGCGCCCCGGTTCCCCCCTTCTCCTTGTCCTTCTTCTCCTTCGGCTTGTGGACCACGTAGAAGCGTACCGGCTCGCTTTCGGCCTTGTTGCCGGCCGCGTCGAATGCCACCACATGCACCAGGTGCGACTCGGTGTAGCCGTGGGTGCTGGAGATGATCATTTTGCCCGTTTCCCAGGTTTGGGTGATGGTCTTGCCGTCAGGGCTCACCTCGACCCAGGTGACCGTCACGACCTGGGTGCTCCAGGAGCCGTCGGGGTTGGTGATGGTCCGCGTTTCATAGACCGGCGGCATCCGGGGATTGAGCTTTTTGTCCTCCATCTTGAGCACCCATTTGATGGCATAGGGCTCCACCACGCTGAAATCGAGCAGCTCCTTGTCCAGGTAGAACTCGACTTTGTCAATCTGGACATTGTCGCTCACATCGGCTTTGAGGTTGGCCCACTCGTCGGTCTCCAACTGGTAGACACGGCCCGGCCACGGGTAGCCGACATAGGCGGTCGGCGGCGTGTTGTCCACCGTCACATAGATCGTCGCCCGCTTGAAGCTCTGACTGTGCTCCACGACGGTCAGTTGCAAGGTGTACAATCCATCCCGCAGCCCGCGCACATCCCAGAACTCCAGCACATCGTTGTCCACCTGATTGTAGTGATCGCCGCCGATCTGGCTCCAGGCTGAGGGGTTCAGCCCTTCGCCGAACTCCAGCCGGTAGAAGTTGAAATCGCCAGAGTGAGCGTTGCCCCGGACAGGCACCACCCCCTTGACATGGCTGCCCAACGCCGGATTGAGGATCACGACCTCGCCCCCCTGGGGTCCACAGCCATAGATTTCGTCCCGCTGGGTGGGGGGCTGGGGGATGCCCTGTTCTCGCACCCAGTCGGCCGCTTCCGGCGGATAGATTTCGTACACCCGCTCCTCCACCAGCTCCGGCGGGGTGCAGGCCGTGGCCAGCCTGCCTGTCTGGCGGTTGACCCGCTCCACATGGTGGACGTTGCAATACTCGGTCGGCTCGGTGCCTTCGATGAACAGTTCTTTCTTGCGGTTGGGACAGTGCTCGGTGGGCAACAGGCCGGAGATGGCGCACACCTCCACTGTCACCAGGCCGGGTGGTCGGGGGAAGTTGTCAATTACCTCACCCAGCAGCCGTTGGGCATGGCCTTCGTTGTAGATACGCTCCATGACGTTGTGCCAGATGGGGGCGGCTCCTCGTGTGCTGGACACCCCTTCCATCGGCGTGTTGTCGTTGTTGCCCACCCATACGCCGGTCACAATCTGCGGCGTATAGCCGATGGTCCACACATCCCGAAAGTCGGTGGTGGTGCCGGTTTTGGCCGCCGCCGGCCGGCTCAGGCGCAACGGGCTGTTGGAGCCAAAGACGGGGGCGCGGGCGTTATTATCGGAGAGGACATGGGTCAGCAGGTATGCTTCCTGGGGGGAAAGCTCCCGGCCGTCGGCCAGGACGATGGTGCGCGCTTCCGGCTGGGTGTACTGCCACAGGACCTTTCCCTGGGCATCCTCGACGCGCAGGATGGAGACCGGGTCCAACTGCCGATAGCCGGGCCGGGGCAATTTGGCCGGCTGGCCCATCATCACCCCCCCATTGGCAAAGACACTATAGGCATAGGTCAGGTCCAGCAGCCACACCTCACCGCCGCCCAGCGTCAGGCTCAGGCCGTAATAGTCCAGGTCCTGGTTGAGGGTATTGATGCCCAGGGCATGGGCGTTCCGGATCACGTTGCCCACCCCCACCATGTCCAGCACCTTGACGGCCGGGATGTTGCGCGACTGGGCCAGGGCGGTGCGGAAGCTGCGGGGCCCCAGATATTTGCGGTCGTAATCCTCCGGGCAGTAGGGAGGATTGGGATAGTCATCAAAGCAGGTATGGACATCCATGACCATCTCGGCGGCAGTGTGCCCCTGGTGGAAAGCGGTCAGATAGCTGAACGGTTTGAAGGCCGAACCGGGCTGGCGCGGGGCCACGGCCACGTTCACATTGCCGTCAATCGTTTCGTCCCAATAGTCCACGCTGCCCACCATGGCCAGGATCTCGCCGGTTCGGGCGCGCAGGACCACCACCGCTGCGTTGGTGACCTCCTCCTTCTCCTCCTGGAGCTTTTTCACATGGGCCCGCGCCTCCTCTTCGGCAATGCGCTGGATCTCCAGGTCCACGGTGGTGTAAACTTTGAGTCCCCCTCGATAGAGGAGGTCGAGGCCGTACATATCCTCCAACTGCTTGCGCACATACATGGCAAAATGCGGTGCCACCAGGTCGTAGCGTTTGAGCATGGAGGTGTGGATCTGGAGTGGTTCGGCAAAAGCGGCCTCGGCCTCCGTCTGGGTGATGTACCCTTCGGCCACCAGCCGGTCCAGGGCGATCTTTTGTCGCTTTTTGGCCTGCTCCGGGTTGTCAATGGGGTTCATGGCCGGCGACTGGGGGATAGGGGCCAGCATGGCGCACTCGGCCAGGGTCAGTTCCTGAGCATGTTTGCCAAAGTAGACCTGGGCCGCCGCCTCCACGCCGATGGCCCAGTTGCCGTAATAGTTGGTGTTCAGGTACCATTCCAGGATCTGGTCTTTGGAGTAGACCCGTGAGATTTCCAGGGCCAGAATGGCCTCTTTGATCTTGCGGGCATACGACAACTGGTAGCGCTCCTCTTCGGGGATGAGGATATTCTTGACCAGTTGCATGGTGATCGAGCTGCCCCCCTGAATCCTCTTCCCTTGCAGGTTCAGGATGAAGGCGCGGGCAATGCCCATCGGGTCAATGCCGGGATTGCTATAGAACGTTTTGTCTTCCAGGGCAATGGTGGCCTGGCGCAGGTCCTTGGGGATCTGCTCCAGGGGCAGGAGGGTGCGGTCGCCACGCCGGGGATCGATCACCTCCATCAACACCACCCGGCCGGTGCGGTCGTAGATTTTGGTTGTCTCGAACTGTTCCTGACGGGTGACGATCTCATTGGGGGCGGGCAGGTCTTGGGCATAGTACCCATACACGCCGACCACCGCCCCCACCCCGATGGCGACAAGCAGCACCGTGCTGATCAGCAGCACCAGCAGCAGGCCACCGCCCAGGCGCAGGAGGAGCCTGCCGGCCCCGCTGCCGGCCTGTTGGCGGCGCCGGCGGCGCTGGCGCAACAGCCATGCGATCTCTTGTTCGTTCATACGCCTGCTCCCATCCTCACAGCCGAAAGTCGCCCGCTTGGGGCCTTCGGCCGGCGGTCGGCCTGCGCCGACCATGTTTCCGCGTTGGCGCAGGCCGACACCCGGCGCCCCAGGCGCCCAGAAAGGCAGATTTCCAATCGGCACTACATGCGCCGTACGCGCCGTAGCATCTGGAGCATCTGGGTCCGGCGTTCATAGCTGATATCCGGCCTGGCGGCCAACGGTTCGTCACCCGTTACCAGGTCCAGGACCCTGTCCAGACTCTCGTCGTCGGCGTACCAATGCACCAGGCCGCAGCCAGGGCAGATCCAGGCGCGGGCCGTCACTGTGACCTCTTTCTGCCCCCCTTCTGCGGCGGCGTGGGTCAGGGTGATCCGGGGCCGGAACGGCCCGCCCAGCCCGGCGCCACAGGCGATGCAGGTGCGCGGTTCGTCTGTCATCTCGGCGGCACCATCGGCAGGTGGAGGCCGTGCTCGTGGGCAAAGGCGATGGCTTCCGGGTAGCCGGCATCGGCGTGACGGACGATGCC
Organism: Anaerolineae bacterium; assembly: GCA_034434895.1. GTDB lineage: Bacteria > Chloroflexota > Anaerolineae > JAAYZQ01 > JAAYZQ01 > DAOTXL01. The sequence continues at coordinate 7,839 of DAOTYI010000157.1, forward strand.
CAGGCCGGGGTCGTAGGTCAGCACCCGCTTCAGACGACGGGCGGCGGCCGGGGTGCCGTCGGCGACGATGACCTGCCCGGCATGCAGGCTATAGCCGATGCCTACCCCGCCGCCATGGTGGAAACTGACCCACGTTGCACCGCCGATGGTGTTCAGGGCAAAGTTGAGCAGGGGCCAGTCGGCGATGGCGTCGGAGCCATCCAACATCCCCTCCGTCTCGCGGTTGGGGCTGGCCACCGAACCACAATCCAGATGGTCCCGGCCGATGACGATGGGAGCGCGGACCCGCCCGCTGGCCACGGCCTCGTTAAAGGCCAGGCCGGCCCGGTCACGCTCGCCGTAGCCCAGCCAGCAGATGCGGCTGGGCAGGCCCTGAAACGCCACATCCCGTTGTGCCATCTTGATCCAGCGCACCAGGTGGTGCTTTTCCGGGAACAGGTCCATGATGATCTGGTCGGTCTCGTAGATGTCCTGCGGATCGCCGGACAGAGCCACCCAGCGGAACGGTCCCTGCCCCTGGCAGAAGAGGGGCCGGATATAGGCGGGCACAAAACCGGGATACACCCACTCGCCATCAGGCCGGCCGCCGACCTTGACCCCGGTGTAGCCGGCATTGAAGGCCATCTGCCGCAGATTGTTGCCATAGTCAAAGACCACCGCCCCTCGCTTTTGCATCTCGACCATGGCCTGGCAGTGCTCGGCCATGGCCTGCATGGACCGTTTCTGATACTCGGCGGGGTTGCGGCGGCGCAGCTCCACCGCCTCCTCCAGGCTCAGGCCGTTGGGCAGGTACATCAGCGGGTCATGGGCGCAGGTCTGGTCGGTGACCATATCCGGCGTCACGCCGCGCACCACCAGCTCCGGCAGCACGTCGGCGGCATTGCCGATCAGGCCGATGCTTTTGGCCTCTTGCTTCCTGAGCGCTTCATCCACCAGGGTCATGGCCTCTTCCAGGTCATCCACCACCACATCCAGGTAGCGGGTATCCAGGCGGCGTTGGGCGCGCCAGGGGTCAACCTCGACGACCAGGGCCACCCCCTCGTTCATCTTGACGGCCAGCGGCTGGGCACCGCCCATCTCGCCCAGGCCGGCGGTCAGCACAAACTTGCCCTTGAGGCTGGCGTCGGGGCCATAGTGTTTCCGCGCCGCAGCGGCCAGTGTCTCGTAGGTGCCCTGCAGAATACCCTGGGTGCCGATATAGATCCAGCTTCCGGCCGTCATCTGGCCATACATGATCAGGCCGGCCGCTTCCCAGCGGTCAAAGTTCTCCTGGGTGGCCCAATGGGGCACAATGTTGGTGTTGGCGATGACCACCCGGGGCGCATCTTCGTAGGTCTGGAACACACCCACCGGCTTGCCGCTCTGCACCAGCAACGTCTCGTCCGGCTCCAGGTTCCGCAGGCTGTCCAGGATGGCATCAAAGCACTCCCAATTGCGCGCCGCCCGGCCCCGCCCACCGTAGACGATCAGGTGTTCGGGGTCGCCGGCCACTTCCGGGTCCAGGTTGTGCTGGATCATCCGATAGGCCGCCTCGATCAGCCAGTTTTTGCACGTCAGTTGCGTTCCCCGTGGGGGGTGAATGACTCGTTTGGGCATGGCATGTTCCTTTCACACGTCGAAATACAGCGCCATCTCATACGGGTGGGGCCGGTCACGTACCTGTAGATACTCCTGGTTCATTTTGTAATCAATCCAATCGTGGATAAAGCCGGCATCCATCACGCCGCCAGCCAGCAGAAACTCGTGGTCGTCGGCCAGGGCTGCCAGCGCCTCGCGCAGTGAGGCCGGCAAGCCCTTGATCTTTTTCCGCTCTTCGGCGCTCCAGGCAAAGACATTGGTATCAAAGGGGCCAAAGCCGGCGGCAGTGGGGTCAATCTGCTTCATGATGCCGTCCAGCCCGGCCATCAGTTGCGCCGCCAGGGCCAGATAGACGTTGCAGGTGGCGTCGGGGGGACGGAACTCGATCCGCTGGTCGGTCGGGTTGCCGGCATACTTGGGGATACGCACCGCCGCGCTGCGGTTGCCGACCGAGAAGAAGAGGTTGACCGGCGCCTCATAGCCCGGCACCAGCCGCCGGAAGGAGTTGGTGCTGGGGTTGGTGAAGGCCAGCAACGCCGGGCCGTGGCTCAACAACCCGCCGATATAGTGCAGCGCCACCTGACTCAGCGCGGCGTAGCCCTGGGGGTCATAGAACAGCGACAGGCCATCCTTGATGAGCATCTGGTGAAAGTGCATGCCGTTGCCCGCCTCGCCAAAGAGCGGTTTGGGCATAAAGGTCACCGTCTGGCCGTGGGCGGCGGCTGTCATCTTGGCCACATACTTGACTTTCATGGTCGCATCGGCGCTTTCCAGCAGGCCCATCATCGGCGTCTCGATCTCTACCTGGCCTGGCCCCCCGACTTCGTGATGGTGGTACTTGACCGGCACCCCCATCGCCTCCAAATGCAGACACATCTCGCTGCGCAGGTTGTAGAGCGAGTCACGAGGCGGGTGGGCATGGTAGCCGCCGTGCATGGGGATATAATGCCCCAGTCCTCCTTCCGCACTGTTCCACATCCCCTCCGCCGACTCCAGCCGGTAGCCCACACGGTGGATCTCATTTTCAAAGGCCACCGAGCGAAAGATATAGAACTCGAACTCCGGCCCCCAGCGGCTCTCCTGGGCGATCCCCAGTTCGCGCAGATAGGCCTCGGCGCGGCGGGCAATATTGCGCGGGTCGCGGGGGAACTCCTGCCGGGTATCCGCCTCCCTGGCCGAGCAGAGAAAGCTGAGGGTGGGGGCTTCCCAGAAGGGGTCCACAAACCCGGTCGCCAGGTCAGGCACGACGACCATATCGCCAGCCTTCAACGGCTTAAGCCCCACGCTGGAGGCGTCAAAGCCCACCCCCTCCTCCAGGAGGGCGGGGGTGAATTGGGCGGCAGGCAAGGTCACATGATGCCAGCGCCCCCACAGGTCGGTGTACTTGAGGTCCACCATCTTGATGTCATGATGGGTGACGAACCACCTGGCCTCATCAAAACTTTGGAACATCCTGTCTGCTCCTCATGGCTCACCACTTTTCATGGTGGACGCGCTTGGGGTCGTACTGGGTGCGCGGCTTTTCCTCCACGGCGGGATGGCCGATGGCAACCAGGCACAACACGCCGATATGATCGGGGATGTCCAGCAGGTCCCGGACATCCTTTTGCCGTTTCTTACTGGGATAGACGCTGATCCACACCCCGCCCAACCCCAGGGCTGTGGCTGCCAGCAACAGGTTTTGGGTGGCCGCACAGGTATCCTCTACCCAGTGTCGCTCCGAGACCTCTTCATCGCCGCACACAACCACGGCCAGCGGGGCCTTTTCCAACATATAAGCATATCTGTGGACTTTAGCCAATCTGTCCAGCAGCTTGCGCTTGCGCACCACCACAAAATGCCAGGGCCGCAAGTCCTGGGCAGAGGGCGCAGCCATGGCCGCTTTGAGCATCGCTTCCACCTGCTCATCCTCTACCGGTTCGTCGGTATATTCCCGGATGCTGCGCCGGGCGTACATCAGTTCCAGCAAGTCATTCACCGCTTCCCTCCTCGCATCATCTCTGAAGGCGGAGAGCACTCCGCTTTGAGCCGGCTGCCACTTGATCCTTATTATACCGAATCTGGCGCAAAAGCCAAACTGGACCCCCTGAGGGGTGTTCGAAGCAGAAGAATGGAACACCCCGCCCGCTCTGCTCCCGCCGGGTCTGGGACCTGGCAGCCCCTACTGGCGGAGATCACAGACCCCCGCCGAGCAAGGGATGAAACCGATTCTCTCCAGATCACATGAAAACTGGTACTTGACATCGAACGAATGTTCGTGTATAATACAATCGAACAAGTGAGCGGGTGCCAGAATGATCCATAGATGTTCGCCCGTGAAGGAGGCTCAAAATGGAACAAGAACTGTCTGATCGGCAACGACGGATGTTGGACTTTATCCGGGGGTTCATTGCAGAGCACCAGTTCCCGCCCACCATCCGCGAAATCGGCAAGAGGGTAGGCATCTCGTCCACGTCGGTCGTCAAGTACAACCTGGAGGTGTTGGAGCGCGCCGGGTACATCGAGCGCCGGAGCGACATCTCGCGGGGGATTCGCCTGGTTGAAGAGGCAGCGCGGCGTGTGGCCGAGGTGATCCGGGTGCCGTTGCTGGGGCGCATTGCCGCCGGTACCCCCATCCCCGTGCCCGATGCCGACTTTTCCCCATTCGGCTACGAGGCCACCATCGAGTTGACCCGTGACATCGTCAAGGACCCCCACGGTCTCTATGCCCTGGAGGTCCAGGGAGACTCGATGATTGACGCCCTCATCAACGACGGGGACATTGTGCTGATGCGCCATCAGAAAGTGGTGGAGAATGGCGAGCTGGCGGCAGTCTGGTTGCGCGACCGGGGGGAGACGACCCTCAAGCGGTTCTATCTGGAGGGCAGCCAGGTGCGGCTTCAACCGGCCAATCCCACCATGCAACCCATGTTCTTCCCGGCCAGCAACGTTGAGGTCATGGGCAAGGTGGTGTGTGTCATCCGCCAGTTGAACTGAACGCCCGCTGACAAGGCACAGGTTTCAGCCTGTGCTCCTGGCAGCCTGTCGAGGTGGAGGCTTTAACCGGGAACCGATGCGTTTCTGGCTAAGAGCTTGTCTGAAAAGTCTACCACAAAGGCGCACAGGACAAAGAAATGAGAGGAAATTGACAAAAATTCTTTGTGTCCTTTGTGTCCTTGGTGGTTTTCAGACCAGCTCTAAAGCCTCGACTCCAGATCCCCTCTCCGATGCATAAGTCCAGGAGGGAAACGGTCATGCATCATCAGGTATTGCACTTTCAGGCTGACCGGATCGAGATGGTGCTGGCCAGCCACAAGGTGCCGGCGCGGGTCACCGGGGGGCAGGTGACCCCCCGATGGGTGCGCTATCAGGTCAGCACGCCGCTGGGGGTCAGGGTCAGGCAGGTGGCCGGACTGGCCGAGGAGATCGCTCTGAGCCTGGGGGCCTCCTCCTGTCGGGTGTATCGCCAGGATGGCCAGTTGCAGGTGGAGGTGCCCCGCACCGACGGCCAGGGGGTGCGGCTCCTGGACCTGTGCCGGCAGCTTGCCCTGTGTGCCGCTGTGCCGCCGGTGACGGCTGTGCTGGGCCTGGACCAGGACGGGGTGCCGCTTCTGCTCCGGCTCCCCAGCCCCGATGTGGCGCATGTGCTCATCGCCGGGACAACCGGCTCAGGCAAGACGGCGCTGGCCCGGACCATCATCGTCTCGCTGGCGCTGCACAACAGCCAGAGGAGGGTGCAGATGGTGCTGGTGGACCCCAAGGGGCGAGGACTGATGCCGCTCGGCGGCCTGCCGCACCTGTTGGTGCCGGTGCTGACGCGGGTGGAGGAGGTGTTGCCGGTGTTGCAACGCCTGGTGGACGAGATGGAACGGCGGGATGCAGAAGGGCGCTCCGATCCCCGTCTGGTGGTGGTGCTGGATGAACTGGCAGACCTGGTGCAGGTCGGAGGGCGAGAGATGGAAGCGGCATTGATCCGGCTGATGCAACGGGGGCGGGAGGCCGGGATCCATGTGGTCGCCTGCACCCAGAAACCGACAGCCGCCGTCATCGGCAGCCTGGTCAAGAGTAACTTTCCGGTGCGATTGGTAGGCAGTGTGGCCAGCCCAGAGGATGCAAAGGTGGCGACCGGACTGTCCGGCACCGGGGCGGAGCGCCTGCTGGGACAGGGTGACTTTGTGGTGGTGGCCAAAGGACAGGTCATGCGCATGCAGGCGGCCTACATCGGTCCAGACGAGGTGCGCGAGTTGGTAGCACAGTTCAGACAAGGCTCCCGGCCGCTGCTGGCAGCCGACACCGGCCGGGGTCGGGGCCACAAAACGCCGTTCCTGGGACAGGTGGTGACAGGGCTGCGGGCGCGCCTGCAACCGGTCAGGTGAGCGGTGGCCGACATGGGACTGGACCTGTGGTTTCGAGAGGATGTGGCCCGCATCCTGGCCGCGACGCATGAGGCGATGCGCACCGTGGCTGACGCAACGGCATTGCCTGGCGACGACGAATCCGCTGCCTATCGTCAGGGGTTCACCGATGCCCTGCGGGCAGTGGGCATCGCCTTTGGGGTCTGCCTGCCAGCCCTTGCAAAGCCGGGAGCGGGGGGACAGGGCAGGGGCGAGCAGGGGCGTGTGGCCCTTCCTGCCCCCCTGGCCGCTGGAGGGGGCCTGAAAAGATCCCTTTTCACTGCCGGGCATCAGGAGGATCGGGCATGAGTGTAAAACAGATAGGGGGAGTGCTGGGCCTGGTGTTTGCCGTGGCCCTGGCGGTGGTGGTCGGCAAACAGATGAGCACCGAGGCCATGGCCGTGGTCATCGGGGTTGTGTGCGGCGTGGCTGCCGGTATCCCCACCTCGGTGTTGTTGCTGCTGCTGTTCACCCGGCGAGACCGCCAGCGCCTCGAAGGGGCGGAGCGCCAGACACAGCCGGGGAGCTACCCCCCGGTAGTTGTGATCCAGGGTGGAGCCCCGCAACCGCTGCCGATGGTTCCGCCTGGTGGGTACTGGCCTGCCCTTCAGCCAGGGCCGCCCGTCCAACGCCGGTTCCATGTGATTGGCGGGAGCGATCTGCTCCTCTCCGATGCTCCTCTTGCAGGGTCCTCAGGGCAGCATAGCCCCAGAATTTGAGGGATGATTCAGACCTGAGTATGGCTTTCAGCCCATGCCGGACCATCTGTCAGAGCTTGTCTGAAAACCACCAAGACACAAAGGACACCAAGGGCACCATGTGGTTTTTTTATTCGTTTCCTTCGTGTTCTTTGTGGCCTTTGTGTCTTTGTGGTGAGCTTTTCAGACTGGCTCTCAGTCCTGGGGCCGTGTCCGGCCTGCGTTGCCGCTGGCGACGGATAGTCTCTCCTCACAGCATCTGCTCCGCTGTCTCACCTTGCCTGGTGACTCCGCCGATTTGCCGGCACACAATGGTTGTGCTATACTATTATTGCAACCAATTGCAACAACAATCGGGAGAGAAACGTGGCAGGCAGAGAGGTCAAATGGCGAGCCTGAAACCGGGAGGGGCCTTGCTCCGGTGGCAGGAGCAGGTGGTCGCCTGTCGCCAGGCACGGTTGGAAAGCGAAGACGAGGCCTGGCAGTGCGCGGCGGAATGGTACCAGGACTGGGTGCGGCATAACGATTACGTGGACCTGGTCTTACCCCGCCTGCTGGCGGTCCTGGGCCCCACGGCGCGAGTGCTGGAAGTCGGTCCCGGCAGCGGTGCATTCACCCTGCCGCTGGCCCGTGCTGTCCAAGAGGTCGTCGCCGTAGAACCCTCGGCCACGATGCGCGCCGTACTGGAGCGCAACCTGGCCCAGGCCAGCATCGGCAACGTTCGCCTGCTTCTTTTCTAGCAGCCTGTCGGAGTGGAGGCTTTAGCCGGTGAAAACAGGTTCGTTTCTGGCTAAAACCGGCTAAAGCCTTGACTCCAGATCGCCTCGCCGACAGGCTGCCAGAGGGAGGTTGGTTCAATCATGTGCCAGGCTACAGCTTATCTGGATGGCGAGAAGGTGATGGAGAACGTGATCTGGGTAGAGCCCACAAAGGACGGCTTTCTGCTAAAGACCTTCTTCGAAGGGCCCCGCGAGATTCGGGGAACACTCGAGGGCATCGATCTGCTCAAGCATCGTGTCCTGCTCACATCGAAAAAAGAATAAGGAGAGGAGCTATGGACGACATCGAAAAACTGCGAGCTTTGCTGCCGCACTGGGCAGAGCACAACCAGGATCACGCCGGCGAGTTCGAGGCTTGGGCCGCCAGGGCCAGCGCTGCCGGGCATGAGACGGCAGCCCAACAGATCCGCCGGGCTGCCGAGGCAATGCAGCAGGCAAACGAGGCGCTGCAACTGGCCCTGGCAGACCTGGGCGGGCCAGTGCAGCACGATCACCATGTTGTCCTGGTGGGGCCATCGCCCTCTGGAGAGGCGGGAAGCGAGTTTCGGTGACCTGGTCGTCACCGGGTGGTGAGTTCAGGGCGGACACACATCTGGACCGGTTTGACAGATTGCACGCGCCTTGGTATAATTTACCGGCGTAATGACCATGCCTGTTGGTTATAATTCAGGGATAGGCCAGGATAATCACCTGCCTGATTGCTTGAATCAAGAGGGAGGAAGCGAATGGAAACTATGAGCGAAATCCACAGCGTCGCTATGCCCCGCATTGGCGACAAGGCCCCTGCCTTCAAGGCGATGACCACGCAGGGCGAGATCAATTTCCCAGAGCAATATGCCGGGAGCTGGGTCATTCTGTTCAGCCATCCCGCCGATTTCACCCCCGTCTGCACTTCGGAATTCATAACCTTCGCCTCCATGGAAGAGCAGTTTGCGAAAGCCAATTGCCATCTGGTTGGACTTTCGGTGGATGGACTCTACAGCCACATCGCCTGGCTGCGCACAATCAAGGAAAAGATCGAGTACCGCGGCATGAAAAATGTCGAGGTCAGGTTCCCCCTGATCGAAGACATCACCATGGAAGTCGCCAGGAAGTACGGCATGATCCAGCCGGGCGAAAGCTCCACCAAAGCGGTACGAGCCGTGTTTTTCATTGACCCAAAGGGCATCATCCGGGCGATCATCTACTACCCCCTGAGCCTGGGCCGCAATTTTGACGAGCTATACCGCGTGCTCCTGGCCCTGCAGACGGCCGATGCCTTTTCGGTCGCAACGCCAGCCGATTGGCGGCCTGGCGACGACGTTATTGTGCCCCCAGCCGGTTCCTGCGGGGTGGCGCAGGCTCGAATGGAAGGCAAGGAAGATATGACTTGCCAGGACTGGTTCTTCTGCATGAAGAAACTCGACAAGGAAACGGTGCTGGATACAATCCTGAAAAAGTAAATGCCTGACGACGGCTGCTGCCGCCTGTCATGGCTTTGCAACAGGCCTTCAACCACCTGCCGGCCCAGGAGGATTTGAGTGTCAATGGTGACCATGTGGGTCCCTTGCGACCGTAGAACCTGAAGTCGAAACCGGAGCGCCGGTCGGCGCCTGCCGGTTTGCCTGCCGGTTCGTCTGCACCTCCTGGAGGATGGCATAGGGGTCATGTCCTGACCGGATGTGATATCCGCTCCCAGGCCGCCGCCAGTCTGTGCTGGCGGCGGCTTTTGTTGTGAGCACGCCGTGCCCCGAAGCGCCGGGGCTGAGGGTGCGTGGAAATATCCAAGGAGGTTATTATGAGCCCGGAAAAGCTCCCTTCCTTATTGACCGATGAGCAACTTGACCGTGAGTTCATGAAACAGGTCGAACCTGACTGGCACAAGCTGGTGACCTGTCTGCAATGCGGTACGTGCAGTGCCTCCTGCCCGGCCGGGCAGTTGATGGACTATGCGCCGCGCCAGGTGTGGGAAATGATGCGCTTTGGGCTGCGCGAGCAGGTGCTCAACAGCCGCACCTTCTGGCTGTGCACGCAATGCTACGCCTGCCAGGTGCGCTGCCCACGCGGCATCTCCATCGCCGAGACGATGCGCAACCTGCGCGAGTGGGCCGTTGCCAACGGCTACGGCGTGCCGCCGGCGCTCCTGACGATGCGCGACAACGTCAACACTTCCTACAACATCCTCAACGAGGACAACCAGAATCACCTGATCTGGGCGCAGAACCTCGACCCTCAGCCGGCGCAACTGAAAGAGGTGCGCAAGGGGCAGGCCGAGGTGCTGTTCTACACCGGCTGCGTCTCGGCCTTCTACCCGATGGCCTACACCATCCCCCAAGCATTGGTGCAGATCATGGAGCGGATCGGGATAGAGTACACCACCCTCGGCGGCGAGGAGTGGTGCTGTGGCTATCCTCTCTATGGCGCGGGGATGAAGGGCGAGGTGGAAAAGCTGGCCAGGCACAACATCGAGCAGGTACGGGCCATCGCGCCCCGCTATCTGGTCGCTTCTTGTTCCTCCTGCTACCACACCTGGCACCACCTGTACGACGACTATGCCGACGGGCCGTTCGGGTTCGAGGTGCTGCACGCCAGCCAGTTTCTGGCCCGCCTGATCGAGGAAGGGCGGATCAGGCTGGGCGAGCTGCCCTGGGTGGTCACCTACCACGATCCCTGCGACCTGGGCCGCAAGGGCGGCGTGTTCGACGAGCCGCGCGCGATCATCACCAGCATCCCCGGCATGACGCTGCGCGAGATGGTGAACAATCGGGAAAACGCGATGTGCTGCGGCGGCGGCGGCGACATCGCCATGATGGAGGCTGACGTCTCAGAGCAGATCGCTATGCGGCGGCTGGCCCAGGCCGTGGACACCGGCGCCGAGGCGATCATCTCCTCCTGCCAGCAGTGCAAGCGCACGCTGTTGCAGGCGGCGCGCAAGAGCAGGACGCGCATGCGCGTGTTGGATGTCACCGAGCTGGTCTGGCAGGCGATGGAGAAGTAGCGGATTGCGGATTGCAAATCGCAAGGAGGTCATGACGGATGACAAACGAGGAAGCGAGAATCGGCGTCTACATCTGCGAATGTGGCGCGAACATTGCCGCCACGGTGAATGTGCCGGAAGTGGTCGAGTTCGCCAGGACCCTGCCCCACGTCGCCGTAGCGCGCATGCACAAGTACACCTGCTCCGAGCCGGGCCAGAACATGATCAAGGAAGACATCAAAAACCTGGGGATCAACCGGGTGGTTGTGGCGTCATGTTCACCCCGTATGCACGAACCCACCTTTCAGACTGCGGTCGCTTCGGCTGGCCTGAATCCGTATTATTTCGCCATGGCCAATATCCGTGAGCATGTCTCGTGGGTCATCAGAGACCAGGCGCAGGCCACCCAAAAAGCCCGAAGGCTGGTGGCGGCGGCTGTGGCGCGGGTGGCTTTGCAACAGGAGTTATTTGCCCGAACACAAAAAGTGACGCCCGCCGCACTGGTTGTGGGCGGCGGCATCGCCGGCATCCAGGCCGCGCTGACCATCGCCGATGCCGGTTACAAGGTGTACCTGGTAGAGCGCCTGCCCTCTATCGGCGGGCACATGGCCCAACTGGACAAGACCTTTCCCACCCTTGATTGCAGCATCTGCATCCTGGGCCCCAAGATGGTGGATGCCAGCCGGCACCCCAACATTCAACTGCTCTCCTACAGCGAGGTGGAAAGCGTCTCTGGCTACGTGGGCAACTTTGACGTGCGCATCCGCAAGAAGGCGCGTTACGTTGACGAGGAAAAATGCACCGGCTGTGGCACGTGCGAAACGAAATGCCCGTCCAAAGCGCTGGACACGGTGTTTGAGGTGGGGTTAAAACAGCGCAAGGCCATCTATCGTCTCTATGGGCAGGCGATCCCCAATGTGCCGGTCATTGACAGGGAAGCCTGTATCTACTTTCTCAAGGGCAAGTGCCGGGCCTGCGAGAAATTCTGCGGGCCGGGCGCGATCGATTTTGAGCAGCAAGATCAGGTGTTGGATCTGAAAGTGGGCACGATTGTGGTCGCGACCGGCTTTGCCATGTGGGATCCGACCCGGCTCTCGCAATATTCCTATGGCAAGTCGCCCAATATCATCACCGGCCTGCAATTTGAGCGCATGTCGAACGCGAGCGGCCCAACCGCCGGACAGATTCTGACCAGTGAGGGCAAAACGCCGGAGCGCGTGGCCATCATCCACTGTGTGGGCAGCCGCGACCATCACGCGCACGAGTACTGCTCGCGTATCTGCTGCATGTATGCGCTCAAGCACGCCCACATGGTGCACGACAAGACCGGGGCCGAGGTGTACGAGTTCTACATGGACATGCGCGCCTTCGGCAAGGGCTACGAGGAGTTCTACGAGCGGGTGCAGGGAGAGGGTGTCTACATGGTGCGCGGCAAGGGCGCGGAGGTGACAGTGCTGCCGGATGGCAGGCTGCGGGTGACGGGCGAGAACACCAACCTGGGGCTGCTGGTCTCGGTGGATGTGGATATGGTGGTGCTGGCTTCGGCCATAGAAGCGCAGCCCGACGCGGCGCGCATCGGCGCGCTATTTGGCCTGGGCCGCAGCGCCGACGGCTTCTTTGCCGAAGCACACCCTAAGCTGCGCCCGGTCGAGACGAACACCGACGGCGTCTTCCTGGCCGGCTGTGCGCAGGGTCCGAAGGATGTGCCCGACACGGTGGCTCAAGCCGGCGCGGCTGCTTCGATGGCACTGGCGCTGCTGAACAAAGGCGAAGTGACCATCTCGCCGACCGTGGCCGAGGTGGTGCGGGAGCGCTGCGTGGGGTGCGGCGATTGTCTGCCGGTCTGCCCGTACACGGCGATCACGCGCGTGGAAGGCAAGGCGCAGGTCAACCAGGCGCTGTGCAAAGGCTGCGGCACCTGTGTCGCCACCTGTCCATCTGGCGCGATTGAGGCGCTGCACTTTACCGACGAACAACTGGTCGCGCAAATCGAGGGGGTGTTGGCATGGATGTAGAATTCGAACCGAGGATCGTGGCTTTCATGTGCAACTGGTGCACCTATGCGGGGGCGGACAATGCAGGCGTGGCCCGTCTCCAGTCACCCGCCAATGTCTTACCGATTCGCGTCATGTGCTCCGGACGCGTCTCGCCCGAGATGGTGATGCGCGTTTTCCGTGCGGGGGCCGACGGTGTGCTGGTGATGGGTTGCCACCTGGGCGATTGTCACTATGCCAGCGGCAATCATCGCACCGCCAAACGTGTGCCGCTGCTGAAGAATCTGCTGAGCTACGTGGGCATCAACCCGGAGCGGTTAGAACTGCACTGGGTGTCAGGCTCGGAAGGGCCGCGCTTTGTCGAAGTGACCCGGGCGTTCACTGAAAAGATCCGCCAACTGGGGCCCCTGGCGCAGGAGGTGGCGGAATGATCGAAGAAATACGGACTATCGTGGCAGGGCTGCTCGATGAGTTGGATGCTGTCGTGGCGCTGCGCAGGTCGGGCGAAGGCGTTGCGCCGCACCTTTTCCAAAAAGGCGATGACCTGTCGGAGCTGGAAATCGCTCCCAGGTACCCGCTGATGACGCTCGTTTCCAGGCTGCACAAGCGATTCCCTGCAATTCGCCTGGGCGTCGTGGCGCGCGGCTGCGACGAGCGGGCCTACATCGAGATGGCCAAGCGCAACCAGATTGACCCTGACCGGCTGTCCATCATCGGCTTTGCCTGCACGGCCGAGGAGGCCCAGGAGTGCTACTGCGCCAGGCCGTACCCGCAACAGTTGCTGGTGGGCACGCCGCCGCCTCCCGGCCCGGTCAATCCCATCGTCGCCGAATACGACGCGCTGCCGCTGGCGGAACGGCGGGCGTTCTGGAGGCGCCACTTTGCGCGCTGCATCAAGTGCTACGGCTGCCGCAATATCTGCCCGGAGTGCTTTTGCGAGGCGTGCGCCATGGAGGATGCCGTGTGGGTCGAGCCGGGCCTCCTGGCTCCGCCCTTCCCCACCTTCCACCTGATCCGCGCCATGCACATGGCCAGCCGCTGCGTCGCCTGCCGGGAGTGCGAACATGCCTGCCCGGCGCACATCCCGCTCACTGTGCTTTACGACCTGATGCGCCGCGACATGGAGGCGCTGCTGGGCTACGTGCCCGGCGCCGACATCGCCGCGCCGCCGCCCCTCTCTGTCACGCTCGAAGAGACGCCGCTGCGCGTGGCCAGGGGACATTAGCAGGAGGCAACGATGGATTACAGAAATACATTGACGACGTGCATCTACTGCGGCGCCGGCTGCCAGATGTACATCGAGACGATTGACGGCCAGATCACCGGCGTGTGGCCGGCCAAGACCAACCAGATCAGCCAGGGCAGGCTGTGCATCAAGGGCTGGAATGTCACCGGCTTTGTGGACAGCCCCGACCGGCTGACGACACCGCTGATCCGCAAGGACGGCGAGCTGGTCCCGGCCGGTTGGGACCAGGCGCTGTCGCTCATCGCCGGGAAGCTGCGCGCGGTCAGGCAAGAGAGTGGCCCCGACAGTATCGGCATCCTGGCCTCGGCCAAGTGCACCAACGAGGAAAATTACCTGATGAACAAGTTTGCCCGCGCGGTGATCGGCACGAACAACATTGACCACTGCGCCCGTCTCTGCCATGCTCCCACCGTGGTCGGTCTGGCCGCCGCGTTCGGGAGTGGCGCGATGACCAACTCGATCCCCGAGTTCGAGACGGACACCAACTGTTTTCTCATCATGGGGTCGAACACCTCCGAAGGTCACCCGCTGATCGCCAGCCGCATCATGAAGGCGCAGCAGGAGCGAGGTGCCAGACTCGTCGTGATTGACCCACGGGAGACCCAGCTAGCCCGGATCGCCGATCTGTATTTGCCTTTCCGCCCCGGCACGGACGTGGCGGTCCTCAACGGCTTGATGCACGTGATTATCAGTGAGGGGTTAGAGGACCGGCTGTTCATCGCCGGGCGCACCGAAGGCTATGAGGAGATGAAGGCCGTGGTCGAACAGTACACGCCGGAGCGCGTGGAAGAGATCAGCGGTGTCCCGGCCGACAGGCTGCGCCAGGCGGCGCGCATGTACGCTCAGAACAGGCCATCCGCCTTCATCTACTCGATGGGCATCACGCAGCACACCACCGGCGTGGATAACGTCAAGTCCGTGGCCAACCTGGCCATGCTGACCGGCAACCTGGGCATCGTCGGCGCGGGCGTCAACCCGCTGCGCGGGCAGAACAATGTCCAGGGGGCGTGCGACATGGGCGCTCTGCCCAACGTCTACCCCGGCTACCAGGCGGTGACCTCGGAGGAAGTGCAGAAAAAGTTCCAGGACGTCTGGGGCAGCACATCACATACAGGGGTCGGGTTGACGGTGACGGAGATGGTCAATGCTGTCGGCGAGGGCAGATTGCGCGCCCTGTACGTGATGGCCGAAAACCCCATGGTGTCCGATCCTGACCTCAACCATGCCCGCCGCTGTCTGGAGCGGGCGGAGTTCCTGGTGGTGCAGGACATCTTTCTCTCGGAGACAGCGCAACTGGCCCACGTGGTCCTTCCCGGCGCGGCGTTCGTGGAAAAGGACGGCACCTTCACCGCCACCGACCGGCGGGTGCAGCGGGTGCGCAAGGCGGTCGAGCCGCCGGGCGAGGCCAGGGCCGACTGGGAGATCATCTGCCTGCTGGCGCAGAAGATGGGTGCCACCGGATTCGATTTCGCTTCGCCCAAAGAGATCATGGAGGAGATCGCCAGGCTGACACCCTCCTACGCCGGCATCAGCTATGAGCGGTTGGAGGAGTTGGGCTTCCTGCACTGGCCGTGCCCCGCGCCTGACCATCCCGGCACGCCTGTCTTGCACCAGGGCAGGTTTGCGCGCGGGCTGGGACGTTTCCACGCTGTCGAGTTCCAGGAGCCGGCCGAGCTGCCGGATGCGGACTATCCGTTCACGTTGACGACCGGGCGATCGATCTTTCACTTCCACACCGGCACGATGACCCGCCGCACCGCAAAACTGCACCAGGAGGTGCCGGAGGCCTACATCGAGATGCACCCGGACGACGCGGCGCGCATCGGCCTGAACGGCGGCAGGCGCGTGCGCGTCAGCAGCCGGCGCGGGCAGATCGAGCTGGGCGTGCGCGTCACCAGGCGCATCAAGCCGGGCGTCGTCTTTATCCCCTTCCACTTTGCTGAAGCAGCAGCGAATGCCTTGACGAATGCCGCCATCGATCCCACGGCCAAGATCCCGGAATACAAGGTCTGCGCCGTGCGGGTCGAACCGTGTCATCAGGACGTTTCGTAGATCGATCGGCGCAACGGGGGAGATGGAACCGGGTTCCACCCGGTCTGTACGCTGCAAGTCAACAATGGGGTTATGTCCCAGATCCGGGAACACCTGGCCATTCTGGGCCTGTTCCAGGTGCAGCAAGGGGTCGAGAGATTAATGCATCGGGGCCGGGAGAAGCCGCTCTCCCGGCCCCGATAGCTCTGGGCGACCGCCGAGGTTGCCTCTACTTGCCCCGAACCTTGATGACCTTGGGGCGAACGGCCTCGGCCTTGGGGATGGTCAGGGTGAGCACCCCCTTGTCAAAAACCGCTTCTGCCTGGTCGGCCTGAACCGGCACATTCAGGGTCAACGTCCGGGCAAAGGGACCATAGCGTCGCTCCTGAAGGTGATACTCCACATTATCCAGCGGAGCCCTGGTCTCCCCCTTGATGGTCAGGGTCTGGCCCTCGATGGTGATCTTGACATCATCCGGCTTTAGCCCCGGCACCGAGGCCTGAACGACCAGTTCATTGTCGGTGGAATAGACATCTACAGGCAACAGGTATACCTCTTCATCCTGCCGCCACTCCGCCCCACGGCGGCCCCACATCTCGTCCCAAAGGCGATCCATCATCTGCTGCATGGCATTCAGTTCGGCCATCGGCCCCCAGACTCGCCTCCGTCCCATCATGCACCTCCTTCCACTCTCAGCAGACTTTTCAGGCTGGGAGCTGGAGATCGGCCCAGCTCCCAGCCCCGTGTGCCATCGAATTATCTGGTCGTGATCTTGATGCTCTTCGGTTTGACCTCTTCCGCCTTAGGGAAGGTCAGGGTCAGGATGCCGTTGGTATAGTCGGCCTCTGCCTTGTCGGTCTCCAGGCCACCAGGCAGGGTCACCGAACGGCAATAGGAGCCAAAACGCCGCTCACGCCGCAGATAGTTCTCGCGCTTGACCTCTTCCTCTTCCCTGGTCTCAGCCTTGATGGTCAGGATGTCGCCGGCGACCGACACGTCAATATCCTCGGCTTTGACCCCTGGAATGGCGGTCTTGACCACCACGCTGTCATCGGTCTCGTACATGTCCACGGCCAACGAGCCTTCGGTCCACGGCGCCAGGGACACCAGCGGGCGGAAGACCCCCTCCTCGAACATCCGATCCATCATATCCCGCAGGGTCAGCATATCACGGAACGGTTCCCAACGTACCAGACTTGCCATTTTACACCTCCTCCTTCAGAATTTTCTTTCCGAATTGGTGGCTGTATTGTAGCCACCGAGTGTTAGACAGACGTTGGAGAAACGTTAGAGTAGCATTAGACTTTTTCAGATTCCGTAACTACCTGCCCGCTACCCTCCCGCAGGTTAGAAAGTGGCCGGCACCAGGGCGAGCAGCCCATTGCGGCACACTTCAATCCGGAGATTGCGCCCAGACCTGCGGGAGGGTGGGCAGTTACCAGTCCGGGCCGAGATCTTGGCCGGGGCCTGGTTATGACCTGACGGGGATCGGTGTTATAATGGGGGCCGATGCAACCGCTCCAGAGAGAGGAGGAACCAGGCCATGTTCGATTTTTCCAATCAGGTGGTGATGGTCGCCGGAGCGGCAGGCAATCTGGGCCAGGCGGTGGCCCGGGCCTTTGCCGCCGCCGGGGCCAGGCTGGTGCTGCTGGACCACGCCCCCGACCGGCTTCGACTGCTCTTTCCCGAATGGGCCGACTCGCCGCAGCACCTGCTGTTCGGCGCGGTGGACGCCAACGACGCCGACCGGGTACAGCAGGTGGTCCAGGACACACTGGCGCGTCTGGGCCGCATTGATGTTCTGGCCAACACGGTCGGTGGCTGGCAGGGGGGTGTGCCGGTGCACGAAATGTCGCCGGAGATGTGGGATGCCATGCTCACTCTGAACGCCCGCACGGCCTTTATTCTCAGCCGGGCCGTGGTGCCCCCCATGTTGGAGCAGGGCTCAGGCCGGATCATCCACACGGCAGCGCGCGCGGCCCTGGCCGGCAGCGGCAAAGCGGCAGCTTACAGCGCCGCCAAGGGGGCGGTGGTGCGCCTGGTCGAGAGCCTGGCCGCCGAACTCAGGGACAGGGGGATCACCGTCAACTGTGTGCTCCCCGGCACGATTGATACTCCCCAGAACCGGGCCGCCATGCCCAAGGCCGATCCCGGCCGCTGGGTGCCGCCCGAAGCCATCGCCAGCATCTTTCTTTTCCTGGCTTCTGCAGCCGCCTGGCCGGTGAGCGGCGCGGCGATCCCGGTCTATGGCCGGAGCTAGCAGGGCCACTGCGAGCAGTTGCCCTACATTCCAGAACTGCGGAGGATGAACCATGACCCGACTTGAACAACTGGCTGCGTTGGGCCAATCGGTGTGGCTCGACTTTATCCGCCGTCCCCTGTTCACAACGGGCGAGTTGCAGGCCCTGGTGGACGACGGGTTGCGAGGCATGACCTCGAACCCGACCATCTTTGCCAGGGCCATCGCCGAGAGTGACGACTATGACGAGGCCATCAAACCTCTGGCAGCCCAGGGCAGATCGGTGAACGACATCTACGAGACCCTGGCCCTGGAGGACATCCGCCGCGCTGCCGACATTCTGCGCCCGGTCTACGACCGGACCGCCGGCCTGGATGGCTATGTCAGCCTGGAGGTCAACCCTCACCTGGCCTGCGATCCCGAAGGCACGGTTGCCGAAGCGCGACGGCTGTTTGCGTCGGTGGCCTGCCCCAACCTGATGATCAAAGTGCCGGCCACGCCCCAGGGCCTGCCGGCCATCGAAACGCTCATCGGCGAGGGGATCAATGTCAACGTCACCCTCATCTTTGCCCTGGATCAGTACCAGGCCGTGAGCGGGGCTTACCTGGCCGGCCTGGAGAGGCTGGCTGCCGCTGGCGGTGACCTGTCCAGGGTGGCATCGGTGGCCTCCTTTTTCGTCAGCCGCATAGACACCGCTGTGGACCGTCAGTTGGACCATCTTCAGGCCCTGACACCCAATGGCCCATGTCCCGATCCCCAATCGCTCAAGGGGAAAGCAGCCATCGCCAGCGCCAAAGTTGCCTATGCCCTGTTCCGGGAGGTCCTGACCGGCGAACGCTGGCAACGTCTGGCAGCCCAGGGAGCCCGTGTCCAGCGCCTGTTGTGGGCCAGCACCAGCACCAAAAACCCGGCCTATCCCGATACCCTGTATGTGGATAACCTCATCGGCCCCCACACAGTCAACACCATGCCGCCGGAGACTCTGGTCGCCTTCCGCGAACATGGCATTGTGGCCCTGACTTTGGAGCAGGGAGTGGACCAGGCCCGCGCCCACCTGGCCTGTCTGGCGCAACTGGGGATTGACCTGGCAGCGGTCACCCGCCAGTTACTGGACGACGGCGTGGCCGCCTTTGCCCGGTCGTTCGATTCACTGCTGGCGAGCATCAGGGCAAAAATGAACGGGGCACAAGACATTTGAGGACCGGCAGGGGCAATGCAGGAACTGGAAAGGGATAGAAGAGCAATGGTCAACCAGGAAGTCGCGTGGGGAGGGAGACAAGGAGGCACGGCCCGTTTGGGCCGATACCGGCCGGTAGTAGAGGCCGCGCTGGAAAAGATGGAGCGAGAAAGGATCCTGGCCCGCATCTGGGAACAGGACCACACCGTCTGGAAGCCGGAGCCAGACGAAATTGCCGACCGGCTGGGCTGGCTGCACACCGCCGAAGCGATGCACGAGCAGGTGCCCCGTCTGGAAGCATGGGCCCAGGCGGTGCGCCAGGCCGGCTATACCGGCCTGCTGTTGCTGGGGATGGGCGGCTCCAGCCTGGCCCCCGAACTGTTCGGCAAGGTCTTTGCCAGGCAGGGGTCTGGACTCCCTCTGGCCGTGCTGGACACCACCGATCCGGACGCAGTGCTGGCCCACGCCGCCCGCTTCGACCCGGCGCGCACCCTGTTCATCGTCTCCACCAAGTCGGGCGGCACGGTGGAGACCCTCTCCTTATTCAACTACTTTTACAACCGTACTGCGGCCGTGTTGGGCGCCGACCGGGCAGGCGAACAGTTTGTAGCCATCACCGACCCTGGCAGCAGCCTGGCCGACCTGGCCCGGAGCTACGGCTTCCGTGACCTGTTTCTCAACGACCCCAACATCGGTGGGCGTTATTCAGCCCTGTCCTGCTTTGGGCTGGTTCCGGCGGCGTTGGTGGGAGTGGACCTGGCCTGCCTGCTGGAGCGCGCCAGGGCCATGGCCCGTGCCTGCGGACCAGATGTGCCGGTCCGCGACAACCCGGCTGCCTGGCTGGGAGCCATCCTGGGTGAGCTGGCCCTGGCCGGCTGCGACAAGGTGACGTTGTTCATGCCCTCGGCCATCGCCAGCTTTGGCGACTGGGTCGAACAGCTCCTGGCCGAGAGCACTGGCAAAGAGGGCAAGGGCATCCTGCCTGTGGTGGGCGAGCCGCCAGGACCGGCAGAGAGATATGGCGACGACCGCCTCTTTATCCAGTTCGAGATGGGAGAGGCTGTCCAACCCCCGATGTCCAACACCCACCCCGTGGTCCATCTGCCATTGGAGGATGTGTATGACCTGGGTGGGCAGTTCTTCCTGTGGGAGTTGGCGACCGCCGTGGCCGGGCAGCGGTTGGGGATCAATCCCTTTGACCAGCCAGATGTGGAGGCAGCCAAAGTGCTGGCCCGGAAAGCGGTGCTTGCGTACCGCGAGACCGGAACGCTCCCGCACGACGAGCCGGCCCCGCTCACCGCTGAGGCCCTGAACAGCTTTCTGGCTCAGGCCCGGCCCGGTGATTACGTCGCCTTACACGCCTACCTCCGGCCCACTGCCGAGACCGATGCCGCGTTGCAGAGGCTGCGATTGCGGCTGCGGGATAGGCTGAAACTGGCGACGACGGTGGGATATGGGCCGCGTTTCCTGCACTCCACCGGCCAACTGCACAAGGGGGACCGGGGAAACGGTCTGTTCCTCCAATTCACCTCCGAGCCGGTGCAGGACCTGCCCATCCCCGACAAAGCCGGCTCCCCTGCCTGGTCTATCACCTTCGGCGTGCTCAAGATGGCCCAGGCTGTGGGCGACAGGCAGGCGCTGCTGGCTGCCGGGCGGCGGGTCATCCGCTTCCATCTGGGGAGCGATCCGGTCGGCGGGTTGAGACAACTGGCCGAGGCGCTGACCTGAAGCCCTCACGCCACCCACGATTCAGGTAACAGGACTTGCGCAATGGATGGCATTTTCTAATTCTTCGTGTCTTGGTGCCTTTGTGGTAAGCCTGCCGGGTAACTGCGTAACTCCTGTCGGGTAAGTAAAAGGGAGTAGAGCCTTCAGGCGGAAAAGGCCGGCTGAAGCCTCCACTCCGGCCCGATCTCCACTGTCTCCCTGGCGTTGTCTGCGTCTTTGTGGTGTATCTGAGACGCGGTAAACAAATCCCTCACAGCCCTGCAGAGACCTTCTGTTCCAGCCACTCCAGAGCGCCAGGTTCCATGGCCCAGGCGCCGGAGTAGAGCTGTACATATTCCATGGCCTCGCTCCGCTTCCCCGGCTCCACAGTCAGCAGTTCCCAGGAACTTATCTGCTGCCGGGTCAGCAACAGGGTGGGGACGAAGGGGTTGAGAGATACGGCACGTTCCATTTCCCGGTGGGTAGCCGGATGATCCCCCCGTCGGTGAAACTGCTCCAGCAGCCGGTTATAGGCCCAGAAGCAGAGCCCTTCCTTCGGATACCGGTTCATCACGCGCAACGCCTCCCCTTCCTTCCCCTGCTCCAGCAGCACGGCTGTCAGCAGGTAACGTGCTCCCTGGTGGTCGTCGGCGTTCAGGCGCAGCAGTCCTTCAAAATGGGCCTGGGCCTCAGCCCGCTCCCCCTGACGCCACAGGGCGTACCCCAGAGCCAGCCGGGCGCGCATATAGGGGCGGGTGATGGCCGCCCCCCAGAACCCGCCGGCATAGGTCCCGAAAGGATCAGGGCCCATCAGGCGCTCGCCGGCCGTCACCGCCTGAGCGCAGAACCGGGCTGCCTCCTGCCATGAGGTCGCGTCGTGGGCCAGCAACAGATGGCCATCCACGGCATCGGCTGAGAGGGCCAGGGCTTGTTGAGCGATTTTGCGGCGCTGCCGGGCCGATTCTTCCTCCCACCCCTCATAGGCCAGGCTTTGAGCCTTGTGCCAGGGCAATGTCGGCTCCGGGAAGTGTGGTTTCTCCCCTGGAGTCATGTAGGATGAAAGAAATGTCTCGAACTCTCTCTCAGAGCTGAACTTCCGTTCCTGGGTCAAGACCCAGATGTGGAGAAAGGTCGGTTCCGCCGGCCGTGGTTGGGCCGCCTTGGGGACCCGGCCATCGGTCCCCACGATGGGTGAAATGGCGATCTGGATCTGGGGTGGAAAGGGAGATCGCACCGACGGCCGTTGTCTCCTCGTTGGTGGCCGTTTTTTACGTTTTGTCATTCTTTCCTCTCATGCGAGTCGTCATGCCGCCTCGGCCAGGACCGCTTATGAGGGCTTGCGTGCGGCGTAAAGGACCGGCAGGAAAGCCCTCTGAGGCTTCTGGCGGTCGTAGGCCACGCTGACCCAATCCTTTTCACGAAAAGGCAACTTGAAGGCTATGACAAAGTTTCTGACCTTGTAGACCTGATCGCCGACCATAAACACATACCAGATCGTCCATTCCCCTCTGAAAAAATGCTTGCTGGCAAGAATGCCCTGGGTGATCTCTCCCGTCTCGATCGTTTTTTTGATGAGGCCAACGCGCCGGATGAGCAAAGGCAGCCAGAGGATGAGCAGGAAGATGCTGATCCCATATACCTTGGAGATCACGATTGAAATGACACAGGCCAATAGCAGCAAGACGCTGAAATAATCTTTGAACAAAATCTTGCCAATGCTGGCAGTGGGGTTGGAAGCCATCGCCTTTCCTCGCCGATGTTGAATTTGAATGGTTGAGTACCTCTACTCCAGTTCTTCCTCGATTGCCCTTCGAACCTGAGCCTCTGTGACCGGCCCGAAGAATTTCGCCTTGCCCTTGATCCAGATCCCATCCGCAACCCCGTACTGAGCGATCACCTCCCTGCTGGCCGGAATCTCCCTGACCGTTACCCCTCCGCCGAGCTCCTGGACCACTTTCCGAACGGCCAACACGGCCGATGCCCCGACCGGACAGAAGCGCGAGCCGATCACCAGGACCTCAACCCCAACCTCAGATACAGCGGTGTGGGCCTCGATCGGCATGACCCTGACCGAAGCCTGATGCAACGGATAATACAGCAACCTGCTCCCTTCACTTTCCCTGAGTACCTGGAAGCCACGCTTGAGGAAATGCCGATAATGCATGTACCCTTCAATCTCTGTGCCATCAACCAGAATGCCCTTATAGCCCTGCGAATCCAGGTATTTTACGAATTCCTGAAAGAGCAGGCGCATCCCTCCCCGGCCTTGATGGTGCCGTTGGACCCAGTCGCAGTAGAGATAAGCCACCCCATCCTCTATCTCGTACGGGACCAATGCCTGGCTTCCGGGGGCCCAGTAGATATGGCCAATGACGTGGCCCTCCTCATCCTCCAGATGGAACCCCTCAACATGGCGTCCCAGGTTCCCGGCGAACCACTCTCTGGACAGGGACAGGCCATCTGCCCAAAATGGGATGGGGTCCTCCGTCGCACAGGGATAAGCCTGCTGAACCTCTTCCGCTGTTTGAACACGCCGAACCTGCATTAGACACCCTCCTGAACATAAGAGCTTGTCTGAAAACCACCAAGACACAAAGACACAAAGGACACCAGGTATTGGTGCTAATCCGGCGCGGCGTGGCGCCGGGAATCATGATTCCTCCGATTCGGTCTGGCGCAGGGTGTGCAGAGGCACAGTCACGACAATCGCCGTCCCCAATCCTGGACGGGAATGGATGGACAGTTTGCCCCTCAGGGCCTGCGCCCGCTCGCGCATGTTGAGCAATCCCAGACTGCCCCGCCGATCATATTCGGCGCTCAGTTTATCCAGATCGAACCCCCGGCCGTCATCCCGGACCCCCACTATCAAAGTATCCCTCTGTTCGGCTACGGCGATCCACACATTCCGCGCCCAGGCATGTTTTTTGACATTGCCCACCGCCTCCTGGACGATGGAAAAGAGCGCCCGTTCGGCAGGGGCCACCAGCCGACCGGAAAAGCCGCTGATCTGGAGATGATAGGCCAGGTCACCTGCTTCCTGCTGTTGCTGGATATACAATTGCAGGGCCGGCACCAGCCCCTGGGTTTCCAGAATGACCGGCCGCAGGTCGAACAACAGGGTGCGGATCTGGCGCAGCGCCTCGCGGGCAATCGGCACCAGTTCCTCCAGTTCCCGGACCGCCTTCGCCGGTTCCCGTTCCCAAAACTTGCGCACGATCTCGATCTGGGTGATGAGCGACGACAGCAATTGGGCCGGCCCATCATGCAGGTCGCGGGCCAGACGGCGGCGCACCTCCTCCTCGATGGCGATCAGCCGGTCACGCTCCCGCTTCAAATCCTGGTAAAGACGGGCATTTTCGATGGCGGTCGCCGACTGGGCAGCAAATGAGGTCAGCAGGTTCAGGTCGTCGTCGTCAAACGGCTCGCCGCCCATTTTGTTGAGGACCTGGATGACGCCGATCGTTTCCCCCCTGGTGATCAGGGGCACCCCGATCTGGGATGTAACCTCAAAGTCAACACTGACGGGGATCTCTTCCAGGAAACGATCATCCTGGCTGACATCGTCCACGATAACAGGTTGGTTGCGCGAAAGAATCCAGCCGGCCAGGCCCTGATCTTTTCCGATCCGCCTGCCTTGCAGCGCCTGGCCTCCGCCCCCTTCGACCACGGAAAAGATCAACTCCTGCTTGTTGGAGTCGAGCAACAGCAACGCCCCGGCCTGGCCCTCAACCGCATTGATGGCCGAGCGGAGGATACGATGTAACAACCGCTCGACATCCAGCTCCACGGCCAGGTCTTGAGCGATGTGCTGCACCATCCGCAGGCCGATCAGTTGCTGGCTCAGGGAGACGTAACCGTTGCGCAATTGCTCGTTCTCGTTCTGAAGTTCTTTCAGGATCTTTTCCAACTCCGATGCATTCAGCTCCGTCATGGGGCCTCCTGATGGACCAATTATAACATCTTTCGCCGGGGAATGCAATAGCGATTCACCTTCGTCAAGCCACTTGCCCGGCGGTCCATAAAATGCTATA
>DAOTYI010000158.1:0-13328 GCA_034434895.1 Anaerolineae bacterium
GGCCCCTGAGGTGCGACTTGTCGTTCAACTTGACGCATATGCGGTAGATCCCTGCGGTAGATCCCTGTGGTCGAGGTAGATGCCCACCACGTCGCGGAGCATGGCCGCCGCCGTAGGCAGGGGTGTCTCTTCGACAATGGCCGCCGACAACACGCCGCAGACATCGGTATAGTAGACGATGCCCATCTGTTTGGCCCCCAGCCGGGCCAGCGGATGGTCGGCCTCCAGCCACACAGGCCGCACGCTGAGATGATAGCCGTCACCCTGCCGCCCGGCGGTCGCCACCAGCCTGACCCGTTTGCCTTCGGCCGCCGCCTGAGCCAGCATCGCGGGCGTGACCCCCAGGATGCCCTCGACAGCCACGTCGGCCAGGGTGGCCGGATAGTGCAGCACGCTATGGGCCAGGATGACCAGCTTGTTGGCTGCATCCCAACCCTCCACATCCAGGCTGGCGTCGGCTTCGGCGTGGCCGGCTGCCTGAGCCTCGGCCAGCGCCTGGGCATAGCTCAGACCGTCGTCGGCCATGCGGATGAGGATATAGTTGGCCGTCAGGTTGAGCACCCCCTCCAGGCGGTAGATGTCGGCGAAGGCCAGGTCGCGCTGGCCCAGATTGATCGCCGGCAGGCCGCCGGCGACTGTGGCATCGAAGCGCAACTCCACGCCGTGGGCTCTGGCCAGGGCCAGCAGGCGGGGGAAGGCCAGCACCAGCGGCGCCTTGTTGGCCGTGACGACGTGCATCCGGCGGGCGAGCGCCGCCTCGATACAACCCAACCCCGGCTGGCCGTCCGTCAGGTTGGCCGGCGAGGCTTCCAGCAACAGGTCGGCCTGGACAGCCTGCACCATCTCCAGAGCCGGGATTCCGGCCTGTCCCCACGGTCGAAGCCCGGCCACCCCCTGGCCGGCCGCCTTGATGCTCACCACCTGGTGCAGGTCCAGGCCGTCCGGGCAGACGGCCACGCCGGAGCGGTCGGCCACACCGACCAGTATCAGCTCCAGCCCCAGGCGGTGGCGGAGAAGCTCTCGTTTATGGGCGATCAGCTCCAGGAAGCGGCGGCCGACCTGGCCGATCCCTATCAGCAGCAGGCGGACTCTCAACCTCTCTCCTGATCGTGAATGGTCCATAGCCGTTCCAGCCAGTCGGGCGCTGTCGCCTCGGCGATCAGGTCGCCCCGGCGCAGATAAGGTTTGATGTCCAGAACCGGCGTCCCCTGGCAGGCATCCAGCCCCCTCACCCGCAGCCGCGCCCCCTGTCTTGCCAGCAGGCGGACGGCGGTCAGGGCGATCGGGTTGGGCCGCCGGGGAGAGCGGGTGGCCAGGACTCCCACCAGAGGCATCTCGGCGCGCCGTTCGGGGCGGACGTGCAGCGTATCGAGCGGCCCCTCGGACCGGTCCAGCCACCATATCACCCAGATATGCGAAAAGCCTTCCAGGCCATCCAACGCCCCGGCCCAGGCCGGTTCGAGCTCGATCTCGGCTTCCTCCTCCTCCCAGCGATCATCGCCGGGCGGCCAGGGGCGGCCTCTCACCACCCGGCCGATGGGTCGTAGCGTCAGGTTCCACGTCTCCTCCATCCTTCCCCCCCAGGTAGACGTACCGGAGGTCAAACTGCCAGTTGGGGATGGCCTCCAGTTCAACCTCGATGCGCGGCCGCAGCGGGTCAATGCGCTTGACCAGATGCACATCCACCACCCGGTTATCGTTAACTCCAAGGGCGCTGCAGATGGCATCCAGGGCGATCTTCAGGCCGCCGTCCAGGTCGCGCCGGTGAGGCGTTTCGAAGTAAAAGTCAATGAACAGCCCTATAAATCCCTGCCGCAGAGCTGCCACCAGGGCATCGGAGATGGTCCCGGTGGCCCGCAGGCGGCGGATGGCCTTGACCGCCGCCCGTTTGTAGCTCCGGCTGGCCTGGCTCAACACCCGTCGGCCATGCACCGTGGCATACTGCTGGTTGATGCCCGGCGGCAGCGGCAGCTCGAACCGCACCCGGATCGTGCTCTCGGTTTCCATGACCTGATGATAGCACACCTGTTCGATTCTGGCAAGAAACCGGAGCTTTGTGACCCGCTCACCACCTGCCGCTGAGGGCTGCCTCGAGACATTGCTCCATCGTCCCCAGCCGCACCGACAGTCCGCTGTGCGACGGGGCATAGAAGGCCATTTTGGCCGAGTTGGTGGCCAGAGAATGAAAACCCAGCTCTGCCACCGGGGCCACAACCAGGCAGGTGTCGGCGACCACCCGGCCTCCGGCTGCCTCAAGGCGGGCAACCAGACCTGCCTTCTCGGCGGCCTGCCGTGTGGTCCGCGCCGTGGTGATCCACAGCGCCGTCCGCACACGCCGTCCGTCCAGATAATCGGCTGCCGCCTCGATCTCCGCCAGCGAGGCATGGGGGCAGCCGATGCTCACCAGGTCAATCTCCTCCGCCGGGCCGTTGAGGGCCGCATAACCGGGCGACAGGTCCTCCACCGCCAGCCGCCCGGCATCGGGCCGGATCACCTTCCCGGCCAGTGCCTCGGGCGTCACCCCTTCGATATGATAGAGCGCCACCGCACCGCCGGCGGCCATGGCTGCGCCCAACATTTTCAAGGACCAATGGCTGATGACCGGTGGCCGATGAGCGAAGCGGAGGTAGGGGATGCCGTTCCTGACCTGGCGGCCCACCAGGTAGCCCAGCACCCCCAGGTCTGCTTCTGAACGCACCGGGCAGCGGACCTCGACGATCACCGTTGCCAGCCGGTTCTCCTCCAGGTGCAGGCCATAGCGCGCTGTGCGGCCGGTGATGGCCGCTGCCAGAGCACCGGGGCCCCCCTCCCGATTGGTATAGGCCCCCAGCACCGAATTGGCATAGCTCACCGCCGAGGACTCGGCCCAGGCCAGATGCTGGCCCAGGGCCGGGGCATGGCCCACCAGGTAAGGGGTACAGGTGCAGGTCGGGGTGACGCCCAGGGCAGCATAGGCAGCGATGACTCGCTGCTGTTGTCGGGCAAATGGCTCGGCAAAGCCCAGTTCTCGCCAGGCCAGCAGGTCCATCCCCGCCGGGTTGAGGGTGGTCGGCACCCGCGCCCGGGCCCCCTGAACCGCCCACCTTTCCAGGAATTCCAATCCGGCATCGCCCAGGTTCTTGTAGCTCACGCCGCTGACCTGGACGCTGGCGACCGGCACCAGGTCGGCAGCGCCGTAGATGCGGCCCAGGGCGGTGACAATCTCCATCGCCTTTTGCACCCCTGGCCCGGCCTCGCCGGCCAGCATGGCCTGTTCTTCGGCAGTCAGCCGTAGCCGGTCGCTCATTTGACCCACACCGGATCCCAGTCGTTATAGGGGCTGTTGCTCAGGTTGGCCACCTTTGTACCATCCAGATTGATGACCCAGATCTGGCGGCGCCCTCCCTGGCGATCCGACCAGAAGGCAATGCGCCTGCCATCGGGTGACCAGGTAGGATGCTTGTCGTATCCGTCGTAATAGGTCAGGCGGTAGTCGTTCTGACCGTTTGCATCCATAACAAAAATATCATCACTGCCAAAGCGGCCGGACACAAAGGCAATAAGCCAGCCCTCAGGGGACCAGGCCGGATCATAGTCGGCTGCCCCGTTGCTCGTCAGTTGCAGATCCTCTCCCTCCCCCAGCCGCCAGACCTCGAAATTGCCCTCATGATTGCGCACCACCAGCCGCCACAGGCCGTTGGGATGCACCCTCTCCGCGGCGGCTGCCTGGTCGTACAGGCTCCGGTCGGGCAGGCGGATCACGTCGGTCCCTTCGGGCTTCATGGCAAAGACCGCCTCCCCTCCCGCCCGATCGGACAGGAAAAGGATCCAACCCCGCAGGGTGGTGAGAGTCCAGGGGGTCGCCGTCGCTGTCGGCCGGCGGACAGCCCCCTCTCCTGCTCTGGCCGTCGGCGACGCTGTGGCGGTCGGCCTGGGCGTCTGGGTCGGCGTGGCGGTCGGGGTGGCGGTCGGCCTGGGCGTCTGGGTCGGGGTGGCGGTCGGCGGAACAACGGTTGGGCTGGCGGTCCAGGTTGGGCCGGGTGTGGCCGTCGGTTCGGGTGTCGGGCTGAACGGTGCGGAGGTGGTAGTCAGAGAGATCGGCGGTCCGGTGAGCAGGGCCGATGTTCCGGTGACTGTCGGCACGGCGCTTTTCCACCAGGCCGTCAGGGGCAGATCTCCCTTCACAACCCACACCCAGCCGACAACGCAAAGCAGGGCCAGGAACAGGACCGGCCAGAGCCGGTGGCCCTGGAGCCTGGCGGGATGCGGCTCGATCCGGGTTGACCGGGGCCGGGCAGGTTGTTCAGCCATAGCTGGCAGGTCGAAAATGCGACCATCGGGGGCACGCATAAACAGCACCGGCGCGCCAAACTCGACCGAATCGGGGATGAGGGCATAGAGCGTCTTCCGCGCCTCGGCCAGAGCCGCATCCACCGAGTATCCCAGCGCCAGATGGAAGTAGAACTCGCCAGACAGGATCCCGGCCGCCCGGTCGCTGATGGAAAATTGCATGCCCACGACGGCCGGCACACCGCTACGCACCAGAGCGGTGGCCACATCGGCAAAAGGGTTGTCGCTCTCGGCCCGGGCGCCTTCACAGGCATTGATCACCGCCAGCCGAACGGAAGGGTGATCGCGGAGGAGGTTCCCCAGCTTTTCACCGCTGTAGGGTTCACTCCATCCTGCTTCGTTCTCCAGGATCAGATAACCGGCTCCCAGGCCATTGCCCTGAGGCACATATTGGCCATGACCGATGAAATGGAGAATGTGGAACGGACGGCCGGCGGCATAGGCCTCGCTCAGGGTGTGATGCAGAAGCTGGTATGTCAGTGGCTGGTCAGGGTGCAACCCCAGAAAGCTGACCTCCACTCTGTCGCCGATCCTGGCCAGTGCGCCCTCAATTCTGCGGCGTTCACTCTCCCCATCCAAAGCCGGTTGGTCATGGGGCGTGGCAATCGCGACCAGGATGCGCAAAGGTGGCTGGATCGCCAGGGGGCGGCATTGCTGGCCGGGATGAAGCTCCACATACCGGACCAGGGGGGTCCGGTTCGAGATGGTCAGAAAGGTCTCCCCATCGTGCAGGAATTCCCAGGGCAACACCCGCAACAAGGGATCGCGCACAACAAGCCGCAGGCGCAACCCCCGATTCTCATACACCTGAATCATGCCCCTGGCCTGCTCGTAACAGGCGCGGATTTCGGGGGAAGCCAGCAGAGCTTCAAACAGCCCCTGCCCGAACGCAACAAGGCGCTGGCGCTCGATAGAACCCTGACGCAAGATGCCGCCCGTTCTGCCCAGCCTGGCGTCTACCATGCCCAGGATGCGGCCGATCTCAAGCGCAGAAAAAGGCAGGACAAACTCGCCATGCGCTTCTCCGACCGCTTCACTGCTCATGCGCACCGTAAAGCGGTTCTGGCCTATCCGTTCGCCGATCTCGATTCTCAGGTCAATGTACTGGATCAATGAAGTTCTCCCTCAGATGAGCGATCCGGTAGTGTCCCATATCTCACCGGCCAGGCCGGTTTTTAAATTCTAGCATCATCTCTTGAGTTTGTAAAGTTCTGCCAATAGCAAGCAACTACACGCCATGTGCAACTTTATTTGACAGGCTATACCCTGCCCCCTCCTCATCCCCCCGGCCCCCTTCTCTTTCCGAATTCGGAATTCGGAGGGGGGCAGGGTGAAGGGGCAGGCCGGTATAATGCCCGGCAGGCTCCAAATGCCTCTGGGAAATAAAAGTTGCACATGGCGTACTATATGTTTTTGCTTGTAATGTATTGGAATACATCCACAGCCTCATAGCGTACCTTGCGAAATCCATCCCGTTCGGCCTGGCTCAGGAGGCGGCCGGTATGGTCGGTCCAGGGGATCGTGGCATCCAGGCCCATTTTGGCCGATCGTGCCTTTTGGCCAGGTTGGAGTTTTGCCGAGGGATCGAGGCTGCTGGCCGGTTGGTCGGGAAAGAGCAGCAGGTCGCGGTCGGCCTGGAATCGGGTGGCGACCGCCCACTCGACCGCCGCCGGGTCAAAGGGGTCCACATCCTCGTCCACAACCACCACATGCTTGAGCGAGGGGTGTCCCCGGAAGGCAGCCTCGACCGCCCGTCGCCCGTCCTCAGGGCCCTGTTTGGCGATCTGCACCACGGCGTGGAGCCAGTTCATGCCGCCGGGGGTGATGTTCACCGCCCGGCAGTCGGCCACCTCCCTCACCGCCTGGAAGATGGTCGGTTCGCGGGGCAGGCCCATCAGCAGTTTATGTTCCAGGCCCCCGGGCAACAGGGCATGGTAGATCGGATCGCGACGATGGGTGAGGCCATCAATCTCGATCACCGGCTGCTGACGGACGATGTCCCAGGTCTCGGTCAGGTCAATGAATGGCCCCTCGTCGGCCAGGCGGGAGGTAATCCGGCCTTCCAGCACCGCCTCGCACCCGGCCGGGACCTCCAGGTCCACGGTCAGACAGCGGGCCAGCGGCGTCGGGGCCAGGGCATGGGCAATGGCCAGCTCGTCCACCCCTGGGGCCGGGCTCATGGCCGCCGCCAGCAGCACCTGCAGCGGCGCGCCCAGGCAGATCGCTACCTCCAGTTCCCGGCCGGCGGCCACCGCTTTGCGCCAGGCGGTGTCGGTGCCCCGACCTTCGACGAGGCGGGCGGTAAAGTGGCGAGGGCCGATCTGCATCAGCCGGTGAAAGCTGGCGTTGCGTCCATAATCGGGGTCGCGGATGATGGCCACGCCCGCGGTGATGTAGGGTCCGCCGTCGCCCGGCAGGTGTTTGAGAATGGGCAGACGATTCAGGTCTGGCGAGCGGTTCACGACCTGCTGGCAGGGCGCGTCGGCCAGCAGCGGCGGCACCAGTGGTCGGTTCAGCGCCTCCATCAGGCGGGGAACGATGCCCGGCAGGTCGGTGCCCAACGCCCAGGCCAGGTGCTCCCGCCGGGCGCAGATGCCGGTCGCCACCCGCCAGCCGGGCCGCTGTGGATCGGTGAACAGCAGGGGTTGACCTTCCAGAACGTGGATCACGCGGGCCATCTCCAGGCAGGGGTCTACCGGTCGTTCAATCGTGACCAGCCGCTTCTCCGCTTCGGCCCAGGATAAAAAGTCTCGCAGGTTCATCGCGCTCCTCTATTCAGGTGTCAGCCCCCAGCGGCGATACAGGTTGTGCTCCAGCCCCAGCAGGTCAAGCACTTTGCCCACAAAAAAGTCGGTCACCTCGTCCACCGTCTGAGGCCGGTAATAGTAAGCCATCACCGGTGGCAGGAGGAGCGCCCCGGCCAGCCTGGCCAGGCGCATATTCTCGATGGCCGGCAGGGAAAGGGGAGTTTCGCGGGGCATGAGGATCAGGGGCCGGTTCAGCCGCAACATCACCTCGGCAACCCGGACGATCAGGTCATCGGCGTAGCCGTGGGCGATAGCCGCCAGCGTTTTCATCGAGCAGGGGGCCACGACCATGGCCTGGGGAGCATGGGAGGAGCTGGCGATGGGGGCCGTCCAGTCATCTGCTCCCCAGCGAGAGTCGGCCGGCAACGGCACGTCCGGGCCAAGCTCATGGACCATGACCGCCTGGGCGTTCCTGGACAGGAGCAGGTGAACCCGATGCCCCCCCTGTTCGGCCAGGAACTGGACCAGGCGCACACCGATCACCGTTCCTGAAGCGCCGGTAATGGCGACCGCGATCTCCATTGCCCCCTCCCTTCACCGCGAATCATATACCCCACCGCAGGTTAAAAAATCCCCATTGCTCGGCGGGGGTCTGTGACCATTGGCATCAAGCATCAAGTTAAGGCGTGGGCGATTGGAAATCGCACTGCGCAGACGGAGGCATCCACGCCGGTGGATGCCTGGCCGCAGGTCCCTGAGGTGCGACTTGAGTCGCTTCACTTGATGCCTATGGGGTCTGTGACCCCCGCTGGTGGAGGGCCGCCAGGTCTGTGACTTGGCGGGAGCAGCCTCAGTTCTTCTGCCTCGAAACCCCAGGGTGCCCTCTTTTTGGCTCCCTTCCCCTTCCATGATATAATAATAGGCTGGGCCTTTGTCCCAGAATTCGCCCACAATCACTCATGACAACCAGCCCTTTGTCGAACACGGCCCATCCTTCTGCCTGTTGTGCAGGAGTATACCACAAACCATTGAAAGTTGCACATAGCCTGTTTCCTTGAGCACCCTCAGCATCGAGGGGAGGGATTATGGCCCAAGAAAAGATCATCATCCGCGGCGCCCGCGAACACAATCTGAAGAATATTGACGTCGAGCTGCCCCGCGACAAACTGATCGTCATCACCGGCCTGTCCGGTTCGGGCAAATCGTCGCTGGCCTTCGACACCCTCTATGCCGAGGGGCAACGCCGCTATGTCGAATCGCTGTCGGCCTACGCCCGCCAGTTCCTGGGCGAGATGCAAAAGCCGGACGTGGACCAGATTGACGGCCTCAGCCCGGCCATCAGCATTGACCAGAAGGGCACCAGCCGCAACCCCCGCTCTACCGTCGGGACTGTGACCGAAATCTATGACTATCTGCGGCTTCTATATGCCCGTGTGGGGGTGCCCCATTGCCCTCGCTGCGGCCGTCCGGTCCGCCAGCAGACGGTGGGCCAGATCGTCGAGGCCATTGAAGAGATGCCGGAGGGCAGCCGCATCCTGCTCCTGGCCCCGCTCATCAAGGACCGCAAGGGGGAGCACCGCAAGGTGTTTGAAGATGTGCGCAGGATGGGCTTTGTCCGGGTGCGGGTCAACGGCCAGGTGCACGACGTGGAGGAAGAGATCGATCTGGACCGCTACAAGATGCACACCATTGAGGCGGTGGTGGACCGGCTGATCGTGCGCCACAGCGATGGAGATGGCTCCGGTATGGACCGCACCCGCCTGGTTGACTCGGTGGAGACCGCCCTGAAGCTGGGGGGCGGGGTGATGATCGTCAGCGATGTGACCGAGGGCACCGCTCCTCACGACCACCTCTTTTCCGAACAGTTTGCCTGCGTCCATTGCGGCATCAGCCTGCCTGAGATCGAGCCGCGCACCTTCTCCTTCAACAGCCCTCACGGCGCCTGCCCGGCCTGTACCGGCCTGGGCACCGAGCTGGAAATTGACCCCGACCTGGTCATCCCCGACCGCAGCAAGACCCTGAACCAGGGAGCGATCGAACCGTGGAGCCGGGAGCGGTCTGGGGATAGCTATTACCGTCAGCTCCTGGAGGCAGCAGCCCAACAGCATGGCATTCCTCTGGATGTGCCGGTGCGGGAGCTGTTGCCCTCCCAGATCAATTTTCTCCTCTTTGGCGGGCAACGGGGCGAACAGGTGACATTGCATTACAAGACCGCCCAGGGCCTGCAACGCACCTACACGGCTCACTTTGAAGGGGTCATCCCCAACCTGCAACGCCGCTATCGTGAAGCCACCTCCGATTCGATCAAAGAGGAGCTGGAACGCTATATGGCCGAACGGGACTGCCCGGTCTGCCACGGACGCCGCCTCAAGCCGGAAGCGCTGGCTGTGACCGTGGCCGACAGGCCGATTGACCAGGTGACGGCCATGTCGGTGACCGAGATGCGGCAATGGGTCGAGGAGCTACAAGGGGTCAGGGGGGAGTCGCCCCTGACCGCGAAACAACAGCGGATCGCCCATCAGATCCTCAAGGAGCTGCACGACCGGCTGTCGTTCATGGCCGATGTAGGGCTGGATTACCTGACCATTGACCGCCGGGCGACCACCCTGTCCGGCGGTGAGTCGCAGCGCATCCGCCTGGCAACCCAGATCGGTTCGCGGTTGATGGGCGTGCTCTACATCCTCGACGAGCCGAGCATCGGCCTGCACCCCCGCGACAATGGGCGGCTGATCCGCACCCTGCTTTCGATGCGCGACCTGGGCAACACCGTCATCGTCGTCGAGCATGACACCGAGACGATGCGCGCTGCTGACTGGATCCTCGACCTGGGGCCGGGGGCCGGCGAGAATGGCGGTTGGGTGGTTTGCTCGGCACCGCTGGAGCAGTTCCTGCAGTGCAGCGATTCCCTCACAGCTGCCTACCTGCGCGGCGAGCGGCGCATTCCCATGCCCAAGACACGTCGTCCCGGCAACGGCAACTTTTTGACCGTGGTCGGTGCGGCTGAGAACAACCTGAAATCGCTCACGGTGCGTTTCCCCCTGCACAAGCTTATCGCCGTGACCGGCGTATCCGGGTCGGGCAAGAGCAGCCTGGTGGTCGAGGTGCTCTACAAACGGTTGAATCAATTCTTTTATCGCGCCAAAGACAAGCCGGGCAAACATGACCTGATCCTGGGGCTGGAGTTTATTGACAAGGTGGTCAACGTGGACCAGAGCCCCATCGGCCGCACCCCTCGCTCCAACCCGGCAACCTATACCAACGTCTTTACCGACATCCGCGACCTGTTTGCCCGCCTGCCGGAAGCCAAAGCGCGAGGCTACGGGCCGGGTCGGTTCAGCTTTAACGTCAAGGGGGGCCGGTGTGAGGCCTGCCAGGGTGATGGCATCATCCGCATTGAGATGCAGTTCCTGCCCGATGTGTATGTGCCCTGCGAGGTGTGCCACGGCAAACGCTACAACCGCGAAGCCCTCGAAATCCGCTACAAGGGCCGCAATATCGCCGAGGTCCTGGACATGACCGTGGATGAGGCGCTGGAGTTCTTTTCCAACGTGCCGCGCATCCGCAACAAGCTCAAAACCCTGTCTGATGTGGGATTGGGCTACATCCGTCTTGGTCAGCCGGCGACCACCCTGTCCGGTGGCGAGGCGCAGCGGGTCAAGCTGGCCAAAGAGCTGTCGCGCCGGGCTACTGGCCGGACCTTCTACATTCTGGATGAACCGACCACCGGGTTGCACTTTGCCGACATCGAAAAGTTGTTGCAGGTGCTGCACCGCCTGGTGGACCAGGGCAACACGGTGGTCGTCATCGAGCACAATCTGGATGTGATCAAGTCCGCCGACTGGATCATAGACCTGGGGCCGGAAGGAGGCGACGGTGGTGGTTGGGTGGTGGCTGAGGGCACTCCCGAGGAGGTGGCCCGGGTGGCGAAATCGTACACCGGGCAGTTTTTGCGCACCGTGCTGTGATTCAGCCTGATGCGGCCCCTGCGGATGGTTTCTTGATCCCGCCGATTGCAAACATCGTCAGGAGTTACGCAGTTGACCCGGCAGGCTCACCACAAAGGCACCAAGACACGAAGAATTACAAAATGCCATCCATTGCGTAAGTCCTGATCGTATGGGCTTGCGGAAAGTGTGGTTATGGGGTATAATAGCTGGCGAGAGGTGTTGCGATGGAACAGTATTACGGGATGACTGCTGAGCTATATCGGGCGGTGACCGCGCTGGTGGATGACCGGATGAAGGAGATTCGGGTCGTCCGTCAGGACTTTGACCGGCTGGTCCGGGCCCAGGCGCGCACCGAGAGACGGTTGGAAGAGCTGGCGGCGGCCCAGGCGCGCACCGAGGCGCGGGTCGAAGAGCTGGCGGCGGCCCAGGCGCGCACCGAGGCGCGGGTCGAAGAGCTGGCGGCGGCCCAGGCGCGCACCGAGGAACGGCTGACCCGCCTGGAGGCCACGGTCGAGAAACTGGCCGAGGCCCAGGCGCGCACCGAGGAACGGCTGACCCGCCTGGAGGCGACGGTCGAGAAACTGGCCGAGGCCCAGGCGCGCACCGAGGAACGGCTGACCCGCCTGGAGGCCACGGTCGAGAAACTGGCCGAGGCTCAGGCGCGCACCGAGGAACGGCTTCAGAACCTGATCACAGTAGTGGGGGGGATGCAAAACACCCTGGCAGCCGTTAAGGGTCGCCAGTTGGAGCTCACCTACCGGGAGAAGGCCGGTGCCTATTTTGGCCCCCTGCTGCGGCGGTTGCGCGTGCTCTCGCCCGTTGAGATCGAAGAGGATCTGGAAACCCTTCTCTCAC
This sequence comes from Anaerolineae bacterium, assembly GCA_034434895.1. Taxonomy (GTDB): domain Bacteria; phylum Chloroflexota; class Anaerolineae; order JAAYZQ01; family JAAYZQ01; genus DAOTXL01. The sequence goes on from DAOTYI010000158.1 coordinate 11,879, forward strand.
CGGAAGAGTTCAGGGATTTGCTGGCCGTGGACCTGTTGGTCAGCGGGCAGCCTCGTTATCGAGCGGAGGCTCCGCAGGTATGGCTGGCCGTGGAGGTGTCGGCGACCGTTGACCGACGCGATGTGGAGCGTGCCCTGAAGCGGGCCGCCCTGCTGCAGCGTGCCGGCCTGCGGGCCATTCCCACCGTGGCCGGCGAGGACGCCACGTTGGGGGCAAAAGAGGAAGCCGAGGCCTACAAGGTCCTGATGCTCCAGGACGGGCGGACTCTTTTCTGGGAGGAAGCGCTGGCAAAAGTGTTGGATTGAGTGAAGGGTGTGGCGGCCTTCGGGAACCATGCCTGATAACAGGAGTTACGCAGTTGACCCGACAGGCTTACCACAAAGGCACCAAGACACGAAGAACTATGTGGTGAAAATGCCATTCATTGCACAAGTCCTGCTGATAAGCGGTTGAAACCGCGGTATAGGGTAGAGCCCCTGCTGGCTGACCGTCCGCCTTCGCGGATGCCCGGCGACCAGCCCTTCTTTCTTAAGGGGCGAGTTCAATGGTTGGAGGTGAATTATGAACAATCCACCCACTTCCGGCCCGTCATTAGTCGTCCGGCACACGGGCCAGGTCTTCCCCCTGACCCAGGCCCCGGTCACCATCGGCCGCCAGGCAGACAATACCATCGCCCTGGCCGACCCCCAGGTATCGCGCCACCACGCCACCCTGTTCTGGCAGGCCGGCACCTGTTTCGTCCAGGACCTGGGCAGCGCCAACGGCACCTACGTCAACGAACGGCGCATCAGCCAGCCGGAGCCGTTGCGCCACGGCTCCGTGCTGCGGGTGGGCAACACCCTCTTTGACGTGCACCTGCCGCCGACCGCCGATGTCACGTTACAGGCCCCTCTCGCCGCCGCCGCGCCCCCGGTCTATCCACCGCCTGCTGCTCCGGCCCCGGTCGCCTATCCGCCCGCCGCCGCTGCGCCTCCTGTCTATCCGCCTGCCGCTGCCCCGGCCCGGCCCTCGGCCCTGCCCTGGATCGTTGGCCTGTTGGGACTTGGGGTGGTGATCGCCATGGCAGCGGTCCTGATCCTCCTGCTGGGGCGGGGTGTGGGCGGTGGATCGCCCAACGTCGTCATCCAGTCGCCATTGCCGTCGGCCCAGGTGGCGGTCGGCAGCGAAATCCTGCTCCAGGCCACGGCCAGCGGTGCTTCCGACATCACCCGTCTGGAGCTGAGCGTGGACAACTTTTTGGTGGCGGTGGTCACCAGTCCAGATGCCCGAGGGCTCCCCTCTCTCACCGCCAGCCAGCCGTGGACCTTTGGTCAGGCCGGCCCGCACAGCGTCTCGGCTGTGGCCTACACCGCCCGGGGGCAGGCCAGCCAGCCGGCCTTGGTCAGCTTTGTCGTCATGGAGGCCATCGGCCAGGTGACACCCAGCGTCCCGCCGCCCACCGCTCCACCCC
>DAOTYI010000159.1:0-3224 GCA_034434895.1 Anaerolineae bacterium
GGGTAGGGGTGAGGTCGAGTCGAACATTGTCGAGATAACCTTTGAGGGTTATCATGTCCGACAAACAAAATCCGTCCAGCGAATGCCCCAGTTGTGGCCGCTTTGTCGGCCCGTATGAACGGTGTCCCTATTGTGGCGCGGTCGTTGGCCAGCGGATGGCCGTGCGCCTTTTCCGCTACGGCAGCCTGGCCCTGGCCCTCTTGGGGCTGGCAGTCTTGCTCCTGGTTGCCAGGCACAGCCGGGTGCCGACGGTCGAGATCGGCCACCTTTCCGGGACGATGAACTGGGCCTATGTCCGCGTCGAGGGCACGGTGACCCGCCAGCCGGCCTACGATCCGGAGGCCGGCTCGCTCAAATTCTGGGTGTGGGATGGGACCGGTGAGATCATGGTCACCGCCTATCGCGCCGAGGTGGAGAAACTGCTGGCCGAGGGCCGGGTGCCGGTGATGGGCGATCGGGTGAGCGTGGAAGGGACGCTCCGGGTCAGGGAGGATTTTCAGTATCTGGTGCTCAACGTGCCGCAGCACACCCAGGTCCAACCCGCCGAGCCTCTGACGCTGACGATTGCCGAAGTGAACGAGGGCCTGCTCTACCGACAGGTCACGGTGCGCGGCGTGGTCCGCGACGACCGCACCCCCTACGCCGGCCTGCGCATCCTCACCCTGCGCGATGCCAGCGGGGCGATTGACGTGACACTGCCCACCAGCACAACCGTGGTCGGTGGCCCGCTGCCCCAGGTGAAGGTCGGCCAGAGCGTGCAGGTGACCGGCGCGGTGGACCGGTACCGGGGCATACCGCAGATTTCGGTGGGCCGGGGGAGCGATCTGGTGTTGCTGGAGGAGATGATCCCGCTTGCCCCGCTGCGGCCCATCGGCGAGCTGGCCGCCGTGGAGGTGGGGGGAATGGCTGCCGTGGAGGGGGCCATCGCCAAGGTCAGCCCCTTCTCCGCCGGGGTCAGGTTCACACTGGACGACGGCACCGGGACAGTGACGCTGCTGTTGTGGCAGGACCTGTATGAGGCGCTGCCGGAACGTGAGGCGCTGGTGGCCGGGGCGAGGGTCCGTGCCCAGGGGGAGGTGTCGGAATACCGGGGCGAGCTGGAGATCGTGCCCGAAGTCCCGTCCGACGTGACGGTGCTGGCCGCTGCCGAACGGACGGTGGCCGGGCGGCAACTGGGCGAACTGACCGCCGGGGATGTGGGTCGGATGGTCCAGGTGGAGGGGGTGCTCCGCTCGCTGCGGAGCTTTTCGGCCGGGATGAGGGGCACGCTGGACGACGGCACCGGCACGGTGACGCTGCTGTTGTGGCAGGATGTGTATGATGGCCTGGCCGACCCGGCAGCGGTGGTGCCGGGGGCCGTGCTGCGCGTCGTCGGCGAGGTGAGCGAGTACCGGGGTGAGCTGGAGGTGGTGCCCCAGGTGCCGGGCGATGTGACCGTGACAGGGGTGGTGGAACTGCCGGCGGAGGAGCGGGCCATCGGCCGGCTCACCGCCGACGACGTGGGCCAGACGGTGCAGGTGGCCGGCCAGATCGTCGAGGTGACCCCCTTTTCCAGGGGGATGAAGTACAGGCTGGACGACGGCACGGGGACGATCACCCTGCTGGTGTGGCAGGACCTGCTCGACCGGCTGGCCGACCCGGCGGCGCTGGCCAAGGGGGCGCAGGTGTCGGTGCGAGGGGAGATAAGCGAGTATCAGGGCGAGCTGGAGATCGTGCCCCAGGTGCCGGGCGACGTGCAGGTGACCGGCGCCGGTCAGGTGGCTCGGATTACGCCCACCTCCCAGGCAACGGCCACGCCGCCACCCACCCTCGAAGCGACAGCAACGGCGACGATGGAACCGACTCCTGTGCCCACCCGCCCACCTGCACCCACCCCCACCTCCACTCCGGCTGTCGAGACACGGACCATCGGCCAGATCACGGCCAACGAGATAGGGGCGACCTTCACCATCGCCCGGGCCGGCATCGCCAATGTGGCCTATTTTTCCAAAGGGGTCAAGTACACCCTGACCGATGCCAGCGGCAGCATTGTCCTGTTGGTGTGGCAGAATTTGTTGGAAAAGATGCCCGACCGCTACGGCCTGTTCCCTGGCAGCCAGGTGCGGGTCACCGGCGAGATCGGCGAATATCAGGGCGAAATGGAGGTGATCCCACAAAAGGACGCGGATGTGGTCCTGCTCAAGCGGGGCGATCGCCCCCCCATCGAGCAGCGGACGGCCAGCAACATCACCCCCTCGGATGAAGGACGCATCTTTACCATCGAGGGCCGGGTGGCGCGCACCGAAAGCAAAAAGTGGTTCAAGCTGTGGCTCAATGATGGCACAGGGGAGATCCTGGTCTTTGTGCCGGAACGGGCGGTGGAGTACCTGCCGGCGGGCCTCGGGCCGGGGGTGAAGGTGCGGGTGACCGGAGAGGTGGACCTCTACCAGGGGACAATCGAGATCATCCCTCTGGCCGGGGCTGACGTGGAGGTGGTGAAATGATGGACTCTCTGCCTCTCCTCGGCGCGGCGCTGGCCGGGACCCTGCTGTCGGCCTTCCTGTCGTGCATCCCGGCGTTGCACATCTACAACCTGGCCGGGTTGCTGATCCTGCTGGCCGCCCGATTTGAGGAGACCCTGCCGGGCGACCTGCTGGCCCTGTTTATGCTGGGCCTGGTGGTCGGCTATGCGGTGCTCAACACCATCCCCAGCATCTTTTTCGGCGCGCCGGACGACAGCACGGTGTTTATCGTCCTGCCGGGGCAAAAATACCTGATGCAACAGCGCGGCTTTGAGGCTTCGGTGCTGACGGGAGTGGGTGGGTTGGGCGGCCTGCTGGTGCTGTTCCTGCTGGCCCCGCTGTTGCCCCGGGTCTTGCCGGTGGTGCGCACAGTGGTGGGGCCGCACCTGCACTGGATTCTGGGGGCGGTGATCCTGTTTATGCTGATGAGCGAATGGCCCAAAGGCTCCGACCGGGGACACACCAGCCTGGCCAAATTCCTCGATGCCTGGCGGTCGCTGGGCGCAGGGCTGCTGACCTTTTTTCTGTCTGGGATTCTCGGTTTCATCCTGTTTTACAGCAGCCTGGTGCCGACCGAGATGGCCTTCCAGAACCTGATGCCGGCCTTTGTCGGCCTGTTTGCCATCCCCTGGGTGTTGCAGAATCTGATCTCGCAGGCGCGGGTGCCGGCGCAGCATATCGGCGACTCGGTGGACCTGTCCCCGGAGTTGATCGCCCGTGGGG
>DAOTYI010000160.1:0-28968 GCA_034434895.1 Anaerolineae bacterium
GGTAGAAGACGTAGGCTTTGGCCAGGTAGGGGGCAAAACCGGCCAGCCGGATCGCCATGAGCGGCAGGCCCGGTAACAGGACGACGAGCAGCACCGGCCAGAGCCTGCGGCGGCCCGTGGTCAACCCGCGGCGGAGGGAGGGCGCGCTGCCGTTCTCGATGTGGTTCGTCTGCGCGGCCAGCGCCCCGCGCCCCAGCGCGTTCAGCAAGGCCAGCCCAAAACTGACCAGGAGGGTGATCAAGACAAGGAGGATGACCCACAGGGCGGTGTAGCGCCCATAGAAGGCCTGGTAGAGCGGCCGGTAGAGCGACGCCGGCAGCCAGTCCAGCGTGCCGCGCCAGTTGACGCGCGTCAGGCCGCTCAGGCTGACCAGCAGGCCGGGCAGCCACAGGGAGGGGTGACCGATGCCGATCTGCCAGGCGCGCCGGAGGATGTAGCGATAGTCCATGCCCTCACTCCCACTCGATCGTCGCCGGGGGCTTGGAGGTGATGTCATAGACGACGCGGTTGATTCCTCTCACCTCGTTGACGATGCGGTTGCTGATGCGCGCCAGCAGCTCGTGGTCGAGGCGCGCCCAGTCGGCGGTCATGAAATCCTGGGTCGTGACCACACGCAGGGCGACGACGTGCTCATAGCTGCGTTCGTCGCCCTTGACGCCGACGCTGCGCACCGGCAGCAGGACGGCGAAAGCCTGCTGGGTGGCCTGCCGCAGCAGGTCCGCCCGGCTGAGTTCCTCCAGCAAAATGGCGTCGGCGGCGCGCAGGGTTTCCAGGCGTTCCCACGTCACCTCGCCCAGGACGCGCACGGCCAGCCCCGGACCGGGGAAGGGCTGTCGCCAGACGATTTCCTCGGGCAGCCCCAGCTTTGCGCCGACGGTTCGCGCCTCGTCCTTGAAGAGATAGCGCAACGGCTCGATCAGCGCCAGGCTCATCCGTTCCGGCAGGCCGCCGACGTTGTGGTGGGTCTTGATGCGGCGCGCGCCAGGCCGCTCTGCCGCCGCCGACTCGATGATGTCCGGATAGAGCGTCCCCTGGGCCAGAAAATCCACCTGTTCCAGCCGTGCGGCCTGCTCCTCAAAGACGCGGATAAAGCGCTCGCCGATGATCTTGCGCTTTTGTTCGGGGTCGGTGACGCCCTGCAGGGCATCGAGAAAGGTCTCGGTGGCGTCGACCGCCAGCAGCGGCATGCCCAGCTCCTGGCCAAAGGTGCGCACGACCTGCTCGGGCTCGCCCTGGCGCAGCAGGCCGGTGTTGACAAAGATGCACGTCAGCCGCTCGCCGACGGCGCGGTGGACGAGGACGGCGGTGACGGCCGAGTCGACGCCGCCGCTGAGGCCGCAGACCACGCGGCCTGCGCCGACCCGCTGGCGGATCGTTGCCACTGCTTCTTCGATAAACGCCTCCGCGCTCCAGGTTGGCGCGCAGCCGCAGACCTCGACGGCAAAGCGGCGCAGCAGCGCGGCCCCGGCGGGGGTGTGGACGACCTCGGGGTGGAACTGGACGCCGTAGCGATGGCGGCTCAGGTCGCCCATGGCGGCGACGGGCGCGTTGTCGCTGCGGGCCAGCACGGCCCAGCCCTGCGGCGGCCGTTCCACCTGGTCGCCGTGGCTCATCCAGACCTGGGGCTGCTCCCGCAACGGTTCGAGCAGGGGGGCAGAGTGCAGCAGTTCGACGCGGGCCGGTCCGTACTCGCGGCGGGCGGCGGCGCTGACCTCTCCGCCGAGGGCGCGCGCCAACAGTTGCATGCCGTAGCAGATGCCCAGCAGCGGCAGCCCGCTTTCCAGGACATAAGGGGGGAGATCGGGCGCGCCCGGCTCGTAGACGCTGGCCGGGCCGCCGGAGAGGACCAGGCCCTTGGGGTTCAGGCGCAGGACATTGTCGGCTGGAGCGTCCCAGGGAAAAAGCTCACAGTAGACGCCGGCCTGGCGCACCCGCCGCACGATGAGCTGGGTGGTCTGAGAGCCAAAGTCGAGGACAGCGATGGTGTCGTGCATGGTCAGGCGGCCAGGATGATGTGGCCATCGCGCATGTCGGCGATGACGACGAGGGCTTCGATGGGCACAGAGAGGCCGCTCAGCGCGGCGCGGCCGCTTTCGAACTGCTTTTCGATCAGGACGCCGATGCCGACCAGCGTGGCGGCGGCTTTTTCCACCAGCCGTACCAGCGCGGCAATCGTCTGGCCGGAGGCAAGAAAGTCGTCGATCACCAGGACGCGGTCGCCGGGGCGCAGGTACTCCGGCGAGACCATCAGCAGCACTTCCAGCCCTTTGGTGTGGGAGGGGGCGCTTTCGACATAGACTGGCCCGGTCATGGTGATGGGTTTAGTCTTGCGGGCATAGACGACGGGGATGTCGAGGGCCAGTCCGGCGGCGAGGGCGGGGGCGATGCCGGAGATCTCGGCGGTGAGGATTTTCGAGGGGTGCGCCGGCGCAAAGCGGCGCGCCAGCTCCGCCCCGGCGCGCTGCATCAGCAATGGGTCGATCTGGTGGTTGATGAAACCGTCGACTTTGAGGATGCCTCTCCCCAGGTCACGGCCTTCGCTCAACACGCGCTGTGCGAGTTCTTTCATGGCTGCTCCTCCTGCTGGCTACGGCTCCAATTCTACTCAAGGCGGATGGGAAAGCAAACCGGGCAACATTGGGGGGTTCGAAGCAAAACGCCGGCGTGGGGCACCCCATTGCTCGGCGGGGGTCTGTGACCCCCGCCAGTGGGGGGGGCCGCCAGGTCACAGACCGGGCGGGAGCAGGGCAGGTGGGGTGCCCGGTTCTTCTGCTTCGAACACCCGCATGGCGTTGGGAACATACGGTTGCTGCTCAAAAGTGGAAATTCTGGCCGGGATGTGATAAAATAGGTTTATGCCACAGGTGATCGCACTCGGCGATGTGAATATGGACATCATCGCCCATTTCCCCTGCTACCCGGCCAAAGGGGGGGATGCGCTGGCCCACTCGACCGAAATCCACTGCGGCGGTTCGGCGGCCAACACGGCCATGGTGCTGGCCCGCCTGGGGTTCAAAGTCAGTCTGATCGCCCGTCTCGGCCCCGACTGGCTGGCCCAGCGTGCCCTTCACAGCCTCAGCAAGGCCGGCGTCCTCTCCACCGACCTGCAACGCGATCCGGCGGTCATGACCGGCCTGATGTATGTCATCGTCACCCCCGACGGCGAGCGGACGATCCTGGGCCATCGGGGAGCCAACGCCCTGACCGACCCGGCCCAGATCCGCCAGGAGAGCTTTCGGACGGCCAGACTGTTCCATCTTTCGGGCTATGCCTTGCTGTCCGACCCACAACGCAGCGCCGCCCTGCTGGCTCTGGAGATGGCCTGCCGTCACGGCCTGACGGTCACCCTGGATCCAGGCATGAGCGTCCCCCAGGCAGCCCTCGACGAGATGCGCGCCCTGCTGCCGGCGGTCAACATCCTGCTGCCCAACCTGGCCGAAGCCAGGCAGTTGACCGGCCTGTGGGAACCGGCAGAGTGCGCCCGGGCCCTGCTGGCAGCAGGGGTGCAAACCGTGGCCCTGAAGTTGGGGCGGGAAGGATCGTTGATCGCCACCGGCGAGCGGCTGTACTGCGTGCCCGGCTTTGCGGTGGAAGTGCGGGATAGCACCGGCGCGGGTGACAGTTTCGCCGCCGGCGTGATCGCCGGATTTCTGGGGGGGCTGGAGTGGCCCGGCACCGGCATACTGGCCAACGCCCTGGGAGCGATGACAGCGGCCCATGTTGGAGCAGGAGCCGCCGCCCTCAAAACCGATGAGGTGCTGGCCCTGCTGGTCAGAGATCGGCACAAACCAGATTATGGCCCCTATAGGGAGGCCATGCAGCAGGCCATTGACTTTGTGACAACCCTGGCCACCGCGCCAGAAGAGGGAGATAAACCATGGTGAAAGTAAGCTGGAAAGAGCGGCTGGACGATATCCGACTGAATTCTCTGGCCGAGATGTTTGGCGTGGAAAAGCCGATCATCGGCATGGTCCATCTCTGGCCACTGCCGGGCGCGCCCGGCTATACCGGTTATGGCATGGGCACCATCCTCGATCATGCCCGCCGCGACGCCGAGGCGTTGCTGGAAGGGGGCGTGGATGGCCTGATCGTGGAGAATATGTGGGACCTGCCCTATTACGTCGGCACCGATGTGCCCCTGGAAGCGGTAACGGCCCAGGCGGTAGCGGCGCGGGCGATCCGGGAGATGACCGACCGGCCGGTAGGGGTCAATGTCATCCACAACGGCTGGCCGGCTGAACTGGCCATCGCCGTGGCCGCCGAACTGGACTTTATCCGCATCTGCATTCTGACCGGCGCCCGGCTGTGGGATACCGGCGACCTGGACCGGGGCTGCGCGGCCGACCTGCTGCGCCGCCGTAAGGAACTGGGTGCAGAGCAGATCCGGCTCTTTGCCGATGTGGATAAAAAGCATTCCCTGCCCTTTCCGGGGCTGGACCTGGAAACGCACATCGAATGGACCGAGTTCTACCGGGCCGATGCCTTCATCGTCTCCGGGCGGATGACAGGCGACGCCCCGCCGTTGGACAAGGTGCGCCGGGCCAAAGCAGCCGCGACGCGGCCGGTCCTGATGGGCAGCGGCACCACGGCGGAGAACATTGCTGAATTTTTGCAGTATGCCGATGGGGCGATCGTCGGCAGCAGCCTGAAAGTGGATGGAATCGCCGAAAACCCGGTGGATGTGGAGCGGGTGCGGCGCTATATGACAGTTGTGAAGGCGGTACGGATGACAGGGGAGCGATAGACCGACATGGTGTAACCGGCGAACCGCTGGCTCATACGCCCGTGGGGTCCCCAATGCCACGAACCCAGTTCACACCCGCCTGCCGCGCGCATTGGACCAGCCGCCGGTCAGCCGTCCACAGTTCGACCTCAAGCTTTTCAGCCAGCGCCAGATAGTGCGCGTCGTATGTCTTGGACTGTCCCAGCCGCTCTGCCCAGTGCAACGCTTTCGTGTGGAGGGCAATCGTTGGGGGCGAGATATTGATGTTCAAGGCCTCAAATCCGCGCATTGCTTCTACTGCGGCGTCGGTTGTCATCAAACCAGCCACGACAGCTTTGCGCAGAATCGAAGCGAGCTCATATTCAAGAAGCGAAGGGGCGTGTAGCTCGATCCCGGCGCGCTTCCAGGCCACCATCTTTTCAGCGACCCACTCGGAATAGGGCAAGGGCAAGGCCAAAGCGGCAACCAGGTTAGCGTCTACAACAATGTTCACCCCTCACCTCGCCACACCCGCTCTACGTCTTGTTCCCACTCTGCCCGGGCCTCCGTCAGCAAATTGCCCGGGTAGACACCACACCGTTCCCGAATCTGCGTTCGGATGCGGGCCAGATTCTCAAGGGCCTGCAACTCCTGTTTCGTTCGAGCCTCCTTTTCTTGCCCGGCGAGATACTGGCGCACGATCTCGCGCATGATCTCGGAGAGGCTTCGGCCATCCTCATGGGCAATTCGCTTTAGCGCATCGTATTGATCCTGTTCCAACAGAATCTGAGATCGGTATAGAGTGCTCATGCCTTACCTCCCTCGTATAATATGTGCTCGCGCGGGGTCTGTGACCTGTGTTATCAACATACATATTGATATTCCGCCTTTCACTCATGCTCCTTCTATGGTAATATATTCCCAATTTGTTCCCAAGGAGGGTGATATGGCGAAAATGGGTAAGATTCGCCAGGCATTGGGGCGACGGCGAGCGGCCGATTTGGAGCAGAAGCAGCAGGCTGAACTGCGCTCGCGTCGGGAGCGGCGTCGCGAGTTGCTTCGCCGCAAGCGGATGGTGGAGGCCTACCGCCAGCGGAAGACATGGATGAAGGAGAAAGAAGCGGCCGAAGAGGTAGCGAAGCGCTACTCCTGTTCGCACAGTCTGGTGCGCCATTATGACCGCCTGTGGCGCACGCAGGGGCTGGAAGCGTTGATGCCCCGCTCGCGGGCACCGCAGCATCCCTGCCGGCACTTGACGATGGAGGTTATCGGTTTGATCGTCGCCATTCGCCTGCTGACCGGGTGGGGGGCGCAGCGCATTGCCCGCAACCTGGATAAGCAGAGCCAGGGGCAGGTCAAGGTCTCGCATACGACGGTGTGGCGCATCATCCGTCGCCATCATCTGCCCCGCCGGGTCAACCATCCGCGGGGCAAGTGTGATGGCATCGCCTACCGACGCTACCAGCGCACGAGCCGCAATAGCTTGTGGCACGTTGATTACAAGACCACCACCCTGCTGATCCCAGGCGTCGCAGTGAGCATCCTGCTGGTGGTCGAGGATGCCACGCGCTATGGTCTGGCGGTCCGCGTCCGTCTCGGACGCCCGGATAGCGAGTGGGTGATCGGGGTTCTGCTGGAGTGCTTCCGGCGCTATGGCCGCCCCAGACAGATCCTGACCGACAACGACACCCTCTTCATCGGCCATCGCGACTGGGGGCAACCGCGTTGTGGCCAGCCCCTCAGCCGCTTTGAACAAGCCATCGCTCCCACCCTCCTGCTGACCACCTCCGCCTACTACCCCCAGTGCAACGGCAAGGCCGAAGCCTTCATCCGCACCCTGATGGTCGAATGCCTGCTCCTGGAACGAGCCGATCGCGGTCTCGGTGGCTTCACCAGCATCGAGGAGATCCAGGCCGTCCTGGATGAATTCATCACCTACTACAACTTCTATCGCGACCATTCGTCCTTGGGTTATCAGCCCCCCGCCAGTCGGTATTTGGGCAAGAGCTGTGCTGCCTGCGGCTTCGCCGCCGTGCCGCGCTTGAAGCGCCCGCCTATGCCGTTCCCCCGGTCGGTCGAGCCCCCTGGCGACCTATCGCCCTATGAGATTCAGCGCTGTTTTGCTATTGTGCCCATTGAGTAGGGTAAGGAATGTCTATCAAGATGTTGGTTGATAACACAGGTCTGTGACCCGCGCCCGGCGGCGGGTGTGCCACCCGCCGCGAGCATGGACATCTCATACCTGGCTGAGTCATTATACACCTATGCATGTGTAACGTCAAACCGGGTATAACAGGCCAGTACAAAACGCTCCCGCCGGCTGGGGCCGCCGGCGGGAGCCTGCACCTTAACGGCCGTGCCGCGTATAGTCTGGCAAGAGCAGCGGCGACTCGACCTCGGTCTCGATGCCGGCCTCGGCCAGTTGCTTCTCCCAGGCGTCCACGTGGGCCAAGGTCAGCCGGCCCAGATGGACCTGGCGGAACCGCTCCCCGGCGGTGCGCCCCGCCCGCCGCCCAAAGACACACACATCCAGCAACGAGTTGCCCATCAACCGGTTGCGGCCATGCACCCCTCCCGATGCCTCGCCGGCCACCAGCAGGCCAGGGATGTCGGTGGTACAGTCTGGCCGGATGGCAATGCCGCCGTTCTGGTAGTGCAAGGTGGGGTAGACCAGCATCGGGTCTTTGACAATGTCCACGCCAAAGCGGCGGAACTGGCGGACCATGGCCGGCAGCTCCCGTTCCACCGTGCCGGGGCCGTGCAGAATATCAATCATCGGCGAATCGAGCCACACCCCCTCGAAGCCGGATGGCGTCTTGACGCCGTTGCCTCGCTCCTTCACCTCGCGGATGATGGCGCTGGCCTCCACGTCGCGGGTCTCGCGCGGAAAGACAAACTGCTCGCCGTGGACATTCAGCACCTGAGCGCCCAGGCCGCGTACCTTCTCTGTGACCAGCAGGCCGACGATCTGCTCCGGGAAGGCGGCACCGGTGGGGTGGTACTGCATCGTGTCTATGAACGCCAGCCGCGCCCCAACCCGGTAAGCCATCACCAGGCCGTCGCCGGTCGCGCCATAGTGGTTGGTGCAGGCATAGCCCATATAGTGCAGCCGGCCGCTGCCGCCGGTGGCGATGATCGTCTGCCGGGCGCGGACGATCAGGTGTTCCCCGGTCTCCAGGTTGAGCAGCACGGCCCCCGCCACCTGGCCGCGATCATCCATCAACAGCTCGATGGCCGGGGCAAATTCAACGACGGTGATCTGGTCGGGATAGGAGCGGACCTCATCGCGCAGGGTGCGCATGATCTCGGCCCCGGAATAGTCGCGGGCGGAGTGCATCCGCTTGCGGCTGGTGCCGCCGCCGTGGATGGTGATCAGCGTCCCATCAGGCTGCTTGTCGAACATGCAGCCCAGGCTTTCCAGCCAGAGGATGACCTCCGGCGCGTCGCGCACCAGAGCTTCGACCAGATCGGGGTCATTGGTAAAATGGCCGCCGCCGATCACATCCAGGTAATGCTGCGCCGGCGAGTCGTTCTCTTTGTCGGCGGCCTGGATGCCGCCTTGAGCCATCATCGTGTTGGCATCACCGTGGCGCAGTTTGGTGATCATCAGCACCCGGGCCCCATACTCACGGGCCAACAGCGCCGCCGCCGACCCCGCACCCCCACCCCCAATGATCAGCACGTCGGTGTCAAAATCCACCTGCTCCAGGTCCAGGCGGAGATGGCGCAGCCGGCTGTGTCCTTCCAGCAGGTCGGCCAGTTCGTGAGGCGTGCGTCCTCCCTTGTTGGGACCGACCCGTAGCTCACGCATCCCCTCCGGGATATAGTCGGGGTGGAATTTGCGCAGGATCTCTTGCTTTTCCGCCGGCGAGAGCATGGGATAGTCCACGTGCAGGCGGGCGGGCCGGCTGGCCACCACCCGGTCCAGCGACTCGCGCATACTGGGCGTGTATCCTTCAAGTTTCATCTATTTCCTCCATCTTTCCAGTACCAGCCCTGTCTCGTTCGGATCAGATCGAAACGAGCTTTGGTTTCCGCGACCAGGCGCTCTATCTGCTGCTGAACACCGTCGCCATCGTACAACACAATGCCATCCTCGAACAGTTCGCAGAAAAAGGGGTTGCCCTGGCCAAGTTGTTCTTGTATCTCTTGCACCGTTTTGACAACAGGCTGAACCCATCCATCGCTGCAGGCATACACCTCTCCCCAGTCCACCGGTCCGTAGAACAGGGTGAGCACATCTGCGTCACTGGATTGAGTGAATTCGCCCCGGGCCACCGAGCCAAACAGCACCACCAATGCCGGCCGCAGGGCCTGAACATCCCGCACGAAGCGCTCGACCGAATCCCAATGGGGATAGTTACGACAGGTTGTTTTCCACGAATCGGATGAACTGTTCTGCATACTCCACACATCGCCGGGCGATGATCTCATCGTAATATTCAGCCGGGTATCCGGCAGCAAAACCGTTGGGATAGCGCGGCTGGGTATAGTGCCGGTCCAATTCTCTGGCCAGGGGATACAGGTCGGCCGGCACCGGGACAAACTGCTCAACCTGGCGCAGAAGATAAACCAGTGCATGTCCGGCCATTGCCAGGTGATGATACTCCAACAAAGCTTTTAACGCCTTTTCAGCGCTTTGCTGGGTCTGAAAAGCGGTCCATTCGTAATTGCCAGCGGCAAAGCTGTCACGAGCCGCCTTCAGATCGCGCCTTGCCTGGGCCAGCCAGTCCTCATGTCGGCGGGGCATTTTTACTCCGGCTCGATGTCGCGGCTGTTGTACATCTGCCGCAGTTCGGCCTCGGACATCGTTTTCAGCTTCGCCAGTTCGGCGTCAAATTTGCCGGCCTGGATCTCAGCCACGCGGCGGGCCAGATGCCCGGCCCGGGGGGCCAGGTATTTGCCATACAGCCGCCGGCAGAGGATGGCGATATTGGGCTGGGGTTCTTCAGCCGGACAGCGGGAGACGCACATGCCACACATGATGCAGTCGAACGACAGATCGGCCACGCGGGCGATGTCACCGCGCATGGCCGCCGCCATATAATCCTTCACCTTCAACTCCTGGGGGCAGCTCTTGGTACAGGTGCCACAGCCCAGGCACTTGAGCACCTGGGGATAGAGCCGTACCAGGGTGGCAAAGGTGGGTTGGAGTTCATCCAGGCGATATTGGGCGCGCTCGGCAGGGTAGAAGGGGATCTGGGTCAGGTACATGCCCGGCTGGACCAGAGTGCCACAGGCCAGGCCGATGTGCAGCTTGGGGTCACCTTCCAGCCGATAGACGGTGGAGCAGGCCCCGCAGAAAGCCGCCCGGCAGCCCACCCCCCGGATCAGTTTGTAGCCGGCATACTCCAACGCGCCCATGATGGTCAACGTGTTGGGCACCAGGTACCGTTTGCCCATGATGTAGATCGGGATCATCTCAAGTTCGGCCATGCTTTCCTCCAGAGATCAGGTATCAGGTATCAGGTATCAGGTATCAGGTACCTGGTACCCGATTCCCGATTTCCTAATGGGGCCGTTCGCCCAGGGCCGTCAGCTCCTCCTCGCGGAACTCCTGGACCGGGGCCGCTTCCTCCAGACTGCGGCCAGGATGGTAGTCAAACAGTGCCTGCACCTTCTGCCCTACCGCCCGAAACACCGTCCCCACCGGAATCTCCACCGGACAGGCATCGCTGCACAGCCCACACCCCACACAACTGCTGACCATGTGGTTCAGCCGCGTCAGATGAAACAGCAACGTGTCCGGCAGCAGCCGCACCGCCCCCTTCCGTTCCGCCCACTGATAGTACAACTCGGACTCGTGCTCAAAGGTCGGCGTGCGAAAGATGCACTCCCGGCAGTAGCAGATTGGGCAGTTGACCATGCAGTTATGGCAGCGGATGCAGGTCGCAAACTCTTGCAACAGCCCGTCTATCGAGTTCACCCGCCGGCGGAAAGCGGCAAAGGTCGCGTCCCGAACCTCCGTCCGGGCCGCAATCAGCTTCCGGACCGCCTCGGCCCGTCCGGCCGGCTGCTCCCCGGCCGTCAGCCCCAACGCCTCCGCCACCTCGGCCCGGGCTTTGAGGTATAGCTTCCCTGGCTCTACCCCCATCAGCCCCAGCGTCAGGGCCACATGCTCCCCCTCCGGCACCGGCTGCTCACACATCTGACAGGCCGCCCGGAATTGCATCCCGGCGAAGGGTTGCAACTCACCGCTCTCCGCCCCCGCCAGCAGCGCATCGAGCACCTGCTGCTTGCTCCCCACCCGCTGCCAGTCGGTCACTTTGTAGGTCCCCAGACAGTCCACCCCGATAATGAGCGCATTGTCCAGGCGAACCTGCTGAAACTTGACCAGCTCCACCAGGGCGCGGATCTCACACGGGCGCAGCACCAACCCCACCCGCTTCCGATTGCCGCTGATGGTCAGCAGCGAGGCCGCCCGCGCCGCGTTGATGGGCAGCACCGGCGTCAGCGGGTCGGCCTGATCCAGCGCCGCCGGGTCACTCACCAGCATCGGCCCCACCTGGCCGGTCGGCTGGAAGAGCGGCACCAACAGCGCCTCCACCACCCTCTTCTCCAACAGCCCGCGCAGAACTCCCTGAATGGCCTGCAACAGGTTGCCCCGGGTGTCCACGATAGATTCGATCATGATTCAACCTCTCTGTCAGTAGTCAGCGGTCAGTAGTCAGTAGTCAGCGATCAGTAGTCAGTAGTCAGCGATCAGTAGTCAGCAGTCAGCAGTTGTCAATCGTCAATCGTCAATCGTCAATCGTCAGATCGCCCCCACTCCCTTTAACGGGTTGGGCCCCTTGGCTTTCAGGGCTGCCACCATCTCGCTCACCGTGTCGGCAAAGTACTGCCCCTCACTGGCGCTGATCCAGCGCAGCCACACCCGGTCGGCATCAAAGCCGATCTGTTCCAGAATGCTGCGGAGAATCGCCACCCGACGGCGGGCCTTGTAGTTGCCTGACTGGTAATGGCAATCACCGGGATGACAGCCGCCGATGAGCACCCCGTCGGCCCCCTCCAGCAGGGCCTTCGACACATAGACCGGGTCCAGCCCACCGGAGCACATCAGGCGGATAATGCGCACATTCGGCGGATATTGGATGCGCGACGTGCCGGCCAGGTCTGCTCCGGTGTAGGTGCACCAGTTGCACAGGAAGGCGATGATCCTCGGTTCAAACTCTTCAGACATGATTTCCCCCGTTTGCTTAGATTTCGCGGACGTCCAGGATTTCCAATCCCAGGTCGCGCATGGCGGCCAGCAGCGCCTCGGCCGGCACATCGGCCACCTTAACGGTCACCACCGCTGTTGTCGGGTCATCCCCCAGGAAAGTGCCCAGGGCCAGGATGTCGCCCCCCAGCCGGGCAATCGCCGTGGTGAGGCGGGCCATCTCCCCTTTCCGTTCCGGGATCTCCAGGGTGAGCCGCAGCCCCTTCAGCCGGGCCCCCAGCAACTCCAGGAGCAGCTCAAAGACGTCGGTCTCGGTGATGATCCCGACCAGCCGGCCCTCTTCCAATACCGGTAAGCCGCCGATCTTGTGGTCGGCCATAATGCGGGCGGCCTCTTCCAGGGGAGTGTCGGGCGGAATGGTGATGACCGCCGTGGTCATCACTTCGCTCACCTTCAGCCGGGACAACAGGTAATGCATCTCGTAGATGCTCAGGGAGGTGGCCGGCGAAGGGGAAGCATACAACAGGTCTTTTTCCGAGACGATGCCGACCAGTTGCCCCTCTGCATCCAACACCGGCAGCCGTCGCACATGGTGCTGGCGCATCACCCGCAACGCCTCGGTGATCGGCGTGTCGGCGACGATGGTCACCGGTTGGGTGGACATCCGCTCACGGACCAGCATATTATCCCTCCCGCACGTCTACGATCTCCATGCCCAGGGCCTCCATGATCGCCACCAGCTTGCCGGCCGGCACATCGGCTACCTTGACCGTGACCAGGCGGTTGGTCGGATCCTCCCCCAGGAAGGTGCCCAACGCCAGGATGTTGCCGCCCAATCGCGCAATCTCCCCGGTCAGGTTGGCCAGCATCCCCTTTTCCTCCGGCACCAGCATGGTCAGCCGCACACCATGCTCCCTGGCCCCCAGCAGCTCCAGGAAGATGCGGAACAGATCGGTCTCGGTGATGATGCCGACCAGCCGGCCATGGCGCATCACCGGCAGGCTGCTGATCTTGTGATCGGCCATGATGCGGGCCGCCTCTTCCAGAGCCGTGTATTCGGTCACAGTAATGACCTGACGGGTCATAACCTGTCGGACGGCGACGTCTGGGGCAGCCCGCAGCAGTTCCTTCTCCGACACAACGCCGACCAGGTTCTCCCCTTCATCCACCACCGGCAGGTGGCGCACCTTGCGCTCCTCGATGATCGCCAGCGCCTGCTCGACCGGCGCGTCAGCCGCGATCACCACCGGATTCGGTGTCATCCGCTCAACCACCAACATCTCGACTTCCCCCCTTTTCCCTTACCCGGCTATCATGAGGTGTGCATCGTTCAGGTGAGCGATTCCCGCAAAAAGGCTTGCAGCAAAGCGGTCACCCGCTCCGGTTGTTCCAGATTGCTGATGTGTCCCGCCCCCTCAATCACTTCCAGATGGGCACCAGGAATCATCCCGGCCATCTGGCGGGCCTCATGAGGTGGCCGGGACCGGTCGTCGGCTCCGACGATCACCAGGACAGGCGCCTGGATCTCCCCCAGGCGCTCCAGCACCGAAGCGCGGCTAAAGATGCCCCGACCTATGCTCAGAATGCCGGGGATCTGTGCTCTGGGCAACGAGGTCAGATGCTCCCGGAAACGGTTGACCAGGGCCGGGTTGCGTTGCATCGTCACGGGCGAAAAAAACAGAGGGACGATCAGGTCTGCCAGGGGAGGCGGGATCATCCCCGCCTGCTCCACCGTGTCCATCATCTTGAAATAGCGCAGGCGGTTCTCTTCCGGTTCTGGCCCCACGAAGGTGTCCATCAAGACCAGAGCCTGGACCGCGTCGGGGTGGTTCAGGGCCAGGTGGACCCCCCACATCCCGCCGACCGAAAGGCCGATGACCGCAAAACGCTCCAGGCCCAGGTCGGTGGCCAGGGCCCAATGGTCTTCGGCCAGCCTCTCGACAGGGTAGGGAGCAGCCGGAGGAAGGGGCGAACGGCCATGCCCCCACAGTTCCGGGACGATACAACGATAAGAGGGCGAGAGGGCCTGCACCTGAGGTGCCCACATGGCTGCATCCCACAGGTAGCTATGCCCAAACAGCAGCGGGAAGCCATTTCCATCTTCTTCATAGAATAGCCGGGACGACATTCTTCCTCCGTACTCTACTGTATGTGTGGCTGCCTACCCTCCCACAGGTTTGGGCGCACTCTCCGCATAGAAGTACGCCACAATGAGCTGCTCGCCCTGTTGCCGGCCACTTTCTAACCTGTGGGAGGGTAGCGGGTAGGTTACCTGTATGTTGACTATTCAGGCCCCTCACAACCCTCTCCCCTTCTTCCTTATCTCCCCGTAACTGCTCAGGCTGAGCCAATTTTACCACCAAGACACCAAGACATGAAGGTTGCTTGATATAGAATGGCTAAGTGCCAGAAATTGTTCTTTGGCTCCTTGGTGTCTTCGTGCCTTTGTGGTGAAAAAACACTGCTCTGAGCAGTTACATCTCCCCTTTTTATAGCACCGCCATATCCACAGCCGCCAGCAACTGCCTGGGTTCAAAAGCTTTCTGGCGGGTGGCTTTGTTGGGGCAGACCATGGCGCACACCCCGCAACCCTGACACAGGGCATAGTCTACCTCGGCCAGCCGCGTGTCATAGTTCATCACCCGCGCTCCAAAGGGACAGGCCTCCACACACAGGCCACAGAAGCTGCACAGGCGATCGTTAACCCACACCGCCGTCGGCCGGTCATGCACCTCCCCCGGCGCCAGGAAGGCAGCGGCCCGCATGGCCGCCCCCTGGGCCTGGACAATCGTCTCTTCCAGAAAACGCGGGCTGTGAGCCAGGCCGGCCACAAACACCCCCCCCTTGCCCAGATCGAGCGGCTTCATCTTGGGATGCTCTTCGGCAAAGAAGCCATCTCCGTTCAGACTCACCCCCAATGCTGCCGCCAGGGCGCTCTCCTCTTCGGGGACGATGCCCACGCTCAACACCAGCAGGTCGGTCGCCAGCTCCAGCGGCCGGCCGGTGACCGGCTCGACCAGGCTCACCCGCAGCCGCTCCCCATCGGCCTGCACCTGCGGCCTGGCGGGCAGTTCGTAGCGCACAAAGACCACCCCCGCCTCTCTGGCCGCCTGGTAGGCCGCTTCGCGGAAGCCGTAGGTCCGCACTTCGCGGTACAGGATATAGACCTCTGTTTCCGGCCGCACCTCTTTCAGCTTCAGCGCATTCTTGACCGCCTGCGTACAGCAGACCCGCGAGCAATAGGGCCGTTCCGGTTCGCGGGAGCCGACACACTGGATCATGACCACCGTCCGCACCGCGCCCAATGTGCCTTCGGCGATCTGCTCCTCCAGCTCTCGCTGGCTGAGCACCCGGGGGTCCTGGCCGTACAGATATTCGCCTGTCGTCGCCGGCTGCCCCCCGGTCGCCACCACCAGCACGCCATGCTCCACCCTGTGCTCCTCCCCATTGCGGGTGATGATAGAGCGGTACCGGCCTGGCCCCCCCTCCATGCGCACCAGTTCGGCGCCCCGATGGATCCGGATCCGAGGCTCGGCTTCCACCTGGGCAATCAATTCGGCCAGCGCCGCCTGCGGATCGCCGACCCCCGGCAGTTGATAGCAGATGTGGCGCCACTGGCCACCCAGCCCGGCCTCCCGTTCCACCAATTCGACCGGGATGTCCAGCGCCGCCAGGGTCCGCGCGACCGTCAGTCCGGCCGCCCCGCCGCCCAGGACCACCGCCCGACGGACCAGCTCCTGACCGGTCCCCAGGCCCAGTGCCTCCACCCCGGCCATCGCCCGCAGGCCCGCTACCGCCATCCCGACCAGCGATCTGGACTTGGCCGCCAGGTCGGCGCCGTTGTGGCGATGCGGGTAGACCACCTGCTCTCGCAGGTTGACCCGCGTCAGCAGCCGGGGGTCCAGCCCCGCACCGCGCATCAGCGCCTCGAACTGATCGGCGTAGAGGCGGGGCGAGCAGCCGGCCACCACCACCCGGTTCAACCTCTCCCTCTCGATGACAGCCTGGATCTCGGCCCGCCCGGCCGCCGAACAGCCATCGGCCACTGCCTGGGCCACCGCGACCCCGGGCAGCCCCCTGGCCCACTCGACCAGCCCGGCGATGCCGATCGGGGCCAGTTCGCCCCCGCACTCACAGACAAATACCCCTACCTTCGGCTCTTCGTCCGATACGTCGCGGAGGGCGGGATGCGGAATGCGGAGGGCGGAGTGTTGCAGGAAGGCCGCCACTTCCGCCGCTGCTCCCGCCGCCTCGGCCACCGTCTCCGGGATGTCCTTCGGTTCGCGGAAAGCCCCGGCGACGAACAGGCCCGGCGCAGCCTGGACCGGCCGGTAGCCGTCGGTCAGGGCAAAGCCGTACTCGTTCAAGGGGATGCCCAGTTCCCTGGCCAGGGCCTGCATCCCCGCCGGTGGGGCAAAGCCCACCGCCAGCACCAGCAGATCGAACTCCTCTTCATGCAACCGGCCCTCCTCCCCGACATAGGTGATGAGCAGGTTTCGGGTCTGCGGCGCCTGGTGCACGACCGACGGCATGGCCCGGCGATAGGTCACCCCTGGCAGGGCCTGCACCCCGGCCACGTAGGACTCGAAATCTTTGCCAAAGGCCCGCAGGTCCATGAAAAAGATGGTGGCTTCCAGGTCCGGGTCGAGGCGTTTGGCCAGGGCCACCTGTTTGGCCGTGTACATGCAGCAGGCCGAGGAGCAATGCCCCGCCCCGCACAAAGGGTCCCGTGAGCCAACGCAGTGCACAAAGGCCACCCGCCTGGGCTTCTGCCCGTCGGATGGTCGCCTCAGGTGGGCCACACTGGAGCCGGCCAGGCTGATCATCCGCTCGAACTCCAGGGCCGAGAGCACATTGTCATAGGTGCGGTAGCCATACTCCCCCTTGATCCGGGCGTCAAACGGGGCAAAGCCGGGGGTCAGCAACAGGGCGCCGACCTCTACCTGCTCTTCGTAGGGCTGCATCTCCAGGTCAATCGCCCCGGTGGGACAGGCCGCCACGCATGCGCCACAGCGGGTGCAGAAATTCATATCAATGAGCCAGGTATCGGGCACGGCCCGCAGCCCGGCCGGTCGGTAGATGGCCTTCACCGGCGCCAGCCAGCCCTCATGGTCGTGGGGCCGCGTCACGGGACAGACGGCGGCGCAGGCACCGCAGCCGTTGCACCGGTTCCCGTCCACGTAACGCGGCTTGTGCCGGACCGTGGCGGTGAATGCTCCCGGCTGACCCTGCCATTTCACCAGTTCGGCGTAGGGCAGCAGGCGCATATTCTCCTGCCGGTCACACTCCAGGGTGGGACACAGGCTGGGTTGTTGCGGTAACATCAGACAGATACCGCACGAATTCGTGGGAAAGGTGTGATCCAGGAGGTGCATCGAACCGCCGATGGCCGGCGCACTGTCCAGCAGATAGACCCGGTGGCCCAGCCTGGCCAGGTGCATCCCGGCGGCCATGCCGGCGATGCCCGCCCCTACGACCAAAATCGCGTTGTTCTTCATCGAATCAACCTCTTCCGCCTTGAGGGCTCCTGTAGGACCACTGCGAGCAGTTGTCCTACAAAACAATGCCCCGCTGCCTGAGCAACGGCCGTGGGTCCACCAGGTGCCGGCCCAGCACTTTGCCCACCGGCAGGTCGTAGGCCAGGGCCATCAGCTCGGTGAAGTAGAAAATCGGCAGCGGTTCATAGTCGGGCCGGGGCTTGCGCGGCAACGGCGCCCCCCCCCGGTACTTCTGCCGCCCATCCACGTTGGCCATGCACATCGGGCAGGCGGTCATCAGCGCCTCGGCCCCCGCTTCATGCGCCGCCCGCACCAGCCGGTCCACCAGGTGGACCACCACGTCGCTACGGTTAAGGGTCAGGCTGCCGCCACAACAGTCCACCCCATAGCTCCACGGCACCGCTTCCGCCCCCAGCACGCCCAGCAGATGGTCCATGCTCTGGGGATGCTCCGGGTCGTCCCAGCGCCCGGTGTAGCGGGGCGGCCGGATGAGCAGACAACCGTAATAGCTCACCACCTTGAGGCCGTTCAGCGGCTTTTTGACCCGGGCAGCCAGTTGTTCCCTGGAAAAATCGTTGGCGACAATGTCCAACAGGTTGCGCGGCCGCACCCGCCCCTGATACTCAAACCCCAGCGTGGCCTCCATCTCCGCCCGGAAGGCACCATCCTGCCGCAAGGCCAGATCGGCTGCGGCCAGGCGGGAGTAGCAGGCCGCACACGGAATCGCCAGGTCGTCAGGACCGACTTCCTGGGCTTTGGCCAGGTTCCGCGCCGGCAGCGCCAGGAACAGCCTGTCATTCAGGCTGTGCGCCGACGAGGCCCCGCAACAGTTCCAGTCGGGGATCTCGACCAGTTCCAGCCCCAAAGCCCGGCACACCAGGTCGGTGCTGACCCCAAACTCGACCCCGGTGGAGTGCAGGGTGCAGCCGGGATAAAACGCGTATCTATGTTCCATGCTCCTCTCCGCCGCTTCAGCCGGTTTGACGCTCACCCGTCACCTCGAACAGCCCTTTGACCTGGGCCATGCCTTTGATCCGCTTCGGCCAGGGATGGATCTTGCCCTTGCGGAACATATCCAGCCCCATGTCCAGATCGCTGAACAGGTCACGGCTGGTCAGTTTGTACTGCATCAGCATCGTCAGTTCGTGCAACCGCCCCCAGGTGCGAATGCTGTCCAAAAAGGCACGGTGTAACTGGAAGACGGTCCGCTCGCCGACCGGCACCCCCTCGGCCACCGCCATCTGCCGCAGGGCATCAATCACAGCCCCGGCGTGGATCTCGTTGGGGCAGCGGGTGCCGCAGGTCTCGCAGCCGATGCACAGCCAGATGGCCGAGGAGCGCAGCAGCGTCTCCTTCTGCCCCAACTGCACCAGCCGCAGGATCTGCGCCGGCGTGTACTCCATAAACGGCGCGGCCGGGCAGCCGGCGCTACAGCGCAAACAGTAGTAGCAACGCTGCACCGGCTGGTGGCTCAACTCCGCAACCTTGGGAGCAAAGGACAAATCAGGTTGGATCGCCATCTCTTTCTCCTACAATGTTTCCAGATACGCTTCCATCATCTGCAGGACCTGGCCGGTGGATAGATTCCGCACCCGGGTCGCTTTGTTGGGGCAGACCATCATGCACGCGCCACAACCCTGACAGAGCGCCTCATGGACAACAGAGTAGCCCCGCCACGGGTGCATCTCCCGGGCATTGTAGGGACAGGCCGGCACACACAACCCGCAGCCGGAGCAGAGGTCCACATCCACCGTGGCGATGGTCGGTTCGGCCACCATCTGCCGTTGGGAAAAGAGGCTCAGGACCTTGGAGGCCGCGCCGCTGGCCTGAGCCACCGTCTCGGGGATGTCCTTGGGGAACTGAGCCGCCCCGGCCAGGAAGATGCCGGCGGTGTTGGTTTCCACCGGGCGGAGCTTGGGATGGGCTTCGTTGAAAAAGCCGTTGGCGTCGGTGCTGATGCGCAACCGCTGGGCCAGCTCGACCGCATCGGGCCGGGCAACGGTCGCCGTCGCCAGCACCACCAGGTCGGCCTGCACCTCCACAGGCAGGCCGGTCAGGGTGTCCACCCCCCACACCGTGACGCGGCCGTTTTCCTGAAAGACCTTGGACGCTTTGCCCCGGATGTAGAGCACAGAATGCTCTTCCATCGCCCGTTGGACAAACTCTTCGTAGCCCTTGCCCTGGCTGCGGATGTCAATGTAGAACACGGTGGCCTGACCATCGGGCACCTGTTGCCTGTAAAGGATCGCCTGCTTGGCGACATACATGCAGCACACCTTGGAGCAATAGGGCATGTGCAGCTCCGGGTCGCGGGAACCGGCACACTGGACCCAGACCACCTCCTTCGGCACCCGGCCATCGGAGGGGCGGAGGATGCGGCCGGCGGTGGGGCCATCAGGCCGGAGCATGGCCTCCATCTGCAACCCGTCAATCACATCCGGGTAGCGTCCACCGCCATATTCGCCCAGGCGTTCCTGACGGTAGAGATCATACCCCGTCGCCACCACGATCGCCCCGATGTCAAAGGTGTAAGGGACGAGTTCCCCGTCTATCTGCTGGCTGACCTGGACGGTAAAGTTGCCCACATAGCCGCCGACCCCGGTCACCTGGGCGTTGAGCAGCAGTTGGATGTTGGGGTGTCGCTGCACCGCCTCGATCCTGGCGGCCAGATGAGCGGCCCCATCCTCCAGGTTCAGGTACAGGCCCGACAGTTCGGCCATGCGGCCCCCCAGGTGGTCCGACTTTTCCACCAGGACCACCGGATAACCGGCATCGGCCACATCCAGCGCCGCCTGCATCCCGGCGATCCCCCCGCCGATCACCAGGGCGCGTTTGACCAGCGGCAGATAGATCGGCAGCAGCGACTCGTTGTACTGCACCTTGGCCACGATGGTGCGGATCGTCTCGATGGCTTTGGCCGTGGCGGCCTCCCGGTAGGCCTGGTGCACCCACGAGTCCTGCTCCCGGATGTTGGCGATCTCGACCTGGTAGGGGTTCAGCCCGGCCGATTCACCCGTCCTGCGGAAGGTGGTCTCGTGCATGGCCGGCGAGCAGGCCGCGACAATGACCGCATCCAGCCTGTCCTGGCGGATGTGATCGCGGATAAGCCGCTGGCCGGGGTCGGAGCACATATATTTATAGTCCACCGCATAGACGATCTCCGGGTATTTGCGGATCTCTTCGATCACCCGCTCCACGTCCACCGTGCCGGCGATGTTAGTGCCGCAGTGACAGACGAAAACGCCGATCCGCTTCATCGTTTAAAGCCGCTCCCACTCATCCCGGCCAATCCCGGCCTGTCGCAATATCCTGGCGAGAAAATCCCGACCGATGTCGATCTGGTGAGGATTTGGAAGCGCCACCTTGAGCTCTCCCTTGACCATGTACTGGTGCTTGCCGCCAACGTAAGGACCTGCAAAGCCCGCTTTCTTGAGACAGCGAATCAGATCTCTTCTGCTGATCGGGCCAAAAGGCGGCATTACGCTGCCTCCTGCCAAACAGCCAGTTCAACCCCTCCGACAGCCGGCAGCGGGTGGCCCAGACGCAAACCCAACACAATCCATCCTTCCAGGACTTCCTGCAATTGCTCACTACAGGCGGCTAAAGTATCAGCGTTGGCATAGACCCCTTGAAAGCCAGGGATTTCTCCATAGAAAGTGCCATCTTCTAAAATTTCATAAGTTGCTCGTCGCATAGCGGCACGAATATACTCGGTCAGCATCGCTCTATTCCCTTCCAACATCGTGACGGCTCAGGTGCCCGGCACTTTCCCACCGCGAAAACAGAGATAATACTTTGCCCGCCGCTCCGCTGCCCTGCGACACCGCCTCGGGGATGTCCTTGGGGCCGCTGCCGGCACCGGCCAGAAAGATACCCGGGCGCTTTGTCTCCAGCGGGGCCAGATTCCCCTCCGCTTCGGTCCACCAGCCGAACTCGTCCACAGTCAGGTCCAGCATCTCGGCCAGGCGGCGCGTCCCCTCAGAGGGCACCATCGCCGGCGAGATGACCACCAGGTCGGCGGCCACCTCCACCGGCAACCCGGTGAGCGTGTCCACTCCCCAGACCACCACCTTGCCGTTCTCCCGAAAGACCTTGCTCACCTTGCCCCGCAGATAGAGGACCCGGTCCTCCTCCATGGCCCGCTGGATAAACTCCTCGTACCGTTTGCCTGCCGAGCGGATGTCAATGTAAAAGATATAGGCCTGCCCATCATGGACCTTGTGCTTGTAGATCATGGCCTGCTTGGCGCTATACATGCAGCAGATTTTAGAGCAGTAGGGCATGGCCAGTTCCGGATCGCGGGAGCCGGCGCATTGGATCCAGACCACCTCACGCGGCATCTGGCCGTCGGAGGGGCGGCGCACCACCCCCGCTGTCGGCCCCGAGGCGGAAAGCAGCCGCTCCATGGCCAGGGCATCAATCACGTCAGGCACCTGCCCGG
This sequence comes from Anaerolineae bacterium, assembly GCA_034434895.1. Taxonomy (GTDB): domain Bacteria; phylum Chloroflexota; class Anaerolineae; order JAAYZQ01; family JAAYZQ01; genus DAOTXL01. The sequence continues at coordinate 21,801 of DAOTYI010000160.1, forward strand.
CCCCATACTCGCCCAGTCTGCTCAACGGATAAAGCTCAAAGCCGGTGGCCAGGATGATGGCCCCCACCCGCTCTTCGAACCAGGCCGGCTGCTGTTCATAGTCAATCGCGCCCACCGGGCAGACCTTTTCGCACAGGCGGCACCTGCCCTTTTGGAACCAGGTGCAATAGGAGGGATCGATCACCGGCTTCTTGGGCACCGCCTGGGGCGACAGGGTGTAGATCGCCTTGCCGGTGCCCTCATGCCGCACCTGACCGCTGCGCATCAGCCGGGCTATCTCCAGACGGCGGTCGAATTCAACCGGGATCGGGGTCGGACACTTTTCGGTGCAGGCCCCGCAGGCCGTGCACAGCTCCCAGTTGACATAGGCCGGTTTCCGCCTGATGCGCACCTGAAAGTTGCCGATTTCACCGCTGATCGCTTCGATCTCGGAATAGACGTGGAGCCTGATCTTTTCGTGGCGGCCCACATCCACTGTGCGCGGCGTCAGGATGCACTGGGCGCAGTCCAGCGTCGGAAAGGTCTCTGACAGTTGGTGCATGTGCCCGCCCACCGACGGCAGCCTTTCGACCAGCACCACCTCATAGCCCGAATTGGCGATGTCCAACGCCGCCTGCATCCCGGCAATGCCGGCCCCAACGATGAGCACGCGCTTGCTGTAGCCACCATATTTGGTCATAGAAGCATCTCTTACCGATAGCTGAGGAACTCGTCTATCGTAACGCCGATGTCTTTGGCAATCTGCCGCAACAAGATGGGCGAGATGTCCCGTCCTTTGTGCACAGGTACAGTCGTGCCGCGTCCGTCTGGATGTCGGAACTGAACGTGAGATCCCCGCTGACGTACCTCAACAAACCCCATCTTTTCCAGGATCGCCACAACTTGCCCGGGCTTGAGGACGGGAGCTTTGGTCCCCATCGTCAGGCAACCATCAAGGTCTGAGTGCCGACAAACTCAGTTTCCAGAATTGGCTCGCCGTCCTCCAGCAACATCTCGATCACTTCGTACAGGTTCTGACGCAGTTCATCCAGTGTTTCCGCTTGCGAGTGAGCCCCTGGAAAATTCGGCACGTAGCCGACGTACAAGTTCGTATCAGGGCACTTTTCGACAACAGCCGTAAAAAACCTCATCCTACCACCTCCACAAACCTGTCGAGCGCCGCCCCGGGATTGACATAGTGCCGCTCCCAGCCATAGTCCCCACTCTCCAGGCCCAACGCCAGCCCCATCAGTTGGCTGAAGTAGAACACCGGGATAGGCTGGTAGCTGGCGTGCAGCTTTTGCATCTCGGCCTGTTGTTTGTCCAGATTGAACTGGCACAGCGGGCAGTTGGTGACCACTGCCTCGGCGCCGGCTGTCTGCGCCGATTTCAGGATGGTATAGACCATCTGCCGGGTGACGCCTGCATCCTTGACCGCCAGGTAGGCGCCGCAGCACTCATTCTTGTGCGGGAAATCCACCGGCGTCGCGCCCAGGGCAGCCATCAGATCATCCAGGGTGTGAGGATGATCCGGATCGTCGTAGGCCACCTCCGCCGGGGGGCGGAGCACCATGCAGCCGTAGTAGCAGGCCACCTTCAGGCCGGTGAGCGGCCTCTGCACCTTTTCCCGCACCGCCTCAAACCCCACCTGGTCGCGCAGCAGGTGCAGGATGTCTTTGACCTCTACTTCGCCGCTGTACTCGGCCTCGATGAAGGCTTCGATCCGCTCCCGTTCGTCGGGATGGTGACGGATAAAATGATTGGTGCGCCGGAGCACATTGTAGCAGGTGGTACAGGCCGTGGTCAGCAGGGGGCCGTTGCCTGCCTCCCGCGCCGCGACCAGCACGTGGGCCGGGGCGGCCAGCTCCAGCATGTTGTCCACAATGAGCGGAAAGGTCGCGCCGCAGCAGTTCCACTCCGGCAGCTCGACCAGTTCCAGCCCGACCGCCGCCATCGAGGCCCGCACGGCGTTGTCAAAGCCTTTGCCGGTTGTATTGAGCGTGCATCCGGGGAAATAGGATACTTTCATCTAACTGGCTTCTCCTGCCGGTACCAGGTCCCTGATTCCCTGATACCTGACTCACACGGTATATTTGCGCAGTCCACCGATAAACGCCTGTTGCGGCCACTCCATCAGCTCTTCCGCCGGCAGGGCGTCGTAATTGAGGTGGCTGCCCTGTTCAAACATCACGATCTCGCGCAATGCCTCCATGATGCGGCTCAGGTCCACCCCTTTGGGGCAGCGCGTGTAGCAGGTCTGGCAGGCGGCACACAGCCAGATGGTCTTGCTCTCGGTCAGGCGTTCCACCAGGCCCAACTGGGCGTAGCGGATCACCTGGCTGGGCAGCATGTCCATGGCAAAGGCCACCGGACAACCGGCGGCGCACTTGCCGCACTGGTAGCAGGCCATCAGGTCCTGGCCGCTGTATTCCTCGACACGGCGCACCAGTTCGTTGTGCACCGATTCAGCCGACAGTCGGACTCTCATCCTTCCCTCTCTAACCGCGCCAGATAGTCTACAACCGCCTGGACATACCGGGGAACCAGATCAAGCATCTGCCGGATGCTGGCGAAAACTATCGCATCATCCAATTTGTTATATTCGTGCACCAGCCGATTCCTCAGGCCGGCGCTGGGTGCTATCCGCATCGCAAATTCCCGGTCGAACAGACCGAGGCTCTGAGATGCCTCGATGAAGGACTGGAAATAATCGGCCGGCGCCGGAAAACCGGCAGCGACCAGCAGGTGGCTGTTGATGTCCACTGCGGCTTCAATCACCTCTTGCAACATCCGTTCCGCCCCCTTTTTGTAGAACGGTTGTCGCAAATAATCGCCAAACGAGATCGCAGACAGCCCACGAAGCAGCTCCAGATCTTCGTTGATCCGCGACAGTTTGCGGTAAACGACATCCAGTTCAACGCGGGTCATGGAGCAACCTCTGCAGAGACTGTCGCACATACAGGCGGTCAAGCCGCCGGAGATCGAAATGGTCATCCTGGTACAGTTTCCAGGCGAGGGTATGAAAGAGGCGGAAGGTGCCCGGCCGGGCTTCATAGAGCGCCCGGCCGGTGCGGGCTGCCTCGTATTTGAGCAGGGGTGAAGCCCGACGCAGATCCACCAGGTCCAGGTTCCCCATGCCCAATGCCCGGCTCAGCTCCAGGTGCAGCGACAAAAACTCCTCCTCGCCGACCAACCCCTCCTGTTTCAGCACGCCGACATCCTGGTCGCTGTCGGGCCGGGCTGTGCCCCTGGCCTGGGAGCCGTACAAGACGACCAGACTCAGATCATATTTCTCACAAACCGCCGCCAACCCGTCCACCCTCTATTCTCGACCCACTACTCCCGGTTGTACCGCTTCACGCCCTCCTCATAGGCATCGCCGCCATAGATGTCGTTGACGACGATGGCCGGAAAATTCTCGACCTCTAAGCGGCGCAGCGCCTCGGCACCCAGGTCGTCGTAGGCAACCACCTCTGCTTTTTTGATGCTCCTGGCGATGAGCGCCCCTGCGCCGCCGATGGCCGCCAGATAGACCGCTTTGTATTTCTGCATCGCCTGGCGCACCGGCTGCGAGCGGTTTCCCTTGCCGATCATCCCCTTCAGCCCCACCTCCATCAGGCGCGGCGCATACGGGTCCATCCGGCCACTGGTCGTCGGTCCGGCGGACCCGATCGGTTGGCCCGGTTTGGCCGGCGAAGGCCCCATGTAGTAGATGATCTGGCCCTGGGGGTCGAAAGGCAACGGCTGGCCGGCATCCAACGCCGCCACCAGCCGCTTGTGGGCCGCGTCGCGTCCGACATAGATGACGCCGCTGATCGTCACCTTGTCGCCGGCGCGGAGTTGTTCGATGACCTCATCGGTCAAGGGCGTTGTCAGGTGCATGATCGGCTTCTCCTCCTGCTGGCGGTGAGCGGCGCACATAGCCAAACCATTTCTTGATCAAACCATGACGGCGCAGATAGCGCCGGGCCCGTCGTCGCCAGGCCCCGATCTCTCCTACCAGAGGGTGTCCTTCCAGAAGCGCATCCAGGATCAATCCCCGGTGCAGGCAGGCCCACATCTCCTCTTCTGTAAACCCCAGGACATCCACCAGGGGCGGCTTGTCCTGCCACAGCAGATCGATCCGTCGCCAATAATCCTCCGGCAAATTATCGGCCACGACCAGCAGGTCATAGTCGCTGGCCTGATGCGTATCCCTCCGGGCCTGAGAGCCAAAGAGGATCACCGCTTTGGGCGCGAGTCGGCGCTCCAGGGAGGCTACATAGCTGACAATATCTGGCGGACAGCTTCCAGGATGCTTTGTGCCCATTGCAGACAATCCTCTGCGTTTTGCCGGCCAAAGAACTCGGCCGGAATCCCAAAAGGCACCCCGTTGGGATAGCGAGTTGGGATATACATCCGATCCAGGTCCCGGGCCCGATCCACCAGATGTTCCAGGTCGGTCACCGGCTGGACTCCAATCTGCCGATCGCCCTGGATCAAAATCATAATGCTATGGATGCGCTCGACATCCTCTCCATGGGCGGCATGGATCGCCTTAACTGCTTTTTCTGCCGCCTGTTGGGCCACAAAACATGACCAGTTGTAGTCTCCACTCTTGCACAGATTCGAAGCGGCCTGCCAGTCTCGCTCCGCCTGCCGGAACCAGCGCTCTGCCTCGGCCCGCCAGCGGTTCACCGCCCTCACAACACCGCCTCCTTATGCCGCGCGGAGTGGCATTGGATGTTGACCGCCACCGGCATGCTGGCGATGTGGCAGGGAAAGGTCTCGGCGTGGACGGCCAGGGCGGTGGTCAGGCCGCCAAACCCTTGAGGGCCGATGCCCAGGCGGTTGACCCGCTCCAGGATGTCGGCCTCCAACGCCGCCACCTCCGGGTCGGGGCTGGGCTGGCCCACCGGACGCAACAGGGCATGTTTGGCCAGCCACATCGCCTTCTCCGCCGATCCGCCCACCCCCACGCCGACGATGATCGGCGGGCAGGGGTTGGCTCCCGCCTTGCGCACCGCCTCGACCACGAATCGGATCACCCCTTCCCGGCCGTCGGCCGGTTTGAGCATCGCCAGCTGGCTCATATTCTCACTGCCGCCCCCCTTGGGGGCAACCACGATCTTGAGTTCATCGCCGGGCACAATCGTGGTGTGGATGACCGGTGGGGTGTTGTCCTGGGTGTTGATCCGGGCCGAAAAGGGCTGTCGGACCATAGATTTGCGCAAATAGCCATCCCGATAGCCCCGGCGCACCCCCTCGGCCACCGCCTCGTTCAGATCGCCGCCGACGATGTGGACCTCCTGCCCCAACTCCAGAAAAACGACCGCCACCCCACAGTCCTGGCAGAGAGGCATCTGCTGCTGACGGGCGATCTCGGCGTTTTCGAGGATCTGATCCAGCACCTCACGGCCCACCGGTGAGATCTCCTGCTCACGGTAGCGGCGCAGGGCTGCCACCACATCCTCGCCCAGGTAATAGTTGCTCTCGATGCACAACCGGGCGACCGTCTCTGTGATCCGGTTCGCCTGAATCTCTTTCACATTCTCATCCTTTTCGAGCCTGTCTGAAAACCACCAGGGACACAAAGGACACCAGGGGCCCTATGCTTCGTCTTTCCGGCGGCCCATCGGCGCGGGTTGTGACCCGCGTCATACGGTCCGCACCGCGTGGGCGGATCGCGTCACAGTTGCAGGCGGTTACGCACAAATCAAAAAAGCACCTCCACGTACAGGTCTGTTGTCCAGGCGACGTGAGATGCTTTGAAGCGGCGCATGATGAAATTCCACAAGTTGCCGATCCCCGGCCAACATCGCCTCCTCGTCGAAGCTAACGGCAGGCATTATACCACCGATCGGCCCGATCTGTCCAATCCTGGGGTGGGCAAAGGCACTGCCTTTGCCCACCCCAGAGCTACAGGCCCGCTTCCTGGCGGAGGATGGCTGCCTTGTCGGTGCGCTCCCAGGGGGCGTCAATATCATCGCGGCCAAAGTGGCCATAGGCGGCCGTGGCGCGGTAGATCGGACGGCGCAGGTCCAGTTCGCGGATGATGGCCGCCGGGCGAAAGTCGAAATGTTTCTGGATCAGCTCCAGGATCTTCTCGTCGGGCACTCTGGCTGTGCCAAAGGTCTCGATGGCCAGCGACAGGGGGCGGGCCACGCCGATGGCGTAGCTCACCTGAAGCTCAAGTCGGTCCGCCAGGCCGGCAGCGACAATATTTTTGGCCACATAGCGGGCATAATAAGCGCCTGAGCGGTCCACCTTGGTCGGGTCCTTGCCCGAAAAGCAGCCGCCGCCGTGACTGGCCATGCCGCCGTAGGTGTCCACCATGATCTTGCGCCCGGTTAACCCGGCATCGCCCGCCGGCCCACCGGTCACAAAGCGGCCGGTGGGATTGACATAGATCTTGGTGTTTTCGTCCAACATGCCGTTGGGGATGACATATTTGATCACCCGGCGGATAATGTCATCGCGGATCTTGTCCTGAGGCACATCGGGCGAATGTTGGGCCGAGACAACGACCGTATCCACCCGCTTGGGTTTGCCATATTCGTACTCGACCGTCACCTGGCTTTTGCCATCGGGCCGCAGGTAGGGCAGCGTGCCATCCCGCCGCACATGGGCCAGGCGGCGGCACAGCTTATGGGCCAGCATGATCGGCATCGGCATCAACTCCGGCGTCTCGGTGCAGGCAAAGCCGACCATCATGCCCTGGTCGCCGGCGCCGATGGCTTCGATCTCGGCTTCGCTCATCTCCCCCCGCTTTGCCTCCAGGGCCTTGTCCACGCCCAAGGCGATGTCGGCACTCTGCTCTTTGATGGACACAAGCACCCCGCAGGTCTCGCCGTCGAACCCGAACTTGGCCCGGGTGTAGCCGATGTCCAGCACAATGTCGCGCACCAGACTGTTCAGGTCCACGTAGGTGGTGGTGGTGATCTCGCCCATCACCAGCACCAGGCCGGTGGTGACGGCACATTCACAGGCCACGCGGGCGTCGGGGTCATCGGCGATGATGGCGTCCAGCACCGCATCCGAGATCTGATCGCAGATTTTGTCCGGGTGCCCCTCGGTCACCGACTCGGACGTGAAATAGAACTTGGGTGAGGTCATGAATGTAGTAGTCATTGACATTTTCTTTGCTCCCTCCATTCTGATTTAGGATATAACTACCTCGACAATGTTAGATTCGACCTCACCCCTACCC
>DAOTYI010000161.1:0-4526 GCA_034434895.1 Anaerolineae bacterium
GTGTTGGTCGGTGGGATGGGTGTGTTGGTCGGCGCCTGCACAACCTGGGTAGGAGACGGCGGGATGGGGGTCGGCGTCCCTCCACAGCCGCTGAGCAACCAGGAGAGCAGCAGCAGCGCCGCCCCCAAACAATTCCATTGTGCCAGACGTTTGAAGGGGATCATATTTTCCTCCATTTTATCCTGAGACAGTCTGATATTTACGACATACGGGACCGGAACGGGTCAAGAAGCAGCCAGAATCACCCCCTTTCTCCAGGCGGGGCAGCCGGCCCCCTACCACACCTTGAAGACCAACGGCAGATAGGTCCGCCGGCCGACAAAAACGATCGCCGATGCCTGATTGTTGGCCGTCTCCAGTTCTGGCGAGGTGGCGCCGATGCTCGCTATGTTGGTGAAGCTGCTCCACAGCGGAGCCGTCGGATCCACGGTGGCCGTGACGACGAGGGTGAAAGAGTTGCTCTTGGCGGCCAGGTCGCCTGCCTCCCAGACAAGAGCCGGCGTGGTGGTGAGGGGCGGCGGGCTGGCGGCGATGAAGGTCAACTCGGCGGGCAGGGTGTCGGTGATGCGCACACCGTGGGCCGCCGCGCCGCCGCGATTGCCGTAGGCCAGGGTGAGGATGGCCTGCTGGCCGGGCAGGGCGGCGACCGGGTTCTTGTGCACCCACAGGTCGGGATAGGCCGGGCCGACGGTCACCTCGTCCAGGTAGGCCCAGGCGACGGGCCGGCCGGCCGTCTCGTGGACGTTGAAGGTCAGGGTGACCGTCTGGCTGGCCCAGGGGCTCATGTCGAACCAGCGGTGGGTCCAGCCGCCGGTGTTATCGGTCGAGGAGAAGAGGGTCGTGGCCGAGAGGCCGTTGTCCACCTGGACGCTGAACCAGGTGTTGTTGGCCGCAGAGGTGCCACCGAGCTGGTAGAGGAAGGAGAGCACCGGTGTGGAGGGGGTGACAGGCACAGAAACGGCCTGGGCGATGTAGGAATCACCGGTTTGCCTGGCAAAGGAGGGGCCAGCATACACATAGTAGATGTCGCTCTCTGCTGCCCACACGATGTGCCCATATCCGTTGTCATCCACCGCCAGTTGTACCCAGGATCCGTCGAGATCGTCGGAAATCGCCTGCGGCTTGGTCCAGGCACCACCACTCGCCTTCCGGGCATAGTATACCTTATCAGCTCCCGGCCACGCCACGTGGACAGTTCCTTGCCGGTCTACCGCCAGTTTCGGGTCTTCCACCCCATACAGAGGGGAGAGGAAGATCGCTTCCGGTTCAGACCAGGTACCCTCTATCCCCCGCCAGGCGTAGTAAATACTCTGGCCTCCATTGGAGTAATCATATGTATACCACATGGCATGGAGCACACCGGTTCTATCTGCGGCCAGTTGGGAGCCATATTTGTCGTAGTGGGGAGAATTGGACAGTCTTTGTGGTGTGGACCAGGTGCCGTCGCCTTCCGTATGGGCATAAAATAGTTGATGATAACCGTATGATTCACTGAATTCTTTCCACACACAATGAAGGCTGCCATCGGGGGCTATGATCAGATAAGGTTGTCGCACGCTGTGGCCATTGGGTGTAATCAGATAGGGGGCAGACCAGGTTCCATCCCCTGGAGATTGAAGGTAATAGAGAATGTTATAATCGTGGCTGAATACCGCATGAACAACGCCGTTTTCCTCTGCCACCAGTTGCTCCTCCTTGGGGTCATAGCCAGGAGCAAATTGAACAGGATCTGACCAATGGCCGTCGAGGCTGCGTCGGGCATAGAAAGATGCTGGCTCATGCCATATCAGGTGTGCCACTCCTGTTCGGTCCACAGCCATATTGTGCAACCATCCACTCCCTGGGCCATTCGATAGGATCTCGGGGGAAGACCAGACGCCGTTCGTTGTCCGTTGGGTATAACAGACCTCCCAGCCGTTGCTGCCTGTGATATCTTCACTCCAGGCCACATGAACGGTTCCGTTGCCGTCCACGGCCAGGCGCGGCAGGATGGTTGCACCATGTCCGTACGATATCTCTTCAGGGCTGGACCAGATGCCATCCTGGTTGCGGTGGGCGTAATAGAGACCGGCATCAGAGGCCCACACAACATGGACTCCCCTTGTCGCATCTATCGCGATCTGCGGTTCTGTGTCCTGGAGCAGGGGGGTGTTGGGTATGTTCAACGGGGGCGCGAATTCCGGACTCCAGAGGCCCAGCAGGGCCGCGTAACGGCCGGTATGAGGGAGGGTGTCGGTCACGACCGGCAGTATCTCACCGCCCGGTAGCCAGTCTCCCAGCCCCAGGTTGCCGCTCTCAAAGCCCCCATTCAGCACCCCATTATCAGCAGGGGGCAGGATCACCTCAACCTGGGCATCCTGCCAGGCATCGAACTCTGTGGAGGGCAGGCTGCCATATCCGACTTTGTCCCAGGCAACGGTGTAACCGGGGACCTCGTCCAATACGTAGGCAGCATAGGCCCCATCCAGGCCACTGGCGATGGTATGGAAAGCCCCTGGCACAGTAGTCACAGCGGCTCCGGTGACCGGTGCATCTGCATTGTCGCGCACATGGCCGCTCACTCCCCAGGTGTAGAGGGTGGCGGTTGTGTCCCCGTTGCCTGGGGGCCAGGACTCCACATTCTGGGCACGATCCATTGCCCGACAGCGAAAATGATAGGTATGGCCCACCGTGCCGAGGAAGCTGTCCGAGGTAATCAACGTCCCTGTGTGCCAATCGGTCCAGCCCCCGCCAGCCGTGTCCTTGTACTGCACGTCGTATCTCTGGATCCCGGAGCCACCGGGGTCGCCACCGCCCCAATGGAGGATCTGGCCATTGCGGAAATAGGCCGGCAACGGGGATACGGCTGTGTGAGGAGGAATCGCTTCCACCGTGGTCCATGCATCGGCGTCGGCCGGCCACGGTTCCACATTGCCGGCGTTATCCCGTGCCCGGCTACGGAAGTAGTAGGTGTGTCCCCCCACACCGGGATAGGAGTCTGAAGTCTCTGTTGTCTCCACCCACCAGTCGGTCCAGACCCCGCCAGCCCCTTCCCGGACCTGCACGTCATAATTCTTGAATCCTGATGGCCCGGTGTCAAAGCCGGACCAGCTGACGGTGAACGGCCCTGGCGACTGGGCAGACAGAGGCGCCACACTCGACGTGGGTGCCTCTCCATCGGTCGTCTGCCAGTCAGGTCGCCAGGCTGTGTTGTCATCCTTTAGCAGGGTGATATTGCCATGGAAGGTATCCAGAGCGTAAAGGCGGGCCTGGGTCCAGTACCAGTTACCCTGATAGTAGGTAAACGAGATTCTGGTAAAGGCCACATACCGCCCATCTGGCGACCAACTGCGCACCCAGGCATCGGTTAGCTCCATGTTGAGGTCGTAGATCTGATGTTGATGGCTTCCATCGGCATTCATCAGCCACACCTCCTGCCAGCGGTCGGCATCCCCATTGGCATCGTAGGCGATCTGGCTGCCGTCAGGGGACCAGGCCGGGTTTTCGCTGGAGGGCTGGGTCGAAAGTGGCTGTTGCCCGCTGCCGTCGGCATTCATCACCCAGATCTGATACCCCCCGCCCCGGTCGGAGGTGAATGCGATCCGGTTGCCGTCAGGCGACCAGGCCGGTTCCCCATCGTAACCGGCATCCCACGTCAGGCGTGTCTGGCCGCTCCCATCGGCGTTCATGACATAGATCTCGGACTGGCCATCGCGATAGGACTGGAAGGCGATCCGTGTGCCATCCGGGGACCAGAAGGGTTGCCCATCGTTGGCATCGTTGGCAGTCAGCCGGATCAGTCCCGTGCCGTCGAGGTTCATGGTATAGATCTCATAGTTGCCTTGGCGGTTAGATGCAAAAGCGATGCGGGTGCAACCGCGATTCAGACGGGGGTGGATGTCCGATGCGCCATCGTGGGTCAGGCGGGTCAGGTAATCGTGTTCGTCAATCAGATAGATTTCCCAGTTGCCATCGCGGTAGGACTGAAAGGCGATCTTGCTCCAGGCGACATCGGTCAGGGGAGCGGCCAGGCCTTCCGGTGCAGGTGGTTCCGCCGGGCCGGTGTCGAGGAAGGGCAGTTGTTCCAGCTCCATGCCCAAAGGTCGGGGCGGAGGCGGCTCCTGGGCCGGCGGCGCAGCCCAGATGCCCCCGGCCAGGATCAGCATCAGCACCCAACTCAGACCCAGTGGGAGAAATCTCTTGCTCATCTTTCCCTCCATGTGCCTGTTGTCTTGATGACGGGCGTGGCCTGTCAGCCGAAAAGCAGAGGGGAAACCTCACCCATGCCGGTCACAAACCAGCCTGGAGCAATGGTGGCAGGTGGCACGAAAACCCGCATTTTTCGGCAGTCAGTGTACCAAAAGGCCGGGAATCTGTCAAATCGCAAAAGGCATCTTATTGGCCTGCCGAAGCTGGATATGGTATAATCAAATGACCCATGGGAAAGGAGCAGAGCCATGACGACCGGCTATGTGTATCATCCGATCTATCTGGAACATGACCTGCGGGGCCATCCCGAGAACCGGCAGCGATTGGAGACGATCCTG